>JAHBWO010000036.1 GCA_019636945.1 Nitrospira sp. | reverse complement strand
TGACTCTCCAGAGCTTGAATCAAAGCGCGGTGGCGGGGTGGCATGTACTCCCGCATCTCTTGTAGGTAGACTGTCAAAGGATCAGGGGCATGGTGAATGCCTAGGCCTGCATCCAGACATGGCACGATCGAACTCTGGGCTCCAGTCTCACCACGGAACTGCTGCGGTTGTTGGGCATAGGCTTCCACATTGTCATAGATGAGCCCGTTTGGTAATGACGGGCTATTCTTCCAGCCATGGATGTAGGGTCTCACGCGGGTGTAATAGACATAGGGATCGCAGCGCTCCTTCATGCGCAGCAGCGTGTCTCGCATGGCGGTTTGTGCGGATACCAGGGCATGTAACCCCAGCAGAACTTCATCGTCCTTCCCGTTTGCAGCTCCGTTGATCGCCCGTATCAGGCCATCGAGGCCAGGGCCTGCTTGCTGCTCGATCTGGATATGGACTACGACGAACCACTCCTCATCCAACCCACCGAGAAAGTTCTGCAGCAGTACGATGTTGTCGAGCTGAATCGGCTTCGTGTTATCGAGACGGCGCCAGTTATCCAGCGCATAGGAAGTGTAGGAGAGGACCGGGGGGCGACCGAGCTTCTGGCCTATCTCGTGCCAGGGGCGTGCGAGTTGAGGAGGGAGCTTGGCCGCCGGTTGCCCTGGTGTTTCCCACACATAGGCGTGGCCGGCAAAGGAGAGGATACGCATTGCGGTGCGATAGTCATCCTCGCCCCAACTCGATGGGATGGATGGCAGAAACGATGGCT
This sequence comes from Nitrospira sp., assembly GCA_019636945.1. GTDB lineage: Bacteria > Nitrospirota > Nitrospiria > Nitrospirales > Nitrospiraceae > Nitrospira_D. The sequence goes on along the minus strand of JAHBWO010000036.1, from coordinate 33,158 downwards.
CTTCATTGATAAATCGCCGGACTTGTCGGGCGCTTAACAACTTGGGGAGCTCGTGACTGAGGTGGTTGAGCGCTGGACAGTCTGGCAGTGATTCACAAGGATCAGACGGCAGGAAACCCTGTTCGGAGGAGAATCCAAAGTCTGCAAGCGACAGCGATTGGAACGCGCGGGACGTCATACAGTCCTCCTCGCCCCCACTCTACCACTCCAGGATGAGATTGCAATTGCTTTCGGTTGACTCATGAAATTGGGGAGACCTTTTTCATTCCTTCGCCAGGATCTCTTTGAGAGAGCATCGAGGAGAGACGCTCATGGCTGAATGAAAAAGGCCACCTCAACTGAGGTGGCCTTTCCCTTCTTTCTCTTCTTGCTGGTGCGGTGCGGGTGCTCTCGCACTGCGCGCATTCACCGAGCATCGCCAACTATCAGAAATCTAATCGATCTTGTATGCGCGGTGAGCGAGCACCGAGAGTGCCCGCGCCGCACTATGCTCTCTATGTCCCCATTTCCCAGGAAGCGAGATACTTCCGCTGTTCCGCCGTCAGGGTGTCGATGGCCACGCCCATGCCTGCCAACTTAAGCTTGGCAATTTCCTTATCGATCACTTCAGGAACCGGATAGACCTTCTTTTCGAGCTGTTTGTAATTCTTGACGATGTACTCCGCACCGAGCGCTTGGTTGGCAAAGCTCATATCCATCACGCTGGAAGGATGACCCTCAGCGGTGGCCAGGTTGACGAGTCGGCCCTCGCCGAGCAGGCTGACACGATGCCCGTTTTTCTTGATGGTGAATTCTTCGACGCCGGTGCGAACCACCCGGCGCTTACCGGCCATTTTCTCAAGGGCCGGGATATCAAGCTCAACATTGAAGTGTCCGCTGTTGCAGACGATGGCTCCGTCTTTCATCGCGGCGAAATGCTCACCCCGGATGACATGGATGTTGCCCGTCACGGTGACGAAAAAGTCGCCGACCGGCGCGGCCAGTTCCATCGGCATGACACGGAAGCCATCCATGACGGCTTCCAGACCTTTCAATGGATCAATCTCGGTCACGATGACATCGGCCCCCATGCCCTTGGCGCGCATGGCGATGCCGCGTCCGCACCAGCCATAGCCGACCACGACTACGACGGAGCCGCAGACCAAGCGGTTGGTCGCTCGGATGATGCCGTCCATGGTGGATTGGCCCGTGCCGTAGCGATTGTCGAACATGTGCTTGGTATCGGCATCGTTGACGGAGATCACAGGGAATTTGAGCACTTTCTTGTCTGCCATGCTCCGCAAGCGAATGACACCCGTGGTGGTCTCTTCTGTTCCACCGATGACATTCTTCAAGAGTTCTTTCCGCTTGGAATGGAGGTGTGAGACCACATCGGCACCGTCGTCCATGGTGACGTGTGGACGATGGGCGATCGCCGACTCAATGTGACGATAGTAGGTGGGATTGTCTTCACCCTTGATGGCAAAGGTCGGGATCCCTTCATGCTGAACCAAGGCTGCAGCCACATCGTCTTGTGTGCTCAATGGATTTGACGCACAGAGGCGGACATCAGCCCCACCAGCTTTCAGCGTGATGGCTAGGTTCGCCGTTTCCGTGGTGACGTGTAAGCAGGCGGTCACTCGAACACCCTTCAATGGCTGCTGTTTCTTGAACCGCTTACGAATCAGCCGTAAGACGGGCATTGTGGCTTCGGCCCATTCGATCTTCAGTTTGCCTTGGTCTGCCAGCTTGATATCTTTCACATCGTAATCCACGGAGATCCTCCTTCTGAAAGTTGTCGGTCGTGATTTGGCGGGGCGTCAATTGCTGTCATGAGAAGGGGGACGGGCAACCAACCCGTCCCCCTTGCGCTGCTGTGGTAAGGCTCACGAAGCTTATAGTCCGGCGTCCTTGTGTAGGGCTTTGGCCTTGTCGGTTTTCTCCCAAGTAAACTCGGGCTCGTTGCGGCCGAAGTGTCCGTATGCCGCCGTCTTTTTGAAAATTGGTCGTCGAAGCTTGAGGTGATCAATGATGCCACGTGGTGTCATGGGGAAGTGCTTACGCACGAGTTTGTCGAGCTTATCAACCGACACCTTTTCCGTGCCCTTGGTATCGACCAGCACGGAGACAGGATCGGCAACGCCGATGGCATAGGCCAGTTGCACCTCGCACTTGTCGGCTAATCCGGCGGCCACAAGGTTCTTCGCGATATAGCGGGCCATGTAGGAGGCAGACCGATCGACTTTTGTTGGATCTTTTCCGGAGAACGCTCCACCGCCATGGCTGCCATGGCCACCGTACGTGTCGACGATGATCTTTCGCCCGGTGAGACCGGTGTCGCCCATGGGGCCGCCGACCACGAATCGACCAGTCGGGTTGATATGATGCTTCACACCGGTCGGGTCATACAGGCCCTTCGGCATCACCGGCTTGATGACCTTTTCCATGATATCGCGTTCAATTTGCTTGCTGGTCACATCTGGGCTGTGTTGCGTGGAGACGACGATCGTATCGATCCGTACGGGCCTCCCGTTTTTGTACTCGACCGTGACTTGAGATTTCCCATCCGGCCGCACCCATTTGAGAATGTTTTTCTTGCGTACTTCGGCGAGCCGCTTGGTCAAACGATGAGCCAAGACGATCGGCATCGGCATGAGTTCAGCGGTTTCGTTGGTGGCATATCCGAACATCAACCCTTGATCACCGGCTCCGCCGGAGTCCACGCCCATCGCGATGTCACCAGATTGTTGGTGAATCGCGGTGAGAACGGAACAGGTGTGGTAGTCGAATCCCCAGGAGGCATCGCAGTAGCCGACTTCTTTAATGACTTCGCGGATAATGTCCGGGATTTCAACGTAGGCCTTCGTCGAGATTTCCCCGGCCACCAGTGCAATGCCTGTCGTGAGGATTGTCTCGCAGGCGACACGAGAATATTTATCCTGGGCGATGATGGCATCCAGGATGCCGTCTGAGATTTGGTCGGCGATTTTATCCGGATGTCCTTCTGTCACTGATTCGGAGGTAAAAAGGAAATTGTCTCGCATAGGCCCCTCGTGGGTTGAGGTTATAGAAATCCAGCGTTGGTCTGTCTAAGGAATCTGGAATGTGAGAAAATAGTGGCGAGTGACAAGCCACGAACAAGCGAAACCGATTCTAAAGGAGATGGGTGGGCTTTGTCCATCATTTCATGTAGTTGGTTGGGGAATAAAGTCAGGCCTCGTTTACTTGACTCAGGATTTTGGGGACTTGTAACATGATTTAAGGATTGAGGGGACAGCATGTTCGCGGATGCAGGTATAGTTGTGAGGACGGCATTGCTCCAGCTCTTCCAAGGGGAGCCTCTCAGAATTGCGTTCTGAGTTTTGAAAATGCAGTATATCCGAAAGATCTCGATTCTCCCTGTGCTGCTCGCTGTCGGCGGGCTGGTCGCGTCATCAGTGGTTGATGCCCAACCTCCGCAGTTAGTGAAACCGTCGGTTGTCGGACGAGGAGTCGTCCAAGTCGGTGATGAGGCGCCGAATTTCATATTGCGAGACCTTGCCGGGAATGCCGTGAGTCTTTCGCAGCTCAGAGGGAAGGTTGTGTTGCTGAATTTTTGGGCGACGTGGTGCGGACCTTGCCGGGTCGAGATGCCGGCAATGGAGCAACTCTATCGTACGTTACCGAGAAGAGAGTTCGAGATTTTGGCCGTGTCGACGGATTCTCAGGGTGCAATGGTGACGCGCCCGTTCCAGAAGCAGATGGGCTTTACGTTCCCGATTCTCCATGACTCGGAGTATCGGGTTGGTCTGGCCTATGGCGCTCGAACGATCCCGGTCACCTTCATGGTCGATCGGCAGGGCGTCGTGCGACAAAAAATATTTGGTGCTCGCGATTGGGACTCACCGGAGGCCCGTGACTTGATTCATGCGCTGCTGAAGTCCTAGCCCACAGTCTTGATGAACACGTCTACTGCAACCACCGACAGGCCACTGCGACGGGCCTAGCCGAGCCGAAGGGGCACAAACCGTTATGAAAAAAGTAGGCATGCGATGACGCAATCCATTCCACAGATTTCGCTGATTGCGGCCTTTTCTGCGGGGCTTCTTTCGTTTGTATCCCCGTGTGTCCTGCCGCTGGTGCCGAGCTATATTTCCTATATCACCGGACTCTCGGTTGAACAACTTACCGATGCCGCTGAACGTGAAAAGTTCAAGAAGGCGATCATCGTCAACTCCCTGCTCTTCATCGGCGGGTTTTCATCGGTATTCATCGCGTTCGGTGCCTCCGCGAGTTTTCTCGGACAGATTCTGATTAGCCATCAAGATCTTATTCGGCGTATCGGCGGTGTGGTGATCATTCTGTTCGGGCTGTATCTGCTTGGGATCCTCAATCTCACATTCCTCAAGATGGAGCATCGGTACCAGTTTCGCAATCGACCGGCTGGGTATTTGGGATCATTCTTGATCGGTGTGGCATTCGCGGCCGGATGGACTCCCTGCGTTGGGCCGGTCCTGGGATCGATTTTGCTCTATGCGAGTACGACCGACTCCCTGTTCAGTGGGGTTGTCTTATTGACTTTCTACTCATTGGGCTTGGGGCTGCCGTTGTTTCTGACGGCATTGGGCGTCGATCGATTCTTGGCCTATTTCAAAGAAGTACGGGCCTATTTGTGGGGTGTGTCGACCGTGAGCGGAGTGATGTTGATCGTCGTCGGTGTGATGATCTATGCCAACTCGTTGACGATGATCACCAGTTTGTTGGAGCGATACGGGATCGGCTGGTATCTGGGTCAGTAGGTAGCTCGCCTTCGGCAATCAGCTTTCAGCTGGCGGCTATCTCAGCACCAGGCGCCAAGGCGGCAGGCAGTGAATCCTGATTTCAGTGAATGGGGTGCCGCGGCACCAACCTCATCTAACGACGGCGCGACGCCAGGTGCTCCCATTGTAGGTAGTGAGGATGAGCCGGCAGGAGGGGACTGAGGTGAGAAACTGGATCGACCGTTTCGTACGAGGCCTGGTCCGGCATCCGAGAGCGATGTTGATTCCGACTGCTGTGCCAGCAACGTTTTGGGCTGAGTCTCGTTGATTTTTGCGAGCAGATGTTTCCCGTCACCGGCGAACTTGCTGTCTGGGTGCTTCTCCGCCAGCACAATGAGGTGGTCTCTTGCCCAATCATCGGCACCCATCTCGTGGTACGACTTGGCGAGGAAGTACATCGCGTCCGGGGCAACAGGCTTGTCCGGATAGGTCTTGAGCACTTGCTCGAATCGGTGGGCCGCCGCCAAGTACGAGCCTCTTCGATAGTAGAATTGTCCGACGAACAGATGCATCTGTGCCAGCCAGTCGTGGCACTCTTCGAGTTTTTGCTGCGCCTGTGTGTCGTAGCGGCTGCCGGGAAATTCTTTCCGCATCTGGTCGAATGCGGCGATGGCCTTTTGCATCGGTTCAGGGTCGCGATCGATCGTTTTTGCCATCTTAATATGGATCTCCCCAATCCTGAAGGCGGCATAGGGAGCGAGCACGTGATTCCGATGCAGTTCTAGAAAGTGTTTATATTCGACGAGCGCTTCCGAGTACTCTTCCTTCTCAAAGTAGGCCTCGCCACGTTTCATGATCACATTGGGGTGGTAATGGTTATCGATCGTGTCCCCGAGAAAGATTTGTTCGTCTGTACTACTGAGGGCTTTTTTGAGCCCACTTCGGACGTCGCTGGCGGAAAAATCGCCGGCGCAGGAGGAGAACACAAGGCAGTAGAGGCCCAGCCACGTCGCCAGGCACGGACCGGACGGTCTGAATCGAGCGGAAACACCTGCTTGCATGAGAGGCATCTGCATAACCAATGAAAATAGCAAGGATATAGATAAAAAGCAATTGGGTGCCTGGTTTTGTTGACCTGTCTCTTTGCCGCCCCTATAATCCCGCTCCACATTGGGCGTATCACCCGAGTTTGTCCGACTGATTGCAGGAGTTGATCCGAGCAGGGCCATGATTCGAACACGAGTGATTGGAACGGGCAGTTACCTCCCAACTCGGGTCGTGCCGAACGAGGAGATCGCCCAGGTCGTGGGGGTATCCCCGGCCAATATTCAACGGTTGACGGGCATTCAATCACGCCACTGGGCGGGGGCGCACGAAGCTGCGTCAGACCTCGCGATCGCTGCAGGGCGTCGAGCGCTGGAGGCTGCTGGTTGTGAGGCCTCGGCTATTGACGCGATTGTACTTTCTACCACGTCCCCGGACATGGCGTTCCCCTCGACGGCCTGCTTGGTGCAACGGGGGTTGGGTTGCAGGCCGGTGGGGGCTTTTGATGTCTCTGCCTCCTGTTCGGGGTTTTTGTATGGACTCTCGATGGCACAGGCCATGATTCAAAGCGGGCAGGTGAAGACCTGTCTGGTTGTCGCGGCTGAGGTGAAGTCTCGCACGCTTGACTTGCAAGATCCTGCGACCGCGTTGTTGTTCGGGGATGGAGCCGGGGCCGTCATCCTTCGAGGAGAGCCCGATCCCAACCCGGAGTGGCGAGGAATCCTCGGAATCAGGCTCTACGCGGACGGGGCGTCGCACGGGCTCATTCGAATTCCCAGTGGGGGGTCACGGAGTCCTGCATCAGCCGATGGTGTGAAAAAGCGGGACCATATGCTGCGCATGCGCGGGGCGTCGCTTTTTAGGGTTGCGATTCGACGTGTTGAGCAGGCCGTACACGACATCTTGAAGGAGTTCGGCATGCGTTCGGATGATCTGAAACAGGTCGTGCTGCATCAGGCGAATGGACGGATACTGGATCAGATCGCCCATCGGTTAGGGATCGAGCGGTCTAGAATCGCATCGGTCATTGAACGGTATGGCAATACCTCCTCGGCCTCGCTCCCCATCGCGCTGGATGATGCAGTCCGTCGCGGACATATTTCCCCGGGAGATGTGGTACTCCTGGGAAGTTTTGGAGGGGGACTGACCTGGGCAACGAGCCTTGTCCGGTGGTAACGTCGATGCTCGACGGAGACAAGCTTGTCGCTGCTTCCCCTTTCGGGTAAGTACCTGATTCAGGAGTACAAAGGATCATGATGTTCAGCATACTTCCCAAAGAGGAAGCCTTTTTTGAACTCTTTAAGAAGGCGGCCCACAATGTGATCGAAGGCAGTCGGTTGCTCAAGGGCCTGATGGAAGACTATACGAACATTCAGGAAAAGATTGCGCGTATCAAAGAGGTGGAGCACATCGGCGATGGCATTACGCATGACATTGCCATGCGTCTCAATCAAACGTTCATTACGCCGATTGATCGGGAGGATATTCACGATCTCGCCAGCGCGTTGGACGACATTCTGGATGCGATCGAAGCGGTGGCGGATCGGTTTGCCATCTATAAGATCGAGCAGCCCACTCCCTGCGCAATTCGGCTGGCGGATATCCTCTACCAGGCCTCCGTGGCGGTGGGGCGAGGCGTGGATCGGATCAGCATGTCGCATGAAGAAGTCAAAGAATATAGCGTGGCGGTGAACAGTTTGGAGAATGAAGCCGATCGGGTGTCACGCGATGCGATTTCCACACTCTTTGAGAAAGAAACGAATCCGATTACGGTGATCAAGTGGAAAGAGATCTACGAGACCTTTGAAGAGGGGACCGATCGCTGTGAAGATGTTGCCAATGTCATCGAATGTATTGTCCTGAAGCAAGCGTAGTTGGTTCTATCCGGACCTGACCTTCGAGAGTGCAACGGGTAGGAGAACCTCCCTCGCAGATCAGTGACCCCACACCGTCTTCCTGAACAAAAACGAGAGTGCCCATGCCTGAATTGAGCGGATTATTGTTGGTGACCGTGGTGTTGGCCCTGCTGTTCGATTTCTCGAACGGATGGCACGATTGTGCCAACGCCGTGGCGACGGTCGTCTCCACACGCGTCTTGAGGCCGCTGACGGCGGTCTTGCTGGCCGGAGCACTGAACGTGGCCGGCGCCTTCTTCTCGACCGCTGTTGCGAAAATGATCGGCGGTGGGATTGTGTTTCCTGATGCGATTACAAACGTCGTCGTGGCCGGCGCGATGGCGGGAGCCATCTGCTGGAATTTATTCACGCTGATCCTGGGTCTTCCGACCAGCTCCTCGCACGCATTGATCGGTGGTCTTGTGGGTGCCGCGGTCGCTCATGGAGGCTGGGCGGTCGTGCAATTCAAGGGATTGCAGAAGATCCTCGAAGCCATGATTCTTTCTCCTCTGTTGGGATTTGGAATGGGGTTTCTCATCATGGTGCTCGTAAGCTGGTCGTTTTTCCGGGTTCATCGTGGCCTGGCGACCAAACTGTTCAGCCGACTTCAGCTTCTCTCGGCGAGCTTCATGGCGTTCAGTCACGGGGCGAATGACGCTCAAAAGGTGATGGGCGTGATCACGCTGGCGTTAGTCGCTTCGGGTCAGCTGACATCGGCAGAAGTGCCGACCTGGGTGATTGTGGCCTGTGCCTTGGCCATGGGGCTGGGCACGACCGTCGGTGGGTGGCGCATTATCCATACGCTGGGAATGAAAATGGTCAAACTCGAACCAGTCCACGGATTCGCCGCTGAGACGGGGGCGGCGACCGTCTTGTTGTTTACGGCTCAGTTCGGTCTTCCGGTGAGTACGACCCATACGATTACCTCGTCGATCTTAGGGGTCGGTTCGACCAAACGTCTCTCTGCGGTTCGGTGGGGAGTCACGAGCAAGATCCTCTCAGCCTGGATCTTCACCCTGCCAGGTTCTGCCTTGTTGGGAGCTGGCGCTTATACGATATTGTCCTGGTTCCACTGAGCGAGGGATCTCTTCCCGCCCTTGATCGGGAGTCGAACGACGAAACGACTGCCTTGAGGGTGATTGGCTTCGACCCACACCTGGCCCCCGTGTCCCTCAACGAGATGCTTCACGATGGCGAGTCCCAACCCTGTCCCACCCAGGTCTCGGGAGCGGGCTTTGTCCACACGGTAGAACCGTTCAAAGACACGAGGGCGATCCTTTTCGGGGATACCGATTCCTGTGTCGGCAACGAACAGATCGATTGCGTTGGGTGTCGGATCGGACGTGTAGGGCGAAGGGGCTGACGCAGCACCGAGCGTGATGGTCCCGCCTTCCGGAGTATATTTGATGGCATTATCGAGCAGATTCGTGAGGACTTGCACGAGCCGATCGTCATCACCTGCAATCAGAGGCAGCGAAGGGTCGAGTGCGGTCACGAGCCGGTGGATTTTTCGATCGGCGATCGGTTTGATGGTGGACAAGGTTCGGTCGACCAGGGCTCGCACATCGATCGGTTCTTCTTTGAGCGAGATCTGACCGGACTCAATCTTGGAGAGCTCAAGGAGGTCCTCAATGATCAGATTCAGCCGGTCGCTCTGTTTCAAAATGATGTTCAAGAACCGACCGGCCACCGAGGGATCGTCCTTACCGCCGTCGAGAAGCGCCTCCACATATCCCTTGATCGAGGTCAACGGCGTTCGCAGCTCATGAGAGACATTCGCCACAAAGTCTTTCCGAATCTTTTCCAGCCTGCGTACGTCAGTGACATCGTGGAAGACCAGGACGATACAGGCTTCGTTGTCTCGCTCGCCTCCTGCGGGGGAGGCTTCAATATGGAGATGCCGTCCGCTGAGCGGGAGCACGATCTCATCCTCATGAGGGGTACGAGCCTGAAGGATCGTCGTCACCAGGTTGTTCAGCCGTTGATGCCGAAACAGTTCGGCGCAGGGGCGTCCGCGTGCGTCCACCCGTGAAATGCCGAACATCCGCTCGAGCGCGGGATTGATCTGTAGCACGTGGCCGCGAGCGTCCAGTACCATGACCCCTTCGACCATTGAGGTCAGCACGGCCAGCAGCTGCGCGCGGTCTTCAGAGAGTTCTTCAATTTTTGTATGGAGCTGGTCTGCCATCTGATTCAAGGTCGATGCGAGTAATCCCACCTCATCCTGTGCAGTCGTCCTGATGCGCATCGTCGAGTTTCCCGTACTCAAGGCCTGAGCCGCAGACGCGATCTCGGAAAGGGGCTTCGTAATGCTGTGAGCCAGCCAGATGCTCAGCGTGACGGTAAGCAGAAAGGCCACGCCGATCGCAAGAAGGAGCTGGCGCTTGAGTTCGTCGCTGAGTCGGTCCACCTGGGCGAGCGGAAGCGCCACGCGGACCACCCAGGGGGCTCTGTCGTGCGGGACCCGCAGAAGTCTTGCGTGATACATCGTTCGTTCGCCGGTCGTGTGGCTGGGGCGCACGTCTTGTCCTTGGCCGGTGGCCAACGCCTGCGACACTTCGGGACGGGATGCATGATTCTCCAGAGTCGGGATATCGACATCGCGGACGGCATTGTCGGCAAGGACGGTGCCGTCCGACGCGATCAATGTGATGCGCGCGGAGGATCGGATGCCGAGATCACGCGCAATATCTTGTAGACGAGAAAGAGTGACTGCGGGAGTGGAGGAGTGAAACAACGCCAGAAACCCGTATTCGACGAGTTTCGCCTTTGCTTCCAGGGTCTCGCCGAACTGTGTGAGAGCCCGCTGTTCAAGAGAGCGAACGGTCATCCATCCGGCGATGAGTAGACCACAGGCTACCGCTACCAGTGTGCCTATCGCGACTTTCCATCGAATCGACCACGACATGCGGATCAGTCGGTATCCTTTAATTTATACCCAAGTGATTTCACGGACAGGATGGCGTCCTCAAGGAGCGGCAGCTTTTGTTTTAATCGCCGGATGTGCACGTCCACGGTTCTGGTCGTACCATAGTAGTCATACCCCCAGACGGCGTTGAGCAATACCTCTCTGGTCAAAACACGACCGCGATGGCGTAGGAGATGCTCGAGTAGGCCGAATTCTTTTGCCGTCAAGGGGATCTCCTGCCCATTGAGACTGACCTCATGTCGAGTCGGATCCAGCGTCAGCGCCCCGCATCGATAGTGGGCCGGGCCGGTGGATGCGGTACGGTCGATCCGACGCAGTAGGGCTTTCACCCGTGCAACCAGCGCTTTGGGGCTGAAGGGTTTGGTGACATAGTCGTCGGCACCCAATTCCAAGCCGACAATCGTGTCGGACTCCTCAGCTTTGGCCGTCAGCATAATGATGGGAATCATCGCGGTATCCGGAGCGGAACGCACGCGCTTGCAGACGTCGAGCCCATCCATTTCGGGCAACATCAGATCGAGGACGATCAGGTCAGGCTTCTCTTCCTTGACCTTCTTTAAGGCCTCGACTCCGCTCATGGCAGTGACGGAACGAAAGCCTTCCTTCTGGAGATAGTGTTGGACGAGTTGCGCAATATCCTGTTCGTCTTCAACGACCAGGATTTTCTTGCCGGCGGTGGCTTCCATGATGGTGTTCAGCGTACGGGGGAGGGGAGAGTGTGTCAAGTGAAGCGGCTCCATCATGGAAGCAGGGATGGATTAGTGAAAAGAAGAGATCGTCACGCAAGTCCTGTCACATGAGCAGTGAGGAGATCAATGATTTTGAAGAGATCGGAGGCTGGCGATGAGGGAGAAATAGACTTGTGAGTCAATCCGTTCTCAATTGCGGCAGGCCAGGGTGCCGCATGTTCTGATACTCGGTATCAGAACAGTGAGTATGTCATACTTCTGTACCAGACTAGTTACGGCCCAATGATAATGGTCCCTCCCGTGTCGTCATCGGCCCGATGAAGGGGACAGTAGAATCGATAGGTGACGGTCTCTCCTTCGCCGGTGCGTGCATCATTCGTGATTCGACTCCTGTCCAGGACGATCTGTTCGTTCTCTTCAGGCGCAATGGTTACTCGAACCGGCCTGGTGATCTGAATACCATTTTCCTCAGCGGACTCCAACAATCCCGGCGCTTCGAATACATGGGTCCGTGCCGTCGGGTTGTCAAATCGAAAGATCAATGGCTCCGTGAAATCCGTACTTCGTTGAAGGACAATTTCTCTCGGAAGCCACACCGCCTGCTGATCTTCAAGATCACGAGCCACAAACAGAATCTCTTTCGTCCATCCGGTAGAAGCCATGGCAAGCACTCCACCGCCGATCACAGAACCAAGCCATATGCCCACGGCCAGAGTGGAGCGTCGTGCAAATTTCATCTTCTCATTACCTGCGACACGATCGGATAGCCGATCAGTTTCACATGGTCTCACTCATCAAAGGGACGGGACCGCCAGTCCCAGCTGCGCTTCAGTGGTGAGCTGATGCTGGCCGGGACCGGAGACCTCTTGTTGCGCCCCCGGGAAGGATTTCATCCCACAGATGAGGCGCACGTTCCAGACTACATCCAGGCCGTTGCTCAGCCGCCGCCGATGTCGCCACGGGTTTCAATGACAAAGAGCTCGCCTTTCACCTCCGGATGGATATCGCACCATAGGGCGTGGCGGATACTTTCGGCTCCACCGGTTTGTGGGTCAAAACTTGAAGGAGCTGTGGCGAAGCGGAGCGTCATGGTCTTTCCTGCGTCGATATGAAACGATTTGAATTGTTTCCCTCGTACCTCTGTCCCTCCTTCCACCTTCACCGCCACATTTTTGAACAACGTAGATGCCAAGCCGTGGGTCACGGAATCCTGGTTTCGGACGACGATAATCGTATCCTGGGAGGGCATCGTGAACCCGGCAGTCTCATAGCCGTGCTGTCGGTCCTTGATGGTAATCTCGAGCTTTGAGGGTGGTGCCTCCATCCCCTTAGTCTGCGCCTGTGCGATATCGGGCTCGGCACTCCAGGCCACGACCGTCGCCACGGCGAACGGAATGCTGAACAAGGTTGTTCCAAGTCGTCGGACACTCATTCTTGCCTCCTTTTTTGAAACGGTATCAGGTACGTTTTTCACCTACTCAACCAACATGCCTACTTGCAGCCTTTCACATCTGTTCTGGCCTGCCACCTCCTTCCATGCATTTCCCCTCCTCAGTCGGCGAAGCGCTATGGTTGCTCCGCTTTTCCAGCGGACAACCAGGTATGTCCTACTTCGCCAACGATCGAATGTAATGGATCAGTTGCCAGACCTGTTCATCCGGCATTCCGCCAAAGGCCGTCATGCCAGTCCCTGGAGAGCCGTTCTTGATGATCCAGAATAACTGGCCATCCGGAATCTTACTCATCATCGCGCCACAGGTGAAGTTTCGGGGCGGCGGCACGAGCGCTCCACCCATCAATCCCTTGCCATCTCCTTGCTCCCCATGACACATCACGCAGGCGATTGGCTGTGCCGTTCTCAGAAACAATTCCTTGCCCGCTTGAACTTCGGCTGCGGAGGCGGGGATTGGATTGGTTTTGGTCAGATAGTCGTTCGGAGCCGTAGCCGTCTTACGCGGCTGGACACAGGCTCCACTCAGTCCACTTCCCGCCGGGGACGTGACCTCGGGGATTCCCTTAAATGTCACTTTTAAATAGGCGATGACGTCCGCCACACCCTGCTGGCCGATCGTGAGCCCCCAGTAGGGCATGTTGGGTGATTTGCCGACGGCCACTCCGCCATGGTTGATGACGTTATAGAGGTATTCCATTGGAAGTTTGTCGAACGGCATGTTGGCATGGATCGCCGGTTTCGGCTCGAGCCCCGATGCGGCGGGACCATCCCCCTTGCCGGTGAAGCCGTGGCATTGCGCACAGTATTCTTTGTACAACGTCTTCCCACGATCCACGCTGGCGTTTGCAAACTCTTGACTCGTCCAAGGTTCGTAGTAGGTGAAGTCTTTGACCCCTTGGACGGCAAGAAATCCGATCACGGCCCGCAATTGTGCGTCGGTTGCGTCGGCAAGAAATTCCCCGGTATGGATGATGAAGTCCTGTGGGTTTTGGCCGAAGCGATACAGCCAGTCCATGTTGTACCGTTGTCCCGCATTCTGTAGAGCTGCACTCTGCGGCCCTCCGATCAATTTCCCATTCTCTTCGATCGTATGGCAGCCCAGACAGGCATGGGCTTTATAGGCCGCCGCCCCAAACTTCACATCGAACTTCGTGACCTTCGACGGGTCAAACGCCCCAACCGTAACGCGTGGATCTCTATTGTGTTCGGCGAAATAATCGGCAAGGGCTTTTGCCTCAGGCTCCGCGACGATCGGGTGTTTGGTCGGAACGTTCGTCATGTCCCAGAGGTAACCCTTGGCGTAGAGCGGAGCTTCCTTCCCCGTCAGCCAACGAATGAGCCAGGGCCGTTGGTATTTGCTGCCGGCCCATATCAAGTCAGGCGCGTGAAGTTTGAACCGTGACTCCGCAGTGCCTTCCAATCGATGGCACTGCACGCAGGTCTGCTGGATCAGCTCTTTTGCGCGAGATTGATCGCTCGCAAGAAGAGACGGTGGGGGTAGCACCCCAACCAACACGCAAATCATGGATCCAACGACTACTCCCTTCCGCAGATTCATAAGCGCTCTCTTTCTCGGTGGTGAACCTGATCGTGAGTGTCCGACCACATCCATGTCGGTCGCTTGACCACGTTCCTGACCGTTCACCACAGCGTCCTAAGCAAGCATCGGTCTATCTCTGGGAAGTCTCCGACTTGTTCCTCTACCCTTGTGAGACCACGCAACAAAAAAGGATTCGTAAGTCAGATTTGTCAGAAGCCGGTTCGTTTTTATGTATCCGTTGGTCTTTTTTGCTACAGGCTGCACCTCCACCCTGTGGCATTGTTCCCCCATGTCGATGATCTTCCTTTCCGGTACTGCGGCTAATCCTCGGTGATCTCATGGAAGGGTGTCGTTTGGAGACCGGATCGGTTCTGGCGTCTGCTTTGCTGAGTATGAGAGCAGGTGAGCGATCACAGCATGTCGAGTATGCGATCAAAACATTGTTGCTGCGCAGAAGAGTCTGGCTTGAAGGGAGGGTCGTATGTCCGTCGCCAAGATCATTGGGATCAGTGCTGAATCACCCACAAGTTTTGAGGATGCCATCGCCCAAGAAATTGCCAAAGCATCCAAGACGGTTCACGGGATCAAGTCAGCTTGGGTGAAGGAGCAACATGTCGTGGTCGAGAATGGGAAAGTAGCCTTCTATCGTGTCGACCTGAAGCTGACATTCGTGTTGGATTGACGACGTACGAGGATGTCTGGTGGATGCACTCGCTTCAGAGGAGAGCGCAAGTTGCGCGGGCGACCTGCAATGGGCGAATCAAAATCAAAGCCGTAAAGTGGGCGTTCTTATCCCCTTGCTTAACGTACGACTCCTCCTCGAATCTCCTGGCGCAGATATGCCGAAACCCTATCGGGTTCTCCGCATGCCCTTATGTTGAGTGATCTCCGGGGCTGAGCATCTAGGCGTGCACCTGAGATCAAGTCGGCCTCAGGTTACGTCGCCCAAAGTTGTATGGGGAGAATCGGGACGAGGCTGATTGCCGTGTTGTCATCAGAGGCCCCAACGGAGAAAGCTTGTTTCAAGGGAAAGTCATTTGTAGGCCACTGCCGCACTGGACGGTCCGGCCAGATGTATGACCTCGAACCGCGTAAAGCCGACCTCACGACACCATTGGCGGAAGTCCGCGCCAGAATAGTCGAATGCATCGCCGAATTCGACGAGCATATTGAGCGACATCAGGAGCCCCTGCACGTTTTCGCGGCGGGCATCGTCGATCAACGCCTCAATGGCGACTAGTGCTCCACCGGGCGGCAAGGCTTGGTAGGCTGAACGGATCAGCTGCATCTTTCTCTCCAGATTCCAGTCGTGCAGAATCATGCCCATTGTGATGAGGTCGGCCTTCGGCAGCAGATCCTTGAAGAAGTCGCCGGATGCCGTGGTTACGCGATGTGCTACCCCTGCCGCGGCAATGTGTTTCTTCGCGATCGGTTCGACCACCGGCAAATCAAAGCTGGTGCATTGAAGATGAGGGTGTCGCTTAGCCACTTCAATGCTGAGTAAGCCGGTCGCGCCACCAACGTCGCAAAGAGTTCTGAATTTCGAGAAGTCAAACTTCTCGGCGAACGCCTCGAAGTTGATGCGGGAAATCCCGGTCATCGCACCCAGGAATTGTTCCAGCCTGGCTGGTTCTGAATAGAGCTCTTCGAACATTCCTTTCTGTCCGTGTTTGATCTCGTTTTGGGGCTGGCCTGTTCGTAATGCCTCAGGGAGATCGTTCCAGAATTTAAATAGTCGCGAGTTGAGCATGACAAGAAGCCCACCGATATAGCGGGGGCTCGATTCATCGAGGAAGATCGTGCCTTCCGGCGTGTTGGAGTACGTAGCGTGTGGGCCGTCACCATGGCGGTCAAGAAACTTCATGGCGACGAGCGCGTCAAAGAAGTCTGGATTGGCACGTGGATGAAATTGCAATATCTGGCATAACTCCGTCCCGGTCAGGCAACGGTCACCCAGCTTCGTGAATAGACGAACCTCCACGGCTGTGAGGAGAATCTTGGAATTCCAGAAGCCGAAGGCGGTCTGCAAAATAGACGAGGGGCTAGGAGAATGACTCATGCGAGCGAGCTCTCTTTGTTGCCGTGAGAGGCGTGATTGAAAATTTTGTTCGGCGATGCGCTGAGGCTTCCGTCTTAAACATCAATGAGCATGCCACAGAGATTAATGAATACCCGTACGCTTCCAGTGGTATTCTTGCGTGCAACCGTAAAGATCACGTCGGATTTTGGCTCCGCGTAGAGCATGGCTTCCTGGCTCCCAAAATATCTTGCCGGAAATTCCGGCTCGGCTATTTCGGCAACGCCAGTGACGGCAATCGGGTAGATGCCGAGGACTGATTTCGTCGTCACATGCACAGCGTGAAAGAGGGGCTGGTTCGGATGTCCAAAGCCATTGATACCAAGAAATTTGATCTCGAATCGTTTTTTGGTAGGAACGGTACACACAACAACATCCTTGACGCTTTCCCCCGCGTCCAGATTGACGATTGCGCCGGTTTGAAAGGGTCTTTGAGCCATGTGGGGTGCCTCCTTACTTATAGAAAAACCGAAGAAAGAAGAATTTCAGAGCGTACCATGGAAAGAAATCTCACTCAGCAGTGAGCCTACGGAGGAGGAGGGCGGGAGTCAAGCAGATGAGTGACGGAGTGGCAGATAGCACATCGTGCTGTCCGGCAATCCTGTTGACGGACCCTATGGATCTGACGTATCGTGAGCGATCCGTACTGTCAGAGTAAAAGGCTGTCTTGTAGAGCCTCAACCAAGGAGCTACGACGACCATGAAGATATATCTCGCCAATCCCCGTGGGTTTTGCGCCGGTGTCGATCGGGCGATCGATATCGTGGATCTGTCGCTTAAGAAATACGGCGCGCCGATTTATGTTCGGCATGAAATCGTGCACAGTCGCCATGTCGTGAATACCCTTCGCCGGAAGGGCGCCGTCTTCGTGGAAGAGTTGAACGAAGTTCCTGAAGGGTCGGTCGTGATTTTCAGCGCCCATGGGGTCGCAAAGTCGGTCTGGGAGGAAGCGAATCAGCGGCGTTTGCACGTCATTGATGCGACATGTCCGCTTGTGATCAAGGTTCATAACGAAGTGAACCGTGACTATACCCAGGGCTATGAACTGATTCTCATCGGGCACGCCGGTCACCCGGAGGTGATCGGGACGTTGGGGCAGGTTCCCGACAAGTTTCACTTGGTCTCGTCGGTCGAAGACGTGGAAAAGCTGAAGGTGGACAATACGGTCAACCTCTCGTATGTCACGCAGACCACGTTGAGCGTCGATGAATGTCGAGACATTGTGGGGGCGCTGCATCAGCGGTTTCCTAACATCAAAGGGCCCCATCAAGAAGATATCTGCTACGCCACGCAGAACCGACAAAATGCGGTCAAAGAGTTGTCACGTCTCGTGGATGTCATTTTGGTCATCGGGTCTCCGAACAGTTCCAATTCGAACCGGTTGCGAGAATTGGGAGAGCAGTGCGGTATTCCCTCCTACCTTATCGATTCGGCTGCCGATATCGATCCTGTCTGGCTCGAAGGAGCGAAGGCCGTCGGTATTGCTGCTGGCGCCTCAGCGCCGGAGATTCTGGTCACGGAAGTGGTCGCATTCTTGAGAGCGGCAGAGCCGTTCGAAGTCGAAGAGTTAACAGTGATTGAGGAAGATGTCGAGTTTCTTCTGCCGAAGGAACTGGTTCAAATCGAGTCCTCGAAGAAGCCGATGGCCAGCATTCCCAGATAGTGTAGAACGTGAAAACAGCCATCGCTTGCCTGGCTCCTCCGCATAAAGGAGGTACTGGTGCGGGCAGCTGATTGGCAAACGCTAATCTTTGATTCCTATCCCTAACAAAGTCTATAAATTGTAGGGGGCGCGATGAGCGCCCCCTACCTGCTGTGTTTTGATTTTGATTTCCTCAGATCTCTATGGTACAAGGTGCCGGAGTTTTCGGTTCCCGAGGTCTGCTCGTGGAGTGGGGATGTGTCACGTAACGATAAGGTGAGCTGATGCATTTAAAGACTATGAACATGACGGGCTTCAAGTCGTTTGCTGAGGCGAAGATCGAATTTCCCGAGGGCGTGACCGCGATCGTTGGGCCGAATGGAAGCGGGAAAAGCAACGTTGTGGATGCCATCCTCTGGGTATTGGGTGAACAGAGCACCAAGACGCTCAGAAGTGAAAAGATGGAGGATGTCATTTTCAACGGGACCGAGCTCCGAAAGCCGCTGGGAATGGCCGAAGTCTCTCTGGTCATCGGCGGGCTTGATCCCACAATGATGAAGCTCGACAGGAGCTCGAGTCTTCCCAACGAGTTGACGGAAATGCAAGAGATGATGATTACTCGCCGATTGTACCGTAACGGCGAAAGCGAGTACCTCCTCAATAAGGTCCACTGCCGGCTCAAGGATATTCGCAGCTTGCTGCTCGATACGCGCGCGGGAAGCAAAGGGCACACGGTGATCGCCCAGGGGCAGATCGATCAGATCTTGAACGCGTCTCCTCAAGACCGGCGTGAGTTGATCGAGGAGACAGCCGGTATCGTGCGTTACAAAAAGCAAAAAGCCGAAGCGTTGCGTAAGCTGGAAGCGACGCAACAGAATCTGCTCCGTGTCCGAGACATCGTGGCCGAAGTCAAGAAGCAGATGAATTCTCTTGAGCGGCAAGCGCGCCAGGCGCGAACCTATCAGACCTTGCAAGGGGAAGTCCGTGTGATCGAAGTGTCGCTGCTGACCAAAGAGTTTCGGGTCTTGCGGCAGGCGTTGCAGGATGTCGAGGGGGAGGTGCTCACTCTTGATCAGCAGGAATCAGAAAAGGCGGCTGAGCAGGCCCGGCTCACGACGGATCTTGAACAGGCTCGGCTCGATGCGATCGGCATGTCCGATACCATCGGCAAAATTCGTGAAGAGTTGGCAGGTGTCGAGCAGCAACAAGCCCAAGCCTTGACCGCTGCGGAGGTCGAACGGAGTCGGGGACAATTGTTTGGACAACAGCAGGTGCAGGAGTCGGCTGAGCTCGAGGAACTGGTTCGTTCGCAGGGCCAGGTGTCCGAAACGCTGCAGACGATTGAGGCGTCCTTACGGTCGGTAGAAGAGGAAATGACGCTTCGGGTTCAGGCGCTCGAGGAGTTGGATCAGGAACTGATGCGGTTAGTCAGCCAGCGGGCGGCGGCTGTCGCGGAGGAAGAGCGAGGCCGCAAGGATGTGTTGCAGTTGGCCGTACTAGTTGCGAATACCGAACAGGCCATTTCGCAATTAGCGAGACGCATGGAAGATCTCGTGGGGCGTGGTGCGCGGTTGACTGCCGAGCGGGAGGAGCTTGGAGGTCAGCGTGCTACGGCGATCGATCGGCACGAGTCATTGCGGAAAGAGTATGGAGAGGCCGATCGGCGAGTGTCGGAACTGCGCTCGGAGCTACGGGCGGTGGAGGAAGAGTCGGCCCAAGCTGGAGGGAGCCTGCAATCGTTGGATCAGGTGATCCTGCGCCGGTCAGAGGAATTGGCGGGTGTCGATTCACGTCTTGAGGCGCTCCAGGGTGTGGTGCGTGAAGAAATGGGCTATGGTCGGCAGGGTGCGCAACAGGGCCCTGCCTTGAAGTCGTGTGAAGGCGTACGGGATGCGGTGGCCGAGTGGCTGGTCATTCCATCCGGGATGGAACGTGCGGTCGAGGCGGTATTAGGGGAGCGTGTTCGGGGGTGGTTCGTGGATGAGCCGTCAGTCGGCAAACGGCTGATTCGGTTTCTCCAGCAAGAAGCGCTTGGGCGAGGCAGCTTTATCCCACAGCGTCCGCGATGGGAAGGAGCCTCGACCGCCTCGTGGTGGCCGGCGATCGCGGCGGAACCCGGTGTGGTCGGGCGAGCGGTTGATCTGGTCCAAACTGATGCCGCTCGCACCGCAGCTCGCGATGCCCTGTTCGATCGCGTGGTGATCATTCGGTCCTTGGACCAGGCACTACAGCTGTGGGAAGGACAGACATGGGGTGCTCCTCACGGACCGATCCTCGTGACGTTGGATGGAGAAGTCGTGGATGCTTCGGGTATCGTGACGGGTGGTCAGGTGCAAAGCACACCTGGTTTGCTTGAGCGTCGTCGAGAGGTGATGGACCTCGAAGCGAAACGACTTTCGTTCGTGGCGGAACTTGATCAGAGTAAGCAACAGCGGGACATGGTCTTTACGCAGATTCAGGTGCTCACCCAGCGTGGCCGCCAGCTCGGAGATGATCTGCGCGAAGCGGAGATGCAGAATCTGTCGTTGCGCAAAGATGAGGAAACGCTGCAACATGTGTTGGCCGATCTCGAACAACGCGTACAAGCCGTGGACGCAGAAATTCAGGAAGGCCTCAGTGAGCGGGGACGTGTGGAGGATGAGTCCCAATCGGTACAAGCTCAATTGGGGCAATGGATTGCAGAGAAAAACGGTCAGGATGCCTTGGTGGCGAGAGTACGAGAACGTTTGGTGTTGCTTGACCAGACGATGAATCAGCACCAGGAGCACGTGACGCAGGCCAAGCTCACAGTCGAAGGGTTACGTGCCAAACGGGAACATGAACAGCTGAATCGTGCTCGTGTCATGCAGCAGATCCAGGAAGCCGAAGAGCGGCGTCGCGCTTTGGGTGAACATCTGAACAGCCTGAAGGATTTGATTGAACAGAGCCGAGAGCAACAGGTTTTGCAGGAGACGCGTTGCCAAGATCTCGGTGTGACTGCCGGACAGGTGAAGGGCGAATTGGTTGCGGCCCAGGAACGACAGGCGCAGCACATGGCCTCGAGTCACACGCTTGAAGCCGGTTTGGAGGAGGTGCGGCGAGGGATGTCGGCTGTTCGAGAGGCTCGAATGACCGTGGAGGTTCGCCGTGCCGAGGTTCGTATGCACTTAGGGACCGTAGAGGGTACGTTGGCCGGTACTTATCAGATCGATCCGCTGACACTCCTCGCTCTCCCGCCTCAATCAGATGAGTCGGCAGGAGAGACGGATGTCGCCGTGCAGCAGGAGACGGACGAGCGTTCGGATGTCGAGCTGAAAGAACAGTTGCAGAAACTTCGAGATCGGCTGGATCGGATGGGCCCCATCAATTTGGCTGCAATCAGCGAGCATCAGGAATTGGAGGAGCGACACACCTTCCTGTCGGCGCAAGAACAAGACCTCTCGAACTCAATTGCCTCCTTGAAGGAGATCATTCAGCGCATCAACCGGACCACGAAGGAGATGTTTGCCGCCACATATGATGAATTGCAGCAGAAGTTCACCGAAGTGTTCGGACAGTTTTTCCCGGGAGGACGAGCTGAGCTGCAGTTGATCGAGGAACCGCCCTTGGAAAACGGAGAACCGTCTGGCAATCAAGAGCCTGGCATTGAGATCGTCGCACAACCGCCGGGCAAGCGGCTCAAAAGCATTACCATGCTGTCGGGCGGAGAAAAGACTTTGACGGCGATGGCGCTCTTATTTGCGAGCTTTCTCATCCGGCCGACGCCCTTCTGTCTGTTGGACGAAATCGACGCGCCGCTGGATGAAGAAAATATCGGGCGGTTTACGGCAGTCTTGAAAGACCTGGCGCAGAATGCCCAATTCCTCGTCATTACCCACAATAAACGCACGATGAGCATCGCTGATTCGCTCTTCGGTGTGACGATGGAAGAGCCCGGTGTGTCGAAGCTCGTGTCTGTACGGCTTGGAGATCTGCAACCTGCCTAATGTGTTGGCTGCGTGGGAGAGGCTCTCGCCTGGATGCCTCTCCTGTCAGGACATGAGACCGTGGATGTCCGGTCTCTGGCCTGAATGAGTAGTCGTGTAATCGGCGTTCATTTTTCCCAGTTGAATCGTTTCTGCGTGAACTTGGGCAATGCTCTGTTCGGAGAACCGATAAGTTGTTCGGCGGTTCCCTCACTGACATCGATGATTCGTTTGCGGGAGTCGGGGTTGTGCTGGCTGAACTTAGGGGGCGTCCAAGGGAGCACTGACGACCTCGAAGGTAAACGTGCCGATGTGATGCATGAGGTTCGTCAGCGAGGTCCGTTAAGCCTCCGGCTGGAAAGATGGTTTTTGTATAGGAGGAGGATAGGCTCGGGTATTCTGTAGGTGTAGCAACAGGGAGATGTTACCACCATCGAGGAGGTAAGCGTGACACCTGTCCAAGGACCAGCCAGACACCCGTATCTGCGATCGGTCGGTGATCTTGCCCGTACGCAGGTGATTTTGGAGACACTCTGTCCTTCCGGCGCAACGATTGATGGAACGTGTGTCAGCCGGGAGGATGAGGAGAGGCTGGAGGAGCCAGGTGATCATCCGTTGGATCCTGCCATCGGGATTATCAATGGACTGCGGTTATCGGTTGTCCTATGGGGCGTTATTCTCCTGGGTGTTGTATTGATATGGTGATCCGCCCCTCCCGCAGCGGTACGACATCACGTGTTAAGAGATTTTCTTATCGGACTCCTTATCGTTTCTCAGCCGGATTCTCTCCCTATCACGATGGCGGTACTTGCTGGCCCCCTCCAACTATCACTCAGTATGCGGTGGGGCTCGCATGAGTTCCACTACACGATTTGGGATGGTCCCACGTCGGGCCTCAACATAGGTTTCCAACAATCTGTGTGTCATCACTGCAGTAGTCATACTGTTGACCAGATGTGAATCTGGTAAGTACATCAGGCACTTCTGCATCGCTCACGCTTGACTCGATTTTGGGTGTCTGTTATAACGCAGCAGTGCTTGTGTAGGTTTTTTCGAACACATACGGGGAGACCTGTTGTAGATGACGGTTTCTTACCTGCCGCTCGTTATTGTCTTGAGTCCTAACCATTCATGAACCTCATTAAGGCGCTCTTCAACCGCCTCTCTGACAGTTTGCTCTCCGGGGCACCGGGAAGGCTTGACCATGCAACGGAGTTCAACCCCGTCGCATCGCTTCGTCTGGTGTCGGAGAAACCGGTCGTACTTCCTGCGTTGGATGCAGCCACAGGCCGTCGTCCAATGGGACATGCTGTGGGGCAGCCGGATTCGGTTGATGATGCGATCAAGCGGAGCCAATCATGGTTCTTCACCCGCCAACATGCCGAGGGGTACTGGGTTGCAGAATTGGAAGCCGATACCACTCTCACATCCGAATATCTGATGCTTCGCCGATTCCTCGATCGGGTGGATCCCGAACGGGAGGTGATGGCGGTTCGATATCTCAAGTCGATGCAGCTTCCTGATGGCGGATGGCCCATTTATTATGGGGGGCCGTCAGAGATTAGCGCTTCAGTGAAGGCTTATTTCGCGTTGAAGCTGAGCGGGGTGTCGGCGGATGAACCGTTTATGGTTCGAGCAAAGGAACGCATCTTGGCCATGGGCGGTGTTCTCCAGGCCAATGTGTTCACGAAAATCACGCTGGCCTTGTTCGATCAGTACGATTGGGAAGGGGTCCCCCACATGCCTGTGGAGATCATGCTGCTTCCCAAGAAATTCTATTTCAGTATCTATGCGATTTCCTATTGGTCAAGGGCGGTTTTGATTCCATTACTGATTGTCTTCGCTCACCGGCCGGTCTGCCGGATTCCACGTCATCAGGGGATCGACGAGTTGTACCCAATTCCACGCGAGGAGGTGCGGTACTGGAAGTATCCTCCGTTCAACAAGGATCAGGCCTGGTTTACTCCGCATAACTTCTTTGTCGCCTTGGATTTCATGTTGAAGTTGTATGACCGGATGCCGATGCGGGCGTTGCGAGAGAAGGCACTGCACAAGGCCGCATTCTGGATGGTGGAGCATATCAAAGGATCCGGGGGGCTCGGCGCGATCTATCCGGCGATGGCCAACTCCATCATGGCTCTCGAATGTTTGGGGTATAAGACCGATGATCCGCTAGTCGTCAAGGCGTTGCGTGAGATTGAAGAGCTGGAAGTCTACGATTCAGTGATGATGGACGGCCAGTCCTTGCCCACGTTGCATTTACAGCCCTGTTTTTCGCCTATTTGGGATACGGCGTTGTTGACGAATGCGTTGATCGAGGCCGGTGTGCCGCAGGATCACCCATCGCTCCAAAAGGCAGGCCGGTACTTGATGGCCCGTCAAACCAAGGCGGTAGGGGACTGGATCATCTCCTCACCGAATGCACAACCAGGTGGGTGGTATTTTCAGTTTGAGAATGAGCTCTACCCGGATGTCGACGATTCCGCCGTCGTCATCATGGCACTCTCTAAAGTAAAGATCCCCGATCAAGAACGTGAGCTCGATGGCTCCATGCGCCGCGGCATGCAATGGGTTTTGGCCATGCAAGGTTCCGACGGCGGTTGGGGCGCCTATGATAAAGACAATAATCGAGTTGTCTTCAACTACATTCCGTTTGCCGACCACAAAGCCTTGTTGGATCCCAGTACGGCTGATCTTGCCGGACGGTGTTTGGAAATGCTTGGTGCATTGGGGTATGACCAGACACACCCCGCTGCCGGACCGGCGCTGGCCTTCTTGAAGAAACAGCAGGAGGAGGACGGGAGCTGGTATGGGCGGTGGGGTGTGAACTACATCTATGGGACATGGTCCGTATTGGCCGGCCTGCGCGCCATCGGTGAAGATCTTTCGGCTCCCTATATTCGCCGTGCCGTGTCCTGGCTGGAATCAAAACAGAATCCTGACGGCGGGTGGGGCGAGTCCTGTCTCTCCTATCGAGACGATGGTGATTATCATGGAACAGGAGAGAGCACGCCATCCCAAACGGCATGGGCACTCATGGGCTTGATGTCGGCCGGAGCGATCGATTCCTTCAGTGTCGCGCGCGGAGTGCAGTTCCTCCTTCGGCAGCAAACGAAGGATGGATCATGGCAGGAGATTGCCCACACCGGTACAGGATTCCCTCGTGTCTTTTACCTTCGATACCATTGGTATTGCCAGTACTTCCCTTTGTGGGCGCTGGCGATGTATCGCAACTTGCGATCTCGTGGAAAAACGCGAGCTGACGAACTTCGTCATCATCTCAAAGGAACTGATCTCCCTCGGGCCGAGCATTGACCCCCGCCGGTCTTCTTTCTCCCCTATCTTTGAATGGGCAGACGAGTACGCGCATTGCCGTCTGCGCTGCGACACCATGGGAAATGAGGGCGATACGGTCGGCCTTCCATCCTGTGGTTGAACGAACGGCCGGTGGAATTCCTACGCTGGTGCATGTTGCCGGGGAACAAGAATATTGGTTGATTCAGACCGGTGTCGGTCCGGAAAAGGCACGGCGATGTGCTGCCCGGTTGCTTGATCACCAATCCTTCTCTCTCATGATCTCCACAGGGTTTGCCTGCGCACTGATCGCAGTGGGTATTGGCGCGCTTTTAGTCGGGCATGAGGTGGTGTCTAGCGGTAGGGATGGCCCGACGTCCGTCTCACCTATCGATGTCCCGGGCGAAGCACGGGATCGTCTAGTCGGGTATATTCAGGCTATAGTGCCTGCGGTGCACATGGGTCGCTTTGTCTCGACCGATCATGTGATCGGGAGTGCTTCAGAAAAACGAGTGTTTGCAGACAAGACACAGGCGATCGGCCTCGATATGGAAAGCGCAGCCTTGGCTACGGAGGCCAATCGAACCCGTACTCCGTTCGTCATTATTCGAACGGTCTCGGATCTTCTCGATGAAGATCTTCCGCTTGACTTCAATCTCTTTCTCAGGCCCACTGGGTGGCTCAAAGGGATCGGGACTGTTCTGCTTGCTCCGTCGTGCCTCTTAGGGATTAACCGGCTTCGTCGGCAGAGTGGGGTGGCTGCGGGGGCATTGACGGCCTTTTTTAGACAATATGCTGCGACGATGATGCATCAACGGCAAGAGCATAGATCGGCACCGATGTAAGCATGAAGTTTCTTGAAACGCTAGGTCGATGGGCGCTTACCTTCGTGGCCGAAATGGGGCGCATGCTGATCTTTGTGCTGTCGGCCTTTGGCTGGTTGGCACGTCCCCCGTTTCGAGCCATTCAAACCATCAAGCAACTCCATTTTATTGGCTATAAATCGACGTTTGTCGTTGTGCTGACGGCGACCTTCACGGGTATGGTGCTGGCGTTACAGGGGTATCATACGTTGCGGAAGTTTGGATCGGAGGGGTTGCTTGGCGCAGCTGTGGCGGTCAGTATGATTCGTGAGCTGGGGCCGGTGTTGGCAGCGCTGATGGTGACGGCGAGAGCAGGCTCTGCCATGACGGCGGAGATCGGAATCATGCGGATCACGGAACAGATCGATGCGCTCGACACCATGGCCGTCAATCCGCTCCAATACCTGATTGCGCCGAAATTGGTCGCAGGATTGATCGGCGTGCCGCTCTTGGTCGCGATTTTTGACGTCGTGGGAATTTATGGCGGCCACGTTGTGGGAGTTGAGCTGCTAGGGGTGAATGCCGGGACGTATTGGAATTCCATAGAGTCTGCGGTTGAGTGGAAAGATGTCTACGGCGGTATCCTGAAATCCATCAGTTTTGGGCTGATTATCAGCTGGGTTTGTTGTTATAAGGGATTCTTTACCAAAATGAGTGCCGAGGGGCTGGGCAATGCCACGACCGAGGCGGTCGTGCTGTCGTCGGTCCTGATTCTCGTGTGGGATTACTTTTTGACCGCCCTTCTCTTTAATCTGTAATCATGTTGAAGCTTGTCGGGGTGACGAAGACCTTGGGTGGGCAGCAGGTATTGAGAGGCGTCGATCTTGCGGTGCCGGAAGGGAAACTCACGACGATCATCGGGCGCAGCGGAGAAGGCAAGAGTGTCTTACTGAAACACATGATCGGCTTGCTCCAGCCTGATTCTGGAGAGGTATGGGTCGACAATGTGGAGATTTCGCGGCTTCGTGGGCATGCGCTGAATGAGGTGCGCAAGCGATTTGCGATGTTGTTCCAGGGAGCGGCGCTGTTCGATTCGCTGACGGTTTTTGAAAACGTGGCCTTTCCCCTTCGGGAGAAGCTCCGATTGAAAGGACCGGAGGTGACCAGCCGGGTCGAGGAAAAACTCGATCAAGTCGGCTTGACCGGGATGGGACATAAATTTCCGGCAGAATTGAGCGGAGGGATGCGCAAGCGCGCAGGGCTGGCCCGCGCGCTGGTCATGCAGCCCGAGATCATACTTTTCGATGAGCCGACCACGGGACTTGATCCCCTCATGGCCAAGTCGATTCATGATCTGATTACGAGTATGCAGCGAAGGTTTCGGTTTACCGCTGTGATGGTGAGTCATGAAATTCCTGAAATCTTTGGGATTTCAGACTACGTGGCGATCTTGAAGCAAGGGAAAATCGCGGCGATGGCCGAGCCCTCTGAGTTTCAACGAACCACTGATCCGGAAATCAGGGAGTTTATTTCGGTGGGAGGGACGGTGCTGATAGGAAACGCCGGTTCCGCAAGCTAAAGGAGTGTCGCGATGGAGAAGGCCAAACTGGAGATGATCGTCGGTGTATTCGTACTGATCGGGGTCGTCTCGCTGGGGTATCTCTCGATCAAGCTTGGGAAATTGGAACTGATCGGTGGGGATCTCTATGAGGTCGATGCATTGTTCAACTCCGCCACAGGATTAAAATCCGGGGCAGCCGTGGAAATCGCCGGCGTTGAAGTGGGCCGCGTCAAGGCCATCAGCTTGAAGGAGGATCGGGCTCTCGTCCGACTGGGGTTGCACAATGGGACGAAGCTCTATTCCGATACGATTGCATCGATCAAGACGAGAGGGATCATCGGTGAAAAATATCTGGCGCTGTCGCCGGGTGGAGGGGGCGATCCGTTGAAACCGGGTGAAACCATTCGAGATACCGAGTCCGGTCTCGATTTGGAGGAACTGGTGAGTCAATATGTGCACGGGAAAGTCAATTAATTTGAACGTATGGATTCCTGCACGAAGGGATGAGTCGCCGTATTAAGGGAGCAGGTGAGGATATGACAATGAGGAAGTGGTGGAACAGTGGAGTCATGTTCCGTTGGCCCGTCGTGGTGTTCGTGCTTATGGCGATGGTGATTGTGGCCCTACCGATCCCAAGTGCTGCGGGGGATCCAACGGCAGCCATGAAGGCGACCATCGATGAAGTGCTCCGGATCGTACGGGATAAAGACCTCAAACAACCGGCGAAAACCGAAGTGCGTCGACACATGCTCGAAACAGTGGTGGCCGCGCGATTTGATTATGCTGAAATGTCTCGTCGGGCTCTTGGGGCTCCCTGGAATCAGCTGACAGACCAACAGAAACAGGAGTTCGTCGATCTGTTTCGGACCTTATTGACGAATTCGTATGCTGATAAGATCGAGACCTATTCTGGCGAAGGTGTGGAATATCTCAATGAGCGCACGGAAAAAGAGTATGCCGAAGTCAGGACAAAAGTGCTTTCAGGGAAAACCGAGATTCCTCTGGATTATCGATTGATCAATAGAGCCGATGAGTGGCGGGTCTACGATGTCGTCGTGGACAATGTCAGCTTGGTGAATAATTACCGTGGACAGTTTACGAAAATTCTTCGTGCCTCTTCCTACACGGATCTCGTCGACCAGCTCCGCAAGAAATCCGACAAGCTCAAGGCTCCATAACGCCGGTCCTGAAGTGATGACGACGTGTATGCGTAGCCTTGCGATTCGCTGTGTCTTTGTATTGTGCGCGACCGTTTGTCTTGCGCCTCGTAACGAGGTTCAGGCTGAAGTCAAGCTGTTCCCGATCCCTGCCGTCAGCAGTAGCAAGAACGACGGCAACGATATCGGACTGATTGTGCCGGCTCTCTTTACTGGGCCGGATGGCGATCTCAAGTATTTGGTTGCGCCGATGGTGGTCTATAACTCAATCGTGGGAACCCGAGGCACCGTTAATTTGTTTCGGTATGAGCCGGGTGGAAAGGAGCTGCGAGGCATCGCTTCGTGGACAGAACGGATCGAGAGGAAGTTTTTGTTGAGCTATGTGGACCCGGGATTCAGCAACGGCCGATACAGTATTGGATTCAGTGCGATGCATTTCAAGAATGCGACGGTCCGGTTTTTCGGGCTGGGACCCACAACACACAAGGATGATGAGACAAACTATACGGCGTCCGAGACGAGATTGAATTGGAAATTCGGCGTCTACGCCAATGAAGTGACGCAGATTGCGGTGAGCCAACGGCTCCGCCATATGCAATCGATTCAGGAAGGTGCGACTGACCTTCCGTTTTCAGGGGCCAATTTCCCGAATGCTCCCGGCGTCGGGGGAGCAACCATACTCGGCCAGCGGATCAGCTTCCACTATGATACTCGGAACAATCTTGTGACGCCGACCGATGGAATGGCGGTGACGGCCTATGCCGAGCTGAACTACAACTTCAAGAACAGCGACCATCCGCTCTATTCACGGTACGGGGTTGATGTGAAGAAAATGTTCGCCAGTGAGTCCAAGCGGGCCATTTTGGTGGTGCACGGAGAACTGCAAGCGACAATCGGCACGGACGTGCCGTTTTTTGAGCAGAGCTCGCTCGGTGGACAAAATACGTTGCGCGGTTTTGGTGTGGATCGATACATCGACAAACAGATGATTGCCTTCAGTGTCGAAGAACGGATTCATATTCTGCGGGCACGTCTTGCGGGAGTCATGGCCGATTTCGAAATTGCGCCCTTTATCGACACAGGCCAAGTGTTCAACTCGTTCAAAAATGTCAGCTTCAAAGACTATCGCATTACGCCAGGCATCGGATTTCGAGGGATCATTCGCCCGAACGTCGTGGGCCGGATCGATTATGGTTTCAGTAAGGAAGGGGGAGCTATTTTTGCCGGATTGGATTTCCCATATTAGTAAGCCGGCACCAAACCCTTCTTGCCCGCATGACAGTTGAGAGCTCAGAGTGCCTGAGGTCAATTTTGAATAGCCGATAGGATGCTCAATATGGCATTCGGCAAGGGGCCTTCCGGTATGAGGTGCAGCGCAATCACTGAGATTAATTTGGTGGAGCCTCTTGAACCTCTGAACGCGAGGGAACTCAAGGATCTTTTGGCATCCTGCTCGCTGCGAGCTGGGCGAGGTCGATGACTTCAGTAGAGTTCGTGTCGCGGACAGCGTGAGTGGTTTCTGATGTCCGTGTGCCTTCCGTAAGTACTTGACTTCATGTGGTTTCTGTGTGAAACTTCACGGAAATTCGCTCCCTGATTATGTGAAGAGGTAGCGTATTCCTGCCAAAGGCGGTGAGCGTCTGATGGTAGACAAACGAAGGAGAGCATCTATGTCCATCCTGAAAAAGATTCATAGCCCCGCTGATCTGAAACGACTATCTCCAGACCGGTTTCCGGCGTTGTGCCAAGAGATTCGTGAGCAGATCATCGGTGCGGTCTCCAGTGTCGGTGGACACTTGGCCTCAAATCTGGGGGTGGTTGAGCTCACAGTCGCCTTGCAGTATCTCCTTGATACGCCGACCGACAAGATTGTCTGGGACACCAGTAACCAGTCCTACGCGCATAAACTGCTCACGGGTCGCCGAGAACAGTTCCATACGCTTCGCCAGTATGGAGGGTTGAGCGGGTTCTGTAAGCGGGAAGAAAGTGAATACGACACATTCAATGCCGGACATGCCGGGACCGGGGTGTCGGCAGCGTTCGGTATGGTAGAAGCTCGTGAACAGCTGAAGCAAAAACATAAAGTCGTGTGTGTCGTCGGTGACGGGGCAATGACGGCCGGTATGACGCTCGAAGGTCTGCACCATGCCGGAGGGCTCGGCAAAGATTTCCTCGTGATCCTGAACGACAATCAGATGTCAATCTCAAAAAATGTCGGGGCGATCTCTGCCTACTTGAGCCGAACGATTACCGGCGAGTTTTACGGGAAGATGCGTGAAGAAACGGGGCAGTTGCTGGGAAAGATCCCCCATATCGGCAGTGATATGCAAAAGCTTGCCCGTCGTGCCGAAGAGCTTGCCAAAGGCGTGATTCTTCCCGGATTGCTGTTCGAGGAGCTTGGGTTTCAATACAGCGGTCCTATCGATGGGCACAACTTCGAACATCTCCTTCCAACACTCGAGAACGTACTGAAAATGAGGGGACCGGTCCTTCTCCATATCATTACGAAGAAGGGACTGGGGTATGAGCCGGCCATGAAGAATCCTGTATGGTTCCATGCCTGCCCGCCGTTTGTTCGTGAGACGGGTGCCCCCGCGAAAAAAGCCGCGCGCCCTTCATACACGGCGTTCGCAATGGATACCTTGGTCAAATTGGCCCGTGAAGATAAACGCATTGTCGCCATCACGGCGGCCATGTGTGAAGGCACAGGCTTGACCGCGTTCGAGAAAGAATTCCCCGATCGTCTCTACGATGTCGGGATTGCTGAACAGCATGCCGTGACATTTGCGGCAGGGCTTGCGGCGCAAGGGCTGAAGCCGGTCGTGGCGATGTATGCGACGTTTCTTCAGCGGGCCTATGATCAAGTCGTGCACGATGTGGCGACGCAGAATCTTCCTGTGGCATTCTGCATTGATCGTGGTGGCCTTGTGGCTGAGGATGGCACCACTCACCACGGCGCGTTCGACTACGCCTTCTTGCGTCACGTTCCCAACATGGTCGTGATGGCGCCAAAAGATGAGAACGAGCTTCAACATATGATGAAAACAGCTCTGGAATATAATGGCCCGATTTCAGCCCGGTATCCGCGAGGAGTGAGCCTGGGCGTCAAGATGGACGCGGCTCCGCACACGCTCCCTATCGGGAAAGGCGAGTTGTTGAAGGATGGGACGGATGTGGCGATCATGGCGATCGGGGTCTCCGTATGGCAAGCGATGGAGGCCGCGAAGCGACTCAGCGAGGAAGGCGTCTCTACGGCGGTCGTCAATGGCCGGTTTGTGAAGCCGCTCGATCAGGAACTGGTCGTGGATGTGGCGAAACGGGTTCGGTATGTCGTGACGGTTGAAGAAGGCTGTAAGATGGGCGGGTTCGGCTCTGCGGTGCTCGAGACGCTGGCGGAGGCCGGTGTTTCCGGTGTGAGAACCAAGGTCCTTGGTTTGCCTGATTGGTACATTGAGCAGGGGCCGCAAGATTTGCTCCGGGAGCGATATGGGCTGACGGCAGAAGGCATTTATCAAAGTGTCAAAGAGCTCCTCGGGAAGGCGCCGGCAGAAAAAGTGCAATTTGTCGGGACCACACATGCCGGTCATCTTCCGCATGGAGATGAACAAGGTAGTTAAAGGAACGTGAGCAGTAAAGGGTAAAGCGAGCCACTAGATGCATATTACGAGACGAAAGACTCGGCAGATTCAAGTCGGCACGGTAAAGATCGGTGGCGATGCTCCGGTGTCTGTGCAGTCGATGTGCTCGACCGATACGCGTAATGCCGACGCGACCATCGAGGAGATCCGCCGGCTCGAAGAAGTCGGATGCGAACTCATCCGTGTTGCCGTGCCGGACGAAGAAGCAGCTGCGGCCCTCCCGAAGATCAAAGCCGCAATGACGGTGCCGTTGATCGCGGATATTCATTTCGATCATCGTCTCGCTTTGCGAGCGGCAAAGATCGTCGATTGCGTCCGTATCAATCCAGGCAACATCGGCGCCTGGTGGAAAGTCGAAGAAGTCATCAAGGCGGTCAACGACAACGGCGTTCCGATCCGTGTCGGGGTGAACGGCGGATCGCTCGAGCGGCACTTGCTGGAGAAATACGGCTGGCCTTCCCCAGAGGCCTTGGCCGAGTCGGCGTTGAATGCCGTTCGTTCGCTCGAGGATGTCGGCTTCACCAATATGAAGGTGTCGCTCAAAGCATCCGATGTGCACCATGCGATCGATGCCTACTACCTCTTTGCGATGCAATCGAACTATCCGTTGCATATCGGCATTACCGAAGCCGGCACGGCGATGACCGGCGCGGTGAAGTCGGCCATGGGTCTTGGATATCTTCTCTCGCAGGGCATCGGAGATACGTTGCGGGTGTCGCTTGCCGCCGATCCGGTCGAAGAAGTGAAGGTCGGCTACGAGATTCTGAAGTCGCT
>JAHBWO010000035.1 GCA_019636945.1 Nitrospira sp. | reverse complement strand
CAGCGGCCGACCGTTCCTTGTCTACAACGTGGCCTTGCCGGATAGGAAGATTAAAGCGTTCGACCTCGGTCTGTTCGAGGACTTCTTCCAAGCCTTCGTGACCCACGGTGGGCTCAATCTCCACGTCAATCTTATGTATGGCCGCAACCCACACCATATCATGGAAGCCATCTTCAAGGCGCTTGCCAAAGCGTTGGATCAGGCTACGATGTTGGAAGAACGGCTGGCTGGAAAAGTGCTGTCGACGAAGGGGATGCTGTAGCTGGAATAGGCGGTAGAAATGTCGTTAGGTGATGAGGGCAGGTTCCGCAAGGGAGTCTGTCCTTTTTCGTTTTGCCAGTCGACCGATGGAAAGTGTAATTACGAGGCATGGTCATCTGGTCCACGCCTCCGAAGGGCCGTCATGGCCAATAATTAACTCTCCTACATGCAACACACAGCCTTCCAAGAAATTGGCCGATTCGTCTTCTGTTTTCAGCGAGCGGAGTGTCTGCTGACCGATTTATTGGTGTGTATGGCCGATGCCGATGTTGAATTCGTCCGGATCCTCATAAACGAATTAGAATATAGCAAACGAGTTAAGACTGCCGACGTAATGTTTGGAAGATTTGTAGGCTTGCGGGGCAATCTCGATGAGGCTATAAGGCATCAGTTTCACGATCTCATGACGGAACTTCTTCGACTCGGAGAGAGGCGGAATGAGATTGTTCACTCCAATTACACACCATTTATCAACGTTGATGGAGCTGAAGGTCTGCGGCGAGTGAACTCGAAACTCAAGGCAAGTAAAGGTCAGCGTGATATCGAAGAAGAGGACCTTCTAGCAGAATCTTTCGGAGAAGATTTAAATCGCTTGTCTGAGGCAATCCGGAATCTTGAATCTTTTCGATTGAAGATAATTGATTGGATTGATCCTATTAGCTAAAGGGATTTCGTGTTTCGGTCTGAGTAGAGTGCTATTTCTGAGCACTCACTCATGATCTTAAAAAGCAAGCCAAGCATGGACAATACTGCCAACCTCCTGCACAGTGTTTTCTCAAGTTCGTTAGAGGATCTTCGCCAGCAGTATGCAATTCTCTCTGCGCAGAGCATAGAGGAACGAGAGCGTTTCGTTGTCTGTGCAAATAGTAAATTAGCAAAGGTCCAGCAGGAAATTGAAGGCGAACAGACAGCTTCCGCAAAACGGCTCGTGCTGAAATTTCTATTTATCACGAGAGTGCAGTGCAAATCTGAGGGTCTAGGTGATTGCGATTTGCCTAGCGAAAGAATCTATCAGTATCTTGTCGGGCAAGTTGTCGGTCTTGATAGAGGTGAAAAGCGCGAGGTTGAAAGCTGGCAGTGCCAGCGCCCAACTGAGGCTCAGTTTCTTGATGTTATTTCAGTGCGACTTGCAAAGAATGATTTCTACATGCAGGTTAGATTTCTTTGCGATCAAGTCTATGGCGTGCGTCTTCCATCCGTGTCTGAAACATCCGTGGAATCTTGGGCAAAGAGTGCTGGATTATCCGAAGAGGCTTGGGCATGGCAATACAAGTCTCTCTTGGAAAAGGAACATTCGCGTTGGTTTACTTCAAAGAAGCGGATTGCAGAAGTGGAATGGATGTGGCAGTCCCATCGCAAAGACATCGTCAAGTGTATGGAATCGCTATCTCTTCTGTTTCCGGGCCTCGGGAAAGCGGGTGCGATGCTGGAAAAATTAAAGTTAGAGAGTCTATCGCTCTCAGTCCGGTGTGATGCTCTTAATAGGGCGTATGAGGCTCTAAAGCAAGGTGTTCAGCTCAAACATCTGCTTCTGGAGGAAGGGCACGAATTAGGCAAGATGTTCGGCCGAATTCTGTAGATACCTACCAAGGGTGGCTCTGCTACCAAATTCCGCACTTATCCTTAGACTGAGTTTGGCGTACGCCTTAGGATCGTCGGGGAGAAAGCGTGGAGTCGTTTGCCTGTTTTGTGGCGATGATTCGGACTACATCAAGTTGAGTGGCAGTCATGCCTGGTGAATCAAGCCGACGTAGATTGCCAGTAGCGGGATGATCTCAGTTGCGGTATTGTTACAGCTCCCGAATATCTGGATCAGCTATGATTGCCATCATCGATTATGGAATGGGAAATTTGCGCAGTGTGTCCAAGGCCTTTGAGGCGGTGGGACATCAGGCGGTGATCACTCGCGATGCAAGCGTGATTCGCAACGCGAGCCATGTTGTGTTGCCAGGTGTCGGAGCCTTTGGGGACTGCATGGCGAATTTGGTGCAATACGAATTGGTTGAACCCATCAAGGCAGCGGTCCGGTCAGGGAAACCATTTTTGGGAATCTGTTTGGGATTCCAACTGCTGTTTTCAGAGAGTGAGGAATTCGGCACGCATGCAGGCCTCGATCTGTTCCAGGGGAGGGTGCGAGCGTTTCCGAGAGAGCAGCGGCTCAAGGTGCCGCACATGGGATGGAATCAGATTGCGATCCAGAGCCACTGCCCCGTTTTCAATGACATTGCCGATGGATCAAACTGCTATTTCGTCCATTCCTATTTCGTGGATCCTGCGGATCGGCAGATCACTGCCACCACAACGAGCTACGGGATCCCCTTTACTTCCAGCATTTGGAAGGACAACGTGGTGGCCTGCCAGTTTCATCCGGAGAAGAGTCAGGCTGTTGGATTGCAATTGATCCGGAATTTTGGAGGATGGAAGTGAGCGAATCGCCGGTACTGTTTCGCATGGTGCTAGCGATCATCGTGATGGGATGCACGGGGATGGTTGTGGGCTGCAGTGGGTCAAAAGTTGCGACCAAATCAGCGCCTGAATTGTCTCGATACCAGATTCGCTCCATGGCACTGATCCCGTTTGTCTCGATCACAACTCCCCAATCATCAGGTCATGATGACCTCTTTATTCCAGCTCCGGAGAGTATTCGCCGGTCTGATATCTCCATGGGTGTTCCATTGGAAGGACAACCGCATGCTTCCAAGGCTATGCTTGTACCGGGATACGCGGCAGAGCAGGTGACGGAGGTATTCTGGAAGCATCTCCGGAATTGGAAAGGGCTTCAGGTGGTATCCCCTGGTGATGTCGTACGAGCTTCATCAGCCGATACGGAGCTTTCAAAATTGGGGTCAGAAAAGGCTGCCGTTGCCGTAGCGAAGAGACTCAAAACGGATGCAGCATTGATCGGGCTTGTGTCGATGTATCAAGAACGGGTGGGCAGTCGGCTCGGGGCTCATCCGCCGGCGATAGTCGGTTTCCAGGCGAAGGTCATTGCGGTCGATGGGCAAGTGCTCTGGGCCGGTGAGTATTATGAACGGCAACGGCCGATGACTGAGGATCTCTTGGGGTTCCTGCAGCGGTGGTCCTTTGTGACGGCGACCGAATTGGCGGAGTACGGGGTCGATGAGGTGTTGAAAGAATTTCCCTTTGGCAGTGGAGAGGAGCGATAAGGTGTTAGTCATTCCCGCGATCGACTTGAAGGATGGACGGTGTGTGCGGTTGCGTCAAGGGGACATGGCGGCTGAGACGGTTTATTCGGAGGATATCGTCGCAGTTGCCAGAAATTGGCAACGGTGTGGAGCCGGCCTTATTCATGTCGTCGATTTGAATGGTGCAGTCGGTGGTGAGCCTAAGAATTTACCGCAGATCGAAGCGGTGCGGAAGGCGGTGACGGTTGATGTGCAAGTCGGTGGTGGGATTAGGACGATCGAAACCGTTCGACGGTATCTAAAGGCCGGGGTGTCCCGCGTGGTCTTGGGAACAGCCGCGCTTACAGATCGAGCGTTTCTTGAGCAGGCCTGTACGGAATTCCCCCGGCAAGTCGTGCTCGGCCTCGATGCGCGCGACGGCAAGGTTGCGGTGAAAGGCTGGACGGCAGTATCTGAGACGAAGGCGATCGATCTATTAAAGGAAGTACGCGGGCTGGAGATTGGAGCGGTCATCTATACGGATATTGCGCGGGATGGAATGTTGAACGGGCCGAATCTTACGGCGTTAAAAGAAGTCGTAGCCTTCTCTGCTTTTCCCGTGATCGCGTCAGGGGGGATCAGCCGTGTCGAGGATCTTCTTGCGGTGCGTTCGTTGGGGCCTCAGATCACCGGCGCCATCGTGGGTAAAGCACTCTACGATGGCAAGCTGGACTATCAAACAGCGCTTGCAGCGCTCAATAAGGAGTAAAGGGTGAAGGTGTAGAGGGGGCAAGACATTTCTTGGTTTACCCCTTACCACTCACTTTTTACGGATCGAAAATGTTGACCAAACGCATCATTCCCTGTCTCGATGTCAAAGAGGGACGTGTGGTGAAGGGTGTGAGTTTTGTGAATCTTCGTGATGCGGGAGATCCGGTTGAAGTCGCGGTGGGGTATGACCGAGAGGGAGCGGATGAGCTCTGCTTTTTGGATATTACGGCTTCGCATGAGAACCGCAAGACGATTCTTGATGTGGTCGAGCGGACAGCGGCCTGTGTTTTTATGCCGGTGACGGTCGGTGGCGGGGTACGGACGATCGAGGATATCCGGGCCTTATTGAATGCGGGGGCGGATAAGGTCAGCATCAATACCGCAGCGGTTCAGCGGCCTGAGTTTGTTCGAGAAGCCGCGCAGCGATTTGGCACGCAGTGTATCGTCGTCGCAATTGATGCCAAAGCCGTTGCGCCGGATCGTTGGGAAATCTTCACACATGGTGGTCGAAAACCAACCGGCCTCGATGTGGTTGAGTGGGCGACACGGATGGAACGGTATGGTGCGGGTGAAATTTTACTGACCAGTATGGATCAGGATGGTCGTCAATCTGGATACGATTTGGGTTTGACGGCAGCGGTATCTGGGGCGGTGTTGATTCCTGTGATCGCATCGGGTGGTGTGGGATCGTTGGAGCATTTATACGACGGATTCGTGAAGGGGAAAGCGGACGCCGTCTTAGCTGCCTCCATTTTTCATTTTCGGACCTATACGATCTCTCAAGCGAAGATTTATTTGAAAGAGCGCGGTGTTTCGGTCCGCATGCCGGACAGCACGGCTCAGGTAGCATGAATCGATGAACCAGGCACAGATCAACCCATTCAAATTCGATCAGCAAGGCTTGCTCCCTGCCGTGGTGCAGGATTGGCTCGACGGCACAGTGTTGATGCTGGGCTACATGAATCAAGAGGCGCTGGCTAGAACGGTTGCGACCAGAACCGTACACTTTTGGAGTCGGTCCAGAAACAAGCTGTGGGAAAAAGGCGAATCCTCCGGCCATAAACTGCATGTCAAAGCTCTTTTCGTCGATTGCGATCAGGATACTGTTTTAGTGAAGGCGCAACCAATAGGACCGACCTGTCATACCGGCGAGCGGGCATGTTTCTTTTCACGGCTGGACGAACAAGGTTTGGTTACTGAGGAGAAGACCCAGGATGCAGCGGGGGGTATTCTTGAATCGGTATTGCGGACGATTCTTGCACGTCGTGCAAATCCACAGGCCGGATCCTATACGACAAAGCTATTCGAGGGGGGCCACGACAAGATTCTGAAAAAGGTCGCAGAGGAGGCCGGAGAAGTATTGTTGGCCTCGAAAGGCGGCAAAAAAGAGGAGATTGTGTATGAAGTAGCCGACCTCTTTTTTCACACCCTCATGGTTTTGGGGTACCATGGTCTGACCTTACAGGAGATTTATGAAGAACTGGGACGCAGATTTGGGAAATCCGGCTTACGGTCGGAGAAGTAACCGCCGTGGGCGGTGAGCGTATCAGCCTGTGTATCACTGGTGAGAGGAATCATTGCTCAGAGGGGTCGACATGAGCGAGTGCCTATTTTGCAAGATTGTGGAGAAGAAGATTCCGGCGAAGTTGGTTCATGAGGACGAAGACACGCTGGCTTTCGACGACATCCATCCCCAAGCGCCTGTCCATACGTTGGTGATACCCAAGCGGCATGTGGATTCCGTCCAAGATCTGGGTGAAACAGATCAGGCATTGCTGGCGAGGCTGTTGCTGACCTGCAGGAAGGTTGCGAACGACAAAGGGCTGACTGGCTCAGGGTTCCGCCTTGTGGTCAACACGGGGCGGGATGGGGGGCAAACCGTCTTCCACCTTCACTTTCACGTCATGGGCGGGCGACCGATGGGCTGGCCTCCAGGCTGAGCGAAAACGACGAATTGACAGGGTTTCCACTCGTCTGTTAATCTGACCGGTCAATTATTCCGATTACTTAGTAACCAACTCGTCAGGTCGTGTGCGACGGGAACGTAGGAGTGGAGACTCTCGTGGGCCGAGGCCTGATTTCCGACGAGATCAAAAATCGGATCCGAGATCGCGTGGATATCGCGGATGTCGTGGGCCAGCACGTCTCCTTACGGCGGGCCGGTCAAAACCTGGTGGGGCTATGCCCGTTTCATCAGGAAAAGAGTCCGTCATTTTCGGTCAGTTCCTCCAAACAAATGTTTTACTGTTTCGGCTGCAAGGCCGGGGGCGATGTGTTTGCCTTTCTGAGTAAAGTGACCGGCGCGACGTTTCCTGAAGTGCTGCGTGAGCTTGGCGACAAGGTGGGCATTGCGGTGGAGGAGTCGCCTGCGGAACGAGGACAACGCGGGCATGCGCATCGCATCGAAGAGGTGAACCAGGCTGCGCTGACGTGGTTCCAATCGAATCTTCGCGATGCGCAGCTTGGAGCCATGGCTCGTGAGTATCTCATCAGGCGGGGGATCCAGCAATCAACCGTGGAGATGTTTCGGCTGGGTGCCTCTTCCTCAGATTGGGAAGGGCTCTGTAAGTTTCTCGCGCGAAAAGGCTTCTCGGCTAGCGACAGCGTGACGGCTGGCCTGATCACTCCCCGACCAAACGGCAATGGGTACTACGACAAGTTCCATGGGCGGCTGATGTTCACCATTACCGACTTGCGCAAGCGTGTGGTGGGATTCGGTGGTCGCGTACTGGGTGACGGCATGCCCAAATATCTGAATTCTCCAGATACCCCGCTGTTTAAAAAGGGGCAGACGCTGTTTGCCTTCGAGCAGGCGCGCGAAGCCATAGTTCGGACTAAGACCGTGATCATTGTCGAAGGCTATTTTGATGCCATCGCGCTCCACCAGGCAGGACTGACCCATACCGTGGCGACCTTAGGGACGGCCTTGACGGCTGAACATGTACAAGCTCTTCGGCGATTTGCCGAGCGAGTCGTGCTACTCTTTGATCCGGATGCAGCCGGGGTGCGCGCGGCATTGCGAGGATTGGATCTTTTTGTCAACAGCGGCTTGAGTGTCAAAGTCGTCACGCTCCCGGCAGGGGAGGATCCGGATACGTTTATCCGGAAAGCTGGCGTCGATGGATTCGCTCAGTTGGAAGTAGGTGCGCCAAGCCTGTTGGACTATGCGCTGAATCACACGATCAATCAGGCCGATCCCGGTTCACTGGAGAGCCGTATCCGAAGCGTGGATGAAGTGCTGCGTATCTTGCAGAAGAGCGAGCATCCGATCGAACGGCAGGAGCGGATGAGAATTGTCGCTGAACGCCTGAAGATCAGCGAAGCCCGACTGATCGATCGCTATCCGGCGCTGTCCGCTCAGCCGAAATCTGGTGCTGCCCCTCCACGCGTACGTCCGGCGCAGGGGATT
Organism: Nitrospira sp.; assembly: GCA_019636945.1. Classification (GTDB taxonomy): domain Bacteria; phylum Nitrospirota; class Nitrospiria; order Nitrospirales; family Nitrospiraceae; genus Nitrospira_D. The sequence continues at coordinate 26,495 of JAHBWO010000035.1, read as the reverse complement.
TCCTTGACCTCGTTGTTTAAAGGATTGCCGGAAGAGCGGGATCTGCTGCTCCTGTTGCTGCAAGGGAAACTGTCTGCTGCTGATGTGCGTCGCCTGAAGCCGGAATCGTTTACCATCGCGTCTGGACGAAAGCTGGTCGAAATTGCACGTACTCATCTGGATCCTGAGGGACGGATCGTGCTCCGAGCGGTGCTGGATGAGGCGGCGGAAGATCCCGAATGTAGTGGCCTGGCAACGGAACTGTCGATGCGCGAAGATTATTTCGACGATGTACCGGCCCATACTCAGGCGTGTTTGGATAATCTCGATCGTAAGCGGACGGAGCAGGCATTGCGAGATCTGATCGAGCGTCTCAAAACAGCTGAACGTGAAGGCCGAGCGGATGAAGCGGGCAGCTTGAACGTGCAGATTAACGAAGTGCGGATGCGGAAAGCCGGCACGCTGAGCGCCGGCGTGGTGACTTTGGTGAAGGAGTAGTCATGTCGAAACAAGAGTTATTGGGCGAGGTGAAGAAGCTGATCTCGATTGGGAAGGAAAAAGGCTTCCTGACGTATGACGAGCTCAACAGCACCTTGCCGGCTGAAGTGGTCTCATCCGATCAGTTTGGCAGCATCATGGCGATGTTCGGTGAGATGGACATCGAGATCGTCGAAGCGACGGAGGGAGAACGGGTTTCGAAACGAGGAGATGGTGAGGGGGGAGAAGAAGGCGAGGAGGTGGAGTCGGACTCTGAGGACGACAACGATAAGGCGATCGATTTGACGCCGGGTGCCTTGAGTCGAACGGATGATCCGGTGCGGCTCTACCTCAAGGAAATGGGTAGTGTGGCGCTCTTGAGTCGAGAAGGTGAAATCGAGATCGCCAAGCGGATTGAAGAAGGGAAATTTGATATCGCCTCCGTGATCTACGGGATGCCGATGACGATCGAGTTCGTGTTGGCGCTCAGGGATCAGCTGAAGAATGGAAAAATCGATGTCCGTGAAATCGTTCCTGTGCAAGAGACCGAAGAGGATTTCGAAGAGGAGCAGCAACCGGTCGAACGTGACTATGAAGAGCTCCGAGTCAAGACGCTCGATGCGCTGAACTCGGTTCGAAAAGTGTCGCTTGCGCTCAAAGCCTTGGCGGAGAAGGGAAAACATCTCGGGAACGATCCGGCGAAGCACAAGAAATTCAAGAAACAGTTTGAGGCTGTCCGTCAGCAGGTAGTGAACAAGATCGAATCGGTCAACCTCCATGGGGTGCTGAAAGAGCGGATGGTGCAACGAGTCCGCGAACTTGCAGTCCAAATTCGAATGGCTGAACGAGAGGCGGTCAGCTGCCAACGGCGTATCGGGGTCGGCGGGGAGGCCGGAGCAGAATTACTGAGGAAGATGTGCCGGAGCCGTCAAGACTTTCTGGCGGTGAAGCGGAAGACCGGTGTATCGGAGGAGGCTTTGCTGGAGATTCGCAAGGTATACCAAGCCGCCAAGGCGCGAGTCCGTCAGCTGGAGGCGGAAGAAGCGCTGGTTCCTGCCGAAGAAATCAAGGATGCGGTCAAGCATCTCGATGTCGCGGAGGAGAAGGTCAAGCGCGGAAAGGCGGAATTGGTCGAGGCGAATCTGCGGCTGGTCGTCAGTATCGCCAAGAAGTATACGAACCGTGGCCTTCAATTTCTTGATTTGATTCAAGAAGGCAATATCGGACTCATGAAGGCGGTCGACAAATTTGAATATAAGCGCGGGTACAAATTCAGTACTTACGCCACGTGGTGGATCCGGCAGGCGATCACCCGGGCGATCGCCGATCAGGCACGTACGATCCGGATCCCGGTGCACATGATTGAAACGATCAATAAACTGATCCGCACGTCTCGGCATCTCGTGCAAAAACTGGGACGAGAACCGTTGCCGGAAGAAATCGCCGAACGGATGGATCTGCCGTTGGATAAAGTCAGAAAGATTCTCAAAATTGCCCGTGAGCCTATTTCGCTTGAAACGCCGATCGGTGAGGAAGAAGACAGCCATCTGGGCGATTTCATCGAAGACAAAAAGGCGGTGTCGCCGCTGGAGGCGGCCATTCGCTACGATCTGCAACGCCAGATCAACAGTGCGTTGGAAACCTTGACGCCACGTGAAGAAAAGGTCTTGCGCAAACGGTTTGGGATCGGGGAAGCGACCGACCATACCCTTGAAGAAGTCGGTCAGGACTTCGAAGTAACACGTGAGCGTATCCGACAGATTGAAGCCAAAGCCCTGAGGAAGTTGCGACATCCGAGCCGCAGTAAGAAGCTGCGGAGTTTTGTCGAAAGTTTGTAGACGATTAGGACGCACGGTGGCCTGATTTGACTCCGTTCGGAAGGTCGGCCTAGAATCCGCTCCAAGCTGAGGTTCGGGTCGAGAAGAGGGCGTGAGGAAAACGGTCGAGGTTATTTCCCATACCGGACCTCATCCTGCGTGTTGGCCGTTCCGAAGAGGGCCCATAGCTCAGGTGGTTAGAGCGGCTGACTCATAATCAGCTGGTCCTAGGTTCAAGTCCTAGTGGGCCCACCAGCGGAGGCATTGCTTGCGCCTTCAAGTGCTTCGGCACTGATGGAAAGGATACGGTGAATCAGAAACTGTCCCCACTCATCGAATTACAAAAACTGGATCTCCGGATCATGGAGATCACTGACATTCGAAGAAAAATCCCGGAACGCCTCCATGTTGCTGAAACTCCGCTTCGAGAAGTCGCGCAGACCCTAACAGACACGAAAGCCGCAGTCGATGCGGCTACCAAGGAACGACGTGCGCATGAGAAGGATCTCGAAGTACACGAAGCGCAGACGGAGAAGATGAAATCACATGCGGCGAGCCTGAAGACCAACAAGGAGTATCAGGCACATCTGTTCGAGATTGAATTGGCGAACAAGAAACGGGGCGAGTTTGAAGAGAAGATTTTGGTGTCGATGGACAAGATCGACGAACTCCAGAAGACCACCAAAGAGCTGCAGGAGAAAAAACAGGCGCATGAGCAAGTATTCGCTCAGGAAAAACAGGGGCTGGATACGCAGGACAAGGAACTGGCGAAGGAGCTAGCACGACTGGAAACCGACTATCGAGACGCGGCGGGGAAAGTGGAGAAGAGCCTCCTTGACCGGTACAACCAAGTGAAGGCTACCCGAAAGGATCAGCCATTGGCTGCCGTCCGTGATGGCATGTGTGTCGGATGCCGCTTGCAGATCCCACCGCAACTCATCGCCCAGGTCAGGCGATCAGACGATCTCCACCTTTGCCCCTATTGCAGACGGATCCTCTACTGGGAAGGGGAACCGGCGAAGGAATCCGCTTCGGCCCTCAGTGAAGCGAGAAAAGCGGATATGGAAGTGGGGGAGTCCGTTTAGGAGGATTACCCCGCCCGCTCCCCTTCTCCCTATTTGCCTAGCTATTAGGGATGATCCCAAGGGACTGCTGGATCCAATCCGATTCACGTGTATCGAGTCCGATACGCGTGGTCTTCGATTCATCCTCACAAGGTTTGTCTTCCTCTTCCTAAAAAACAACCACATCGCGTGCTTTTCTCGCCTGGCAAAGAAGTTGCTGCAGGTCCTTGAGTAGAGAAGTTTGCAATGCAGACCAGCGCTCATTGCTCTGCTTCCATGCTCAAGGAGGTGTCCCATGACGACCCCCATTACTTGCGATTTCGATCCGCCAGTCCGTAGGAGTTGGACCAAGTGGCTAGCAGAATGTTTTCTTGAACAGCTCGGAAGTCATCAGAGGTTCATGGACATCGATGTCCTACCAGGCGCCTGGGTGTCGAGGGGTATTTCAATCCGTCAACATTGGGTGGGGGAATCGAACGCTTCTCTCAGGTGAACGGTCCTCTCTCCGCCATCTCATCCAAGTGGTCGATCTGGTTATAGGACGGTGGTGGTTTACCAGAATTGCATATCCACGTTTCTTCTGTGAATAACTTAGACAAAATCATCGCCTTTCCCCTGTGGGACCAGGGCGAACCTGGCGATGAGGTCGGTGTGGTCATGAACTTTGCTAACCGTCTTATGACAGCTATACGATTGGAATGCCGCGAGCCGGGAAATGGCGAGTGCGTTTCAATAGTGACTGGCAGGGGTATGCTGCAGACTTTGGAAACTACTTAGGCTGCGACACCACGGCTTCTAATGGTCCTCGAGATGCAACCCCCTGTCACGCCAACGTGGGCATCGGGTCGCATACTATTCTGGTTTTGTTGCAGGACAATTGACAGAGGAATATACTTAATCAATCCATCTACAGTGAATGTGAAGCGCTTGATGTAAGCACACTTACCAGCACCGCCTTCGTGGTTTTGAAGTGCAGTTTGGCCACTGATCCCAGTCGGTCCTGCCCATGTTTCTTAATGACCATCTTGGCGGCGAGTTCGACCGCTGGGGAGGCGCCTTTGGGGAGGGTGGTTCCCACTTCACTTGAGAGCCGTTTCAGGCGGATCAGGAACTCTGCTCTTGCCAGGATCGACGCAGCAGCAACGGCCAGATCGGATTCGGCTTTAGGCCGCTGTTCCAGCCCGATCTTTCGTCCCTTTTCCTGCAGCGCGTTAAGAATCAGCCGTTCATCTCCGAACTGATCGGAGATCGCTCGCTCACAGGTGATGCCTCGTTCCAGCAGAGTCTCCAACGCCTTCGCATGGCCCCAGGCGAGCAGGCGGTTCAGGTTTTTGATCTTGGCGTAGAGTTCGTTGTACTTCTGCGGGCCGATGGCGATGACGCTATGTGGACAAATCGTCTTGATGTCGGGGGCCATTTCGAGCACGCGCCCATCGGAAAGTTTCTTGCTATCCCGCACCTCCATGAGCCGCAGTTCCCCTTGTGTGGTCGCATCCACAAACACGGCGGCGATGACGAGCGGGCCGAAGTAGTCGCCCTTCCCCGATTCGTCGATGCCGATGCGTTCGATGGCGTTTCGTGGATGGTGCACGGTTCTCACCTGGTGAGCCCCCTAGAAAACGTGCCTGGGGCGCGGTAATCTATCAATCGAATCCATGTTGGTCAATCTTGCATCGATCGTGCCTGGAGTATTTCCTGGAGGAATGAACATGCGGGCTCAGCGATTTACCCGTGCCGTGACGATCTGCTGTTTGATCGCAGGAGGGGTCAGCTTAGTGGGGTGTGAGACCAATCCCTATACTGGTCGAAGTCAGCTGTTGATGACGTCGGTTGGTCAAGAAATGCAGATGGGGGCCCAGGCCTACAATCAGGTGAAGAACGATCCCAAGATGAGACCCTCGCAGGATCCGCGCGAGATTGAACCGGTCAAGCGGGTGGCCGCTCGCATTGTTGAAGCGGCCAAACGCTCGAAGTATGCCCAGATGGCGCAACAGTTTCAGTGGGAAGTCACTGTGATCAAAGACGATAAGACTGCCAATGCCTTTGCCCTCCCCGGTGGAAAGATGGCGGTCTACACCGGCATTTTCCCGATGGCGAAGACGGAGGCCGGGTTGGCAGCAGTCATGGGTCATGAAGTGGTGCATGCCCTGGCCCGCCATGGTGCCGAACGAATGAGCCAGGGGCAAGCCGCGAATGTTGGTATGCAGGTCCTAGGGGCGGCCATTGGGATTGGGAGCAAGAATCCCGCACTTGGTCAGGCAGCGATGGGGGCGCTGGGCGTCGGGGCGCAGGTGGGTGTGTTGCTGCCTTTCAGTCGGAAACATGAATCGGAAGCAGACTATATCGGCATTCTTCTTGCGGCCGATGCCGGGTATGATCCACGCGAATCCGTTGCACTCTGGGAACGAATGGGACAGGCATCGGGCGGCGGGGGACAGAGTGAATTCTTGTCGACTCACCCGAGCCATGACACGAGAATTGAGCAATTGAAAGAGTGGATGCCTGAGGCGATGGACATCTACCAGAAGCGAACGCCCATGCCGACGACTCCACTCCCGGAAGTTGGCGGTAGGTAGAGCCAGTATCGTTTGTTGCTCGTTATGTGTTGGCTTGTGACGGACCTACGCCATTCTTTATACTAGTTCGGCGTGGGTGGAAGGCTGGATGGTTGCTCGGGGCTTCGGCACCGAGAGGAAAGTCCGGACTCCATGGGCAGGGCGCTGGGTAACTTCCAGGCGGAGCAATCCGACACCAGCACCACAGAAAACAAACCGCCGATGGCCAAGGCAACGGGATCCCATCTGGTTGCTACGGATCAGGTAAGGGTGAAACGGTGGGGTAAGAGCCCACCGCGGGGATGGTGACATCACCGGCACGGTAAGCGTCGCCCGGTGCAAGGCCAAATAGGAAGACAGGTCCCGTGCTCCTTACGGACTGCGGGACGCCGACTGGCCCGGTCGAGGTCTTCGGGTAGGTCGCTTGAGGTTCGAGGTAACTCGAATCCCAGAGAAATGATCATCCATGCAAAGGGGGAGACTTCTTTGCGGGACAGAATCCGGCTTATAGGCCTTCCATCCACGCACTTCATTCAGCGGGAGTCTCCCTGAGCTTTCGGCACGTCGTTCTGTTCGCTCACTGGGCGCCTACAGCGCTGTATTGACGCTCCTATGTGGGAATGCTAGGATCAGAAATCTTTCCCCTTGATTTCAAACACATTTGTGCACGATGATGCGTGCTTCCGCGAGGGGTGCTGTTGTAAGGTCTCACGATCGAGGTTGAGCCTTATACACATGCGGCCAGAGGGAGGAGTGTCATGAAACTCACCGGTGCTGAAATCTTCATCGAATGCCTGAAGCGGGAAGGGGTAAAAACCCTGTTCGCGCTTCCCGGCGGAGTCGTGTTGAAGATTTTCGATATGCTTCATCAGCAGAAAGACGTGGAAGTCATCTTGACGCGCCATGAACAGGGTGCAGGTCATATGGCAGAAGGCTATGCCAAGGCGACGGGAAAGGCGGGCGTGTGTCTCGTCACCTCTGGTCCCGGGATGACCAATGTCATTACGGCATTGGCCGATGCCTATATGGATTCGGTCCCGGTCGTGTGCTTTAGCGGTCAGGTCCCGACGAGCTTGATCGGGAATGATGCGTTTCAGGAAGCAGACAATATCGGGTTGAGCCGACCCTGCACGAAATATAATTTCCTTGTGAAAGACGTGAACGATTTGGCGGCTACTATTAAAGAGGCGTTTTATATCGCAACGACTGGCCGACCTGGTCCGGTCCTGGTCGATATTCCGAAAGATGTCTCGATGGCCAAAGCGGACTTTACCTATCCGAATTCGGTCTCGATCCGTGGGTACAACCCGACTGTCGAGGGGAATAAGTGGCAGATTAAGCAGGCGGCCGAAGCCATTATGAAGGCCAAGAAGCCGATTCTCTATGTGGGCGGTGGGGTCGTGTTTTCAGGCGCATCGCAAGAGCTCCTTGAATTGGCTGAGATGACGCAGATTCCGGTCGATATGACCTTGATGGGGCTGGGTGCGTTTCCTGGGGAGCATCCACTGTCCATGGGGATGCTGGGGATGCATGGGACCTATCAGGCTAATATGGCCATGCATTATTCGGATTTGGTCATTGCGATCGGGGCACGGTTTGATGATCGGGTGACGGGGAAGCCATCAGAGTTCTGTCCCCATGCGAAAGTTATTCACGTTGATATCGATCCGACGTCGATCCGCAAGAACATCCATGTCGACATTCCAATCGTGGGCGACTGTAAGAGCGTGCTCCGTGAGTTGAATCAGATTCTACGTGCAACAGTGAATGGGGAGCAAAAAGACCTTCGGAAACCTTGGTGGGATCAGATCCGAGACTGGCAACAGGCTCATCCCTTGGCGTATCACCAGGAGAAGGAGGGGCCGATCAAACCGCAACAAGTCGTCAAGCGGTTGTATGAGTTGACGAAAGACCGAGATCCGATCGTCGCCACCGATGTCGGACAGCATCAGATGTGGGCGGCGCAATATTTCAAGCTGGCGAAACCCAACCGGTGGTTGACCTCAGGCGGGCTGGGTACGATGGGCTTTGGATTCCCCGCAGCAATGGGGGCGCAGGCGGCTTTTCGAGATCGTCTGGTGCTCTGTATCGCAGGCGATGGCAGTATTCAGATGAACATGCAGGAAATGGCGACGGCGGTCTTGAGCAAATTGCCGGTGAAGATTATCATCCTGAACAATGGATTTCACGGCATGGTTCGGCAATGGCAGGATCTATTTTATGAAGGGCGCTACGCATCGAGCAATCTTGGTACGACGCCGGATTTCGTCAAGTTGGCGGAGGCCTATGGGGCGGTGGGGCTGCGGGTCAAGAAGGTCGGTGATCTCGATGCGGTTCTGAAAGAAGCGTTGGCAACGGATAAACCCGTCATTGTGGATGTGCCGACCTATCCCTATGAGAATTGCTATCCGATGATTCCTGCCGGCGGGTGCAATCATGAGATGATCTTGGAGGATCCGCCTGAGTTGAAGATGAAACAATCCGGTGGCGCCAAAGTGACACCGGAAGATAAGGATACGGTTCTAACTGCATAGGAGTGAGAGCGTGTGGCGTATCGCTGATGGCAGAAACGGGAGACTGTAGTCGGCTCCGAGCCATAAGCCATCGGCTAGAAGCTCTTTGAGTTGAGAATGGAACATATTATTTCAGTGACTGTTGAAAATAAGTTTGGAGTCTTATCCCGAGTCGCAGGGTTGTTCAGCGGGAGAGGATTCAATATTGAGAGTTTGTCGGTGGCTCCGACGCTTGATCCCTCCATGTCCCAGATGACGATTGTGACCTCGGGCGATGAGCGGATCATCGAGCAGATCGTGAAACAACTCAACAAACTGATCGATGTAATCAAGGTGGTCGATTTGAACGAGACGGAATTCGTCTCCCGAGAGACCGCGATCATCAAAGTTCATACGAAAGATGTGGATCGAGCCGAGGCGCTGAGAATCGTCGATATCTTCCGTGCGAACGTGATCGATTCGACACCGACGACCTATACGATCGAAGTATCCGGCGATCCGAAGAAGATAGAAGCGATCATTAATTTGCTTCAGCCGCTTGGGATTAAGGAGTTGGTCCGTACCGGTCGAGTTGCTGTTGCACGGGAGCCTGTTCGTCAGGCTGCCGTCCAGGCGAAAAAAATTGCCCGCGAATGATGGACTGAGGGATCAAAGAAACGTCGCTCTAGATTGACCTATGGAAAGGGTGTTTCATGAACATCTACTATGATAAGGATGCTGATCTTCAACAGATTCGGAACAAGAAGGTGGCGGTGGTCGGCTATGGAAGCCAGGGCCATGCGCATGCCCTGAACATGAAGGAAAGTGGAGTCAATGTCGTGATCGGACTGCGTGAAGGGGCGTCCTGGAAAAAGGCTGAACAGAGTGGGTTGAAAGTTATGCCTGTTGCCGATGCCGTCAAGGCGTCCGATGTCGTGATGATTCTAGCACCTGATGAAGCCCAGGCCGCCATCTATCGACAAGACATTGCGCCCAATCTCAAGCCGGGGGCCTATCTCGCATTTGGTCATGGCTTCAATATTCACTTTGGGCAGATCGTGCCGCCTGCCTCCATCAATGTCTTCATGGTCGCGCCGAAAGGCCCGGGACATCTCGTTCGCTCCGAATACACGAAGGGAAGTGGCGTGCCTTGCTTGTTGGCGATTCACCAGGACCCCAGTGGGACGACCAAGCAAGTGGGATTGGCGTATGCGAGTGCGATCGGCGGTGGGCGTGCCGGTGTCATCGAAACCAATTTTCGTGAAGAAACTGAGACGGATCTCTTCGGTGAGCAAGCGGTGTTGTGTGGTGGCCTCACGTCCTTGATTCAAGCGGGTTATGAAACGCTGATAGAAGCTGGTTATTCGCCTGAAATGGCCTACTTCGAGTGTTTGCACGAAGTGAAACTCATCGTCGATCTGATTTATCAGGGGGGCATTGCCAATATGCGCTACTCAGTCAGCACGACGGCAAAGTATGGGGATGTGACTCGCGGCCCACGAGTCGTGACCGAGCAAACGAAGCAGGAGATGAAGAAGATTCTCGATGAGATTCAGACCGGGCGGTTTGCCAAGGAATGGGTGCTTGAGAATCAGGCCAATCGACCGGTCTACAATGCTCTGCTCGCGAAGGGGGAGGCGCATCCCATCGAAGCAGTGGGAGCCAAGCTGCGGGGAATGATGCCGTGGCTCAAGAAGGATCAGCTGGTCGATAAAACGAAAAACTAGAGATGTTGAAACCAAGCACCAGTTTCGTTCTCGCATCGTTCAAAGGCTCAACGTACAATAACCACGTACGCTTCACCGTTTCACTTTCTGCGGCCTCGCTGGACGGCCGGTTAGAACATCTCTTCTGAAGAATTGAGGCCACTCCATGGCAGATCGTGCAGTCGGCGTTCCCTTTGCGAAAGAAGGAATTCCCTTCATCGCAGTTCCTGCTGGCGTTACACTGTTGACGGGATTGTTGGGCTGGTCCTTCGTCGCGTTCCTCGGTGGGATTGCGACCTTGTTTTCGGCTTGGTTTTTCCGAAACCCGGCCAGAGTGATCCCGCAAGGTCCAAACCTCATCGTCGCTCCCGGCGACGGTAAAGTGATTGCCATTGAGGAAGAGTTTGAGCCGAGGTATCTGAAGGAACGGAGCCTCCGCGTGACGATCTTTTTGAATGTCTTCGACGTGCACATCAATCGACTACCCTGCGACGGAATGGTTGAAAATGTGCAATATCAGCCGGGTTTGTTCATGGTGGCCAGTAAACCTGAAGCCACGTTTATGAACGAGCAGAATGCATTGATGATCAAGACGCCCGAGGGAATCAAAGTCTTGTGTGTGCAGGTGGCTGGCCTGATCGCCCGGCGTATCGTGTGTTGGATTGCGCCGCTGGAACGAGCTGTTCGGGGTGAGCGATATGGGCTGATTCGGTTTGGGTCGCGTATGGATACGTTTCTCCCTATCGGCACCACGCTTCGGGTGGCTGTCGGGCAGCGGGTGAAAGGCGGGGAAACCATCTTAGGAGAGTTGCCATGAAAACAGCGAGCTTTCGAAGTTCGTTTGGAAAGGGAGGAAAGCGGCGAAAGGCCGCGATGCACCTGATTCCAAACCTCTTTACGACGGGCAACTTGTTCTGTGGGGTATTTGCCATTCTGTCGGTCTTCAATGGCAACTACTTGGAAGCCGCAATCGCGGTGTTGGTCGCTATGATCTTTGACGTCCTGGACGGAAAATCAGCTCGGTTGACCAACAGCACCAGTCAGTTCGGGTTGGAGTATGATTCGCTTTCGGATGTGGTGTCGTTCGGTGTGGCCCCAGGGATCTTGATCTATTCCTGGGCGTTGAGCGGGCATGGAACGTTCGGGGTAGCAGTCATGTTTGCCTATGTGGCCATGGGAGCCGTCCGATTAGCGAGGTTCAACTCCACAGTGGCGGTCTCCGACGGTAAGTACTTTACTGGGTTGGCCATTCCTGCCGCTGCCGGAGTCGTGGCATCCTTGGTCGTCCTGGATCATTACATCATGAAGATGGGAGCGGATGTCCGTTCGATTGTCGTTCTATTGATGACATTAGGGCTGTCGTTTCTGATGGTCAGCACGATCAAGTATCGGAGCTTTAAGGATCTGAAGTTCAAAGGGCATCGCCAGATCACGTACTTGGTGTGGGGTATTCTAGCGCTGATGATGGTCGCAGCCTGGCCGGCTGTCATGCTCTTTGTTGTATTCGCGGGCTATGCCTTGATGGGGCCGGTCGAAAAGATTGCTGGGTTGCTCGTTCCGGCCTCGGGGAAACGGGGAGTCGGAAAAGTTGACCTACCACCGGTGGAATCAAACCCATAGCAATGGGAGGGAGAAAAACCAAGCGGGTGTGAACAGCTAGGATGAGGAGTAGTAGGCGAGCTGTTTAGAAGACTGAATGTCCAAGACGGCGATCCAGCAAGACCGCAGTAAGGATCCTGTTTCAACATTCTAGAGAGAGCTGGTGGGTGGTGCAAGCCAGCCTAGACGTCGCCGAACTCGCCTCTGAGCTGAGTCTCCGAACAGGAAGTAAGAGACTCCGTCTCGCCTCCGTAAGAGGCTGAAAGAAGGGTCTGAGGGGAAGATGATCCTCAGACTAAATCAGGGTGGTACCACGGAGTGCTTCAAGCCTTCGTCCCTGGGTCACATGGGATGAAGGCTTTTGTTTTACAAGCTGCTGAAAAAGCCTTCCCGCTGCGTTCTCAGTCGTTTGAACCCCTCGACGTACCAACCCAGTACGCCTCGGGGTTCGCACTCCTTGCGGCCTTGCCGGAAGGACTTTTTGAGCAGCTTGTATCGGAGGTTAATATGACACGCATGATCAGGATTTTTGACACGACGTTGCGGGACGGCGAGCAATCGCCCGGTGCCAGCATGAATGTGGAAGAAAAGGTCATGGTGGCGAAACAGCTCGCACGGCTCGGGGTCGATATTATTGAGGCGGGATTTGCCTATAGCTCCCCTGGTGATTTCGAGGCGGTGCGACGGATTGCCCAGGAGGTCGAGGGGCCGACGATCTGCAGCTTGGCACGAGCTCGTCCCGAGGACATTGATCGGGCATGGGAAGCGTTAAAGGGCGCGCCGAAGGTTCGCATCCATACATTTTTATCGACATCTGATATTCATCTCAAACACCAGTTTCGGATGACGAGGGAACAGGCCAAGCAGCGGGCCGTGGAGATGGTCCGGCGGGCGCGGGGGTACGTCGAGGATGTCGAATTTTCTCCGATGGATGCAAGCCGGTCGGACCCATCGTTTCTTTACGAAGTGATCGAGGCGGTCATCGCTGCGGGAGCCGGGACCGTGAATATTCCGGACACCGTGGGCTATGCCGTTCCACAAGAATTCGGTGCGCTGATCAAAGGGATTTGCGACCAAGTCCCCAATGCCAACCAAGCCGTGATTTCCGTCCATTGCCACAATGATCTGGGGGTGGCGGTATCGAACAGCTTGGCGGCCATCATGAATGGGGCCGGACAGGTGGAATGTACGATTAATGGTATCGGCGAGCGTGCGGGGAATACCTCGTTGGAGGAGATCGTGATGGGTCTCCGAACGAGGAAAGACTTTTATCAGGCCGATACCGGAATCAGAACAGAAGAGATTGCGAAGACTAGCCGCTTGGTGAGCAAGATTACCGGCATGGTGGTACAGCCCAACAAAGCGATCGTGGGGGCCAATGCCTTTGCTCATACCTCGGGCATTCATCAAGATGGCTTGCTGAAGGAAAAGGCAACCTATGAAATCATGCGTCCGGAATCAATTGGGTTGGTTGAGAGTCAGATGGTCATGGGCAAGTTGTCCGGGCGACATGCCTTTCGGCAGCGGTTGGAAGAGCTGGGTTACAAGCTCGGTGAAGCCGAGGTCAATCATGCCTTCGAGCGGTTTAAAAAACTCGCCGACCACAAGAAGGAGATTTTCGAGGAAGATCTCGAAGTGATCGTTTCGGAAGAGCTGGCAAAGATGGCCGAGCGTCTTGTTTTAAAGGGCCTGCATGTATCGAGCGGAACGGATCAGGTTCCAACTGCCACGGTTGAACTGGAGATCGATGGCAAGTCTGTCTCACAAACCGGGACCGGTGATGGGCCGGTGGATGCCGTCTATCGCACCATTGCTGCCCTGACGCAGACGAAGAGTCGCTTGTTGATGTATGTCGTCAAAGCCATTACCGGCGGGACTGATGCGCAGGGCGAAGTTTCAGTGCGGGTGCAGGAAGACGGACGGACCGTGTCAGGGCATGGAGCCGATACTGATATCATCACAGCGTCCGCTCGAGCCTACGTCAGCGCCTTGAACAAGTTATCCTATTTGGCGACGCGACAGGCGCAAGGTGAGCAGAAGGTGAACTTGATTTAACGCGGAACTCCACGGTACAGTTTATCTTTTTGAGCTGATGTTGGTTCGATCGAGAGGGATTTTCCTTGTTCAAGGTGACGCTAGCGGATCGCCCCGAGTTTCTTGCTGGGGACGAGACCCGCTTGCGGGAGATTTTTCATCCTGCCAAACACCAGTTATCGCTGAATTATAGTCTTGCCCACGGAACCTTGCCGCCCGGTCAACGTTCGAAACGCCATGTCTTAGCCTCCGCTGAAGTCTATTACATCATCTCGGGGTGGGGGAGATTGACGATTGACGACCAGGTTGCATCAGTTGAACCAGGAACGACAATCTATGTGCCGCCGGGAGGGCAACAGTTTCTTGAAAATACCGGAGACACCGACGTTGAATTTTTATGTCTTGTTGATCCGGCCTGGCGAATGGAAGATGAAACGATACTAGACTAGGCCATGAGCCGAGTGTGCAGTCGAAAGGAGCACCAGTGAAGGCGAAGGTTGCAGTGTTGGCAGGTGATGGGGTTGGGCGAGAAATTGTGCCAGAAGCGGTCAAGGTTCTGAAGGTGATCGCGGAGAAATTCGGTCATTCGTTCGAGTTTATCTCAGGCGATATCGGCGGGCAGGCGATTGACAAACTTGGGGTTCCCCTGCCGAATGACACATTGGCCTTAGCCAAGCAGAGCGATGCGGTCCTCTTGGGGGCCGTAGGTGGGCCCAGATGGGAAGGGCTGGAGTACAGCCTTCGTCCTGAACGTGCGCTGCTCGGAATCCGAGAGGCGCTCGGGCTTTATGCCAACGTGCGACCGGCGAAACTCTACTCGGCCCTCGTGGATGCATCCACGTTGAAGCGCGAGGTGGTGGAGGGGATCGACATCCTCGTCATTCGTGAGTTAACTGGGGGTATCTATTTCGGCAAGCCGAAAGGGATCGAGAAGTTGGCGAACGGGGATGAGCGGGGATTCAATACGGAAGTCTATACGACGGAAGAGGTTCGACGAATTGCGAAAGTCGCATTTGAAGCGGCGCGAAAGCGGCGGAAAAAAGTGACATCGGTCGATAAAGCGAATGTCTTAGAGTCCTCGGAACTGTGGCGGAAAGTTGTGATCGATGTGCATGCCTCCTATCCGGATGTGGAGCTCAACCATATCTACGTGGACAATGCGGCCATGCAGTTGGTGAGAAACCCTCGGCAGTTTGATGTGCTGCTCTGTAACAACATGTTCGGCGATATCCTCAGCGATGAAGCGGCGATGTTGACCGGCTCAATCGGAATGTTGCCCTCGGCAAGCATCGGCGCCAAAGTGGGCCTCTTTGAGCCGATTCATGGGAGCGCACCGGACATCGCTGGGAAGAATATTGCCAACCCAATTGCGACCATTGCCTCTGCCGCCATGATGTTGTCCTATGCGTTTCAGCTTGAAAAAGAAGCGGATGCCATCGAGCAGGCCATCCTCAACACGCTCGATCAGGGCTATCGCACCAAGGATATCCAGAGTGCCGGGGCGAAGATCATCGGTACAGTGGAGATGGGTGACGCCATCGTTCGCAATCTCAGTTAGTCAGCGCGTCTAAACTATGGCAGCCATTTTGTCTACATGGATGATCCGCACCCTTGCCGGGAACGGCGAGCCAGGTTTCACCGGTGATGGTGGACCTTCACTCTACGCACAGTTGAACGAGCCGAAGGGGGTGGCGGTCGATGATCATGGTGATGTGTATGTGGCTGACTCTGAAAATCATGTGATCCGTAAGATAGAGCGTACCACGGGCATTATTTCGACGGTTGTCGGCATGCCGCCTGAAGGGCAGGGGGAAGAAGATTCTCAACGAGATCATGTGATTTCTGTCGCAGATGAGGATCCTTTCGCGGACTCTCGTCATGAGTCTGCACAACAATTGTATGTTCAACAGTCGGATTTGAGCGGAACGGTCAGATATGTCACGACGGGAACCGCTCCACTGCAGCGATATGCTGGAGACGGTGGATTGGCCGTAGCCGCTTCCCTCAACTTTCCAACGGCGGTTGTGGTCGATAAAGTTGGAAATCTGTATGTCGCGGATACCATGAACCATCGTGTGCGGCTGGTGAATGCAGTCACGGGTATCATTACCACCTTGGCGGGGACAGGTCAGCCGCGATTCTCGGGCGATGGCGGTTCTGCTGACCAGGCGGCACTCAATGAACCGGCGGCGTTGGTTCTGAACACCGATGAAACCCTGTTGTACATTGCCGATCAGAGCAACCATCGTGTGCGGATGATCGATCTCAGAACCAGAGTCATTCAGACCGTTGCTGGAACCGGATCGGCGACCTACGATGGGGATGGGAAACTCGGGGTTGAGACGGCCCTTGCTGGCCCAAGTGGCTTGGCGATTACGGGTGACCAGCTCTACATCGCTGATACGTTCAATGGTCGAGTTCGCGCTCTCCATCTTTCAACCGGGCTGATCTCTAACGCTGCGGGAAACGGTGGATCCTACCGATATGAGTCGGCGTTGGACGCATCATCAGCGAGTCTTGCACGTCCGACGGGAATTGCTATTGGTCAGCAGGGAAGGCTCTTTCTGACGGACTCTGATAATCACCTCATCCGAGAATGGGACCAGGCATCAGGAATGGCGGTCTGTGTGGCCGGGCAAGGAAGTCCCTGCTACTCAGGTGATAACGGTCTCGCACGAGAAGCCGGTGTATGTTACCCATTCGGTATCGTTGCCGATCGCGACGGAACGCTGCTGGTGGCGGACACGTTCAATCATCGTATTCGCGCATTGACATTGGAGTAGACGCTGCATGCTGAAGAAGAAACAAGGGTATACAGTGGCCATCCTTGGCGCAACCGGCGCGGTCGGCCAGGAAACCTTAGAAATATTGGAGGAGCGGCAGTTCCCGCTGGCAAGTCTGAGACTGTTTGCCTCCAAGCGATCTGTGGGCGAGATTATGGCGTGTCAAGGAAAGGAGTGGACAGTTGAGGAACTGACGGACTCCTCGTCGTTCGATGGCGTCGATCTGGCTTTTATCTCCGCGACTGATGCGATCAGCAAGGACTATGGGCAGCGATTGGGCGCCGCCGGGATTGCCGTCATCGATGATAGCGCTGTCTTTCGTATGGATGAACAGGTCCCGCTGGTGGTTCCGGAGGTCAATGCGGCGGCATTACGAGACATGCCGCGAGGCATCGTATCCATTCCCAACTGCACGACCACCCCGTTGGTCATGGCGCTGAAGCCGCTTCACGATGCGGTAGGGGTCAAGCGCGTGGTGGTGACGACCTTCCAATCCGTATCGGGAACCGGGTCGGCGGCCATGGATGAGTTGATGGACCAGACAAAGGATCTCTTGGCGTTTCGTGACATCACGACCAAAGTCTATCCCTACCAAATCGCCTTTAACCTTTTGCCGCACATCGGCTCATTCAACGAGGAAGGCGACTGTTCAGAGGAGATCAAGATCGCGAAGGAGACCCGAAAGATTCTCGGAGCACCAAATCTCAGAGTGACTGCCACGACCGTGCGCGTGCCGGTGCTGCGGTGCCATTCCGAAGCGATCAATATCGAATTGGAACGTCCATTAAACGCGAATGAGGCACGTGCGGCGCTCGCGGCGATGCCTGGCGTGCTGGTCTACGATGATCCGGCAAAGAAACTCTATCCCATGCCGCTCGATGCGACGGGAAAAGACGAGGTGTACATCGGCCGCGTGCGGGAAGACGAATCGATCGCCAATGGTCTCAACCTCTGGGTGGTATCCGACAATCTTCGCAAGGGTGCGGCGTTGAACGCGATTCAGATCGCAGAGTGTTTGATAAATGGCTGATACTACGTCATAAGACTGCGGAGCTGAAAGGTTCCATTGTTCAGAGGGATCACGAGTGATGCCGGAATGGGCCACCCTTGGGAAGATCCTCATTGGAGTAGGGTTTGGGATTGTTGCGCTGGGGATATTGCTAATCGCCCTTGACCGGATTCCTGGTTTTGGAAATAGCCTGAGTTGGCTCGGTAAATTGCCCGGTGACATTTCCATCAAACGTGAGAATGTCAGCTTCTACTTTCCTATCGCCACCAGTATCGTTCTCAGTGTTCTTCTGAGTCTGCTATTCTATATTCTAGGATGGCTCTTCCGAAGATGACAGCAGCACGGCTCTGGGCCGGGGCTGCGGGATTGGGAATCTGCCTGGGGGCGGGCATGGTGCCGGAGGCTCAGGCGGCGCAATCGATTCGCGTCCTATTGGTATCCGATGTTCAGCAGCTCGAAGTGACAAGTGATCAGACTCTTTGGGTGACTGACGAACGGAATCAGGCCTGGTCCTATGGCTCAGTGCTCAAGATTAAGGTGCGAGGCCATGCCCTCATCCTGAACGGCAAACCGGTGGTGACGGATCGACTCACACTACGGGCAGGCAATCACGATCTCACGGTTTGGCTGAATGGACCCGGGAACCGACCCACGGCGCACACCGCTGAGGAGAATGGCGCCCTTCACGTCGGTGGAGTGCTTCAGCTCGTTCGAAAAGGGAAGAGCCGTCTTCTCGTCAACCAAGTTGATCTCGAGGAATATGTCAAAGGTGTCGTGCCGCAAGAAGTGAATTCAACGTGGCATCCGGAGATGCTGAAGGTGCAGGCCGTCGCGACCAGGACCTATGCATTGTACCAACATATGCTGAATTCCACTCGAGCGTACGATGTGGTGGCCGGCATTCAAGATCAGGTCTATCGTGGGCGCCAAGGCATTGATGTCCGAGTGATCGCGGCAGTGGAGTCCACCAGGGGGCTCGTGGTGACCTACCAAGGGGCGCCGATCTACGCTGCGTTTTCCTCCACGGCGGCGGGCGTGACAGAAGATGCGATGACCGTATGGTCAAAGGATCTCCCCTATTTGAAGGGCGTGGAGTGTCCGTTCGACATCGAGTCTCCCTATTATCAGTGGAGGGCATCGGTGAAGATCGAGACG
Organism: Nitrospira sp.; assembly: GCA_019636945.1. Lineage (GTDB taxonomy): Bacteria > Nitrospirota > Nitrospiria > Nitrospirales > Nitrospiraceae > Nitrospira_D. The sequence goes on along the minus strand of JAHBWO010000035.1, from coordinate 7,825 downwards.
CTCGAGAAGAATCTTCGGCAGCAGGGATTTTCAGTGGGGTCGATTTCCCATGTCGCTCCGCAGTCGTACAGCCGTGCCGGACGAGTGGCGACATTGCGAGTTATACACTCGAACGGGGAGTTGGTAATACGAGGTGAAGATCTCCGTAGAGCGGTAGGATATACGATTGTTCCCAGTACTCAATTTACCGTTCAGTCGATCGGACAGGACCTTGTCCTTTTCGGCTACGGAGCCGGTCATGCGGTCGGTCTCTGCCAGTGGGGAGCAAAAGAATTGGCAGAGCTGGGTTATTCGTTTTCAAGCATCCTGAGTTATTACTATCCGGGAACGGAACTGCGTGATGCGGCATTGACGCAAAGACCGTCTGCTCCTCCCGCTTCTTTGGCCCCTCCGTCCTAACCGGCATTCTTCATGAGTGCTCCTACTGCAACCGCTGATGCGCCACCACGATATTCGTCGTTCGTGAAACGTGAAGCGTCTCTCGTTTCCGGAGTCGGAGACTTCACAATAGGCGCGGCTAAAACGGTTTTGTCACTCGACCTCTCAACATCGCTCAGGGTCGAGCCTGAGTGGGGTCGAAGGCTTGACGGTGCTCGGGACACTGTGCTGGTCGATGGGGTCGAACCATCATAAACAATGTGGGCTAATGCAACTGTCCGAGTTTGACTTTCCCTTTGACCCGTCCCTGGTTGCGTTGCAGCCGGTGAGCCCTCGCGATCGTGCGCGGTTGCTGCTTGTGGATCGAGTGAGGAAGCAGTTCGCACATCAGCATGTCGCGGATCTTCCGGGTCTGCTGAAGCCAGGGGACCTCCTTGTGGTGAATGATACCAAGGTCATGGCTGCGCGGGTGCCGGGAATCAAAAAGTCGACGGGAACGCCGGTCGAGGTGCTGTTTGTGAAGGCGCTGGGCGATCGACGATGGGAAATCATGGTGAAGGGGACGTTTCGAGTCGGGCAAGTCATCGAATTTGATCGACAATCCCACGCGACAATCGTCAAACGTGATGCAACAGGGACAGAGATAGCGGTTCAGAGCTCGGTGCCTATCGCACGGCTATTTGATGAACGGGGGACGATGCCGCTTCCCCCATACATCAAACGCATACCGACTCCCGAGGATCATCGGTGGTATCAAACGGTCTTTGCGAAAAATGAGGGGGCGATTGCTGCCCCGACCGCAGGACTGCACTTTACCGAAGACCTGTTTCAACGACTGCGCGAAGCCTCCATCAACATTGCAACTGTGACCCTGCATGTCGGCCCCGGTACGTTCAAGCCGGTGACGACCGACCGGATCGAGGACCATCGGATGGGAGGAGAAGTGTTTCGCGTCAGCGAGGATACGGCCAAGGCGATCGTCAAGACGAAATGTGCTGGTGGGCGGGTGGTTGCGGTCGGGACGACGGTCGTCCGGACGCTTGAAACAGTTATGAAAGAGAAGGGCGAGATGATGCCGTTGTCCGGCGAAAGCCGACTCTTCATCACCCCGGGATTTGAGTTCAAGATTGTCGATGCGATGATGACGAACTTTCACCTGCCCAAGACGACCTTGCTGATGCTGGTCTCAGCCTTCGCCGGGATCGACCAGATTCGTGGGGCTTACGAAGAGGCAGTCCAGGAGCGATATCGTTTCTACAGCTATGGCGACGCGATGCTGATACTTTAGCGTGGGATGGAATTCTAGAGGGATATGTTTCAACACTCTCGGCGCGAACAAGCCCTCCTAATTATTGAAAAATCTTCTTCATGCGCGCCGAGATCTTCGAAGACTAGCTGAAAGAGGAAGCCTGCAGTCTGTTTGGCGGATGTATCGGAAAACAAGAGAGGCTTATAGCAGCTCCCGCCGGATGGTGATTGGAATCTTCGCTTTCATCGACTGCTGAAATGAGACGAGGGCGCGTTGCTGCTTTTGCAACAGCATGTCGTCCAGGACCCGTTGTTTGGCCTCAGCCATCTTCGCGGGGTCGTTACCATCCGCAGGTCTGGTCATGAGCGACTGCCCTTCGGCGATCTCCTCGGGCGTCAGGGCAACGGAATCTCGGACGATCATGCGGGCTTTGTTGGCCAAGACTTCCTGGTGCTGAATCGACTCAAATGCCGCCGGAGTGAGGTGATTGGCGGCAAGGATACGTTTATAGAGCTCCGGGTCGAAGGCGCCGTTCTTCTGAAAGACCGGTGTTTGCATGATCAATTCACGCAAGTCGGCGTCGGAGACTCGCACTCCCATCTCTTGGGCGGCGATGATCCACACGCGGCTGTCGACGAGTTGGCCCATGACGAAGTCCTTGAACTCCTCGTCTTTGAACTCGGTCTTGACGTTGTCCTTGTAGATCCGGTGCATGTTCTCGTAGGTACGCTTAAACTCATCGAGTGAAACCGATTGTTCGCCGACCTTGGCGACCGGTCCACCGGCCTGTTCACCGAATCCCCACCAGCCCATCGTAATGACAAAGGCAATGGCCAGGATCCCCATGATGGACTTCAACAGCCACGGATAGTTGTGTGATGCCTCTCGCATTGTCTTAATCATCAAACCCCTCTTTGCTTTTGTGAGGGTAACAGTGTACTTATGGGCTGGGCGGAAGGCAAGAGCCAGCTCTTAGGGTGTGTGGAGATTTCATGCGTGAGGTGTTCACGAGCTCTTTCGGGAGGGTACGAAAAAATATTCAGAAAAATTGGCTCTTTGTTTGTGCAAGTTGGCCGATTTTGTTATACTTTGCCACTAATTAGAAGGAGATCCCTTGGGAGGGGAGGGGCCAGGCTCGACGTCGTTCGATTCAAGGGTTTATCCGAAGGCCCATGTGCTGAATCGGTTCATCGCGAAGTTGATTGACGTATTCATTGTCGTCGCTGCCGGCGAAATTGCTTCTCCGGTCGGTTTTCTTTCCGGGTTGACGTACATCCTGATTGCCGATGGGTTTGCGGGGGGGAAGAGTATCGGCAAACGGCTGGTCGGTTTGCAAACCGTGCGGGTGGATGGTCGGGGCACTGTCGGGTTTCGAGAGTCGATCATTCGGAATCTTCCACTGGGCGGTGCACAGGTTGCTTATGCGATCCCGTACATTGGGTGGCTTGCCTCTCTGGCGATTGTCGCGTTCGAAAGTTTTTTGATTATCGGGAATGAGCAGGGTCGTCGCCTGGGCGATGAAGTGGCCAGGACACACGTATTAGACGCTGGTCAGCTGGCAGTTCCGGATTAAGTGCCATCGAGATCACGCACGCAAGCTGGACTCTGAATGGGCCAGCTCAGATGAAGGGAGAGATACCGTGGGGTTCCCGGGAGATGTGTTCGGTTGGTTTTCCGATGACCTAGCAATCGACTTAGGGACTGCGACGACTCTCGTCTATGTTCGTGGGAAGGGGATCGTCCTCAATGAACCTTCCGTGGTTGCGGTTGAGAAGAAGAGCGAAAAGGTCCTCGCCGTCGGTGCCGAGGCAAAGAAAATGCTCGGTCGCACTCCAGGGAACATTGTTGCGGTTCGGCCCATGAAGGAAGGTGTGATCGCCGACTTCGAGATGGCCGAACAAATGTTGAAGCATTTCATCCGGAAAGCCCATAACCGCAGTGCATTCGTTCGCCCACGGATCATTATTGGTGTTCCTTCTCGGATTACCCAAGTCGAGCAGCGGGCGGTCCGTGACTCGGCGGAATTGGCCGGTGCTCGGGAAGTCTATCTCATCGAGGAGCCGGTCGCCGCAGCGATCGGGTCAGGGCTGCCGATCACGGAGCCGTCCGGTAACATGGTCGTCGATGTGGGCGGTGGCACGACCGATATCGCGGTCATCTCGCTGGGCGGGATTGTCTATAGCGAGTCCGTCAAGGTCGCCGGCGATCGGATGGACGAAGCGATCATGAATTATATTAAGAAGAAGTACAATTTATTGATCGGCGAACATATGGCCGAGCGGATCAAGTTTGAAATCGGGTCCGCCTATCCGTTCGAAGAGCGGAAAACCATGATGATCAAAGGGCGGGATTTGATTACGGGGATTCCGCGCACATTGGTTATTGATGATGCCGAGATTCGTGAAGCATTGCACGAACCGATTGGGACTATTGTCAATGCCATCAAGATTGCATTGGAAAACACCCCGCCCGAACTGGCTGGTGACATCATCGATCGCGGGATTGTGCTGACCGGTGGAGGTTCGCTGTTGAAGGGGATGGACACGCGATTCCGTGAAGAAACGAATCTGCCGATCATTACGGTCGATGATCCGCTGACATCCGTGGTGTTGGGAGTCGGGAAGATTCTGGATGAATTGGACCTGCTCCGAAAAGTATCGGTCATGTCTCAGGCGAACAACCTCCGGTAAGGTCCCATCCCCTCATGTGGATGGTTAATTTACGCGTGACATCCAATGCCAGGCGTGTGGCCCTCGTTCTTGCCGTCGTCCTGATCCTCGGCTTTCTGCTTCTGCCAGGTCAACTCCAAAGTGTGTTTCAAGGCGTGGGTGGTCCGCTCGGATGGATCATCAGTTGGCCGCTGAGTGCCGTGGCTGGAGTTCATGATCGGATTGCTGGGGTGTGGGGCGGCTATGTCGCGCTCCAGGGGATAGAAGACGAGAATCGGCAGTTGAAACGAGAGTTGGAACTGCTGAAAGAACAGAACGGACAACTGCGAGAATCTGCCGCGGCCACCGAGCGGCTGGCAACCCTGCTGGAGTTCAAAAGGCAAGCCCTGCCCACATTGATCGCGGCTCAAGTCATCGGTCGTGATACCGGCAATTGGTACAAGACGATCATTGTGGATAAGGGGGCGTCCGACGGGATCTTGCCTGATCAGGGTGTGATCACTCCCGCGGGAGTTGTCGGCCGGGTTGTGAAAACGACGGCGTCTACCGCCGTGGTGTTATTGGTGACGGACCCGAATAATGCGATCGCGGGACTGATTCAGCGCACCAGAGACGAGGGAATTGTCGAAGGGACGACCCAGGGGCAGGCACGACTGAAGTATATCCCACTATTGTCGGGTGCGCGCCCAGGTGATCGAGTTGTCACGTCGGGACTGGTTGAGGGGTTTCCGCGAGGACTCGCGATCGGCACCATCACGCGAATTGATAAAGAAGAGGAAGCCCTGTTCCAGTCCGCGGAACTGACACCTGAGGTTGATCCCAACCGGATTGAAGAAGTGCTCGTCATCCAGTCCTCTCTCGTACCGGCAGAAAAAGAACGATTGAGTATGCCAAAGCCTAAGCCATGAAGGCGTTGCTGTACAGTGTCGTCATCGTGGGGATTGTCCCAGTTCAGTCCGTACTGCTGCCGCATCTCACCCTCTGGGGTGTGAAGCCCGATTTTGGTGTCGTGGCGGTGTGTTTGATCGGACTGATCAACGGAGAGCTGGATGGTTTGTTGGTCGGGGTGGCAGTCGGATGGGCGTTGAGTCTGTTTTCTGCACAGGATGTGCTCACCGGAGCCATGCTGAAGGGGGGGCTTGGGTTGGTCGCCGGTCTAGCGGGACGACAAATGGTGTATCTGAGCCCTCTCGTCCTCGTGTCGGGGTTGCTGGTGGTGTCGTGTCTGGCCGGACTTGTGACTCCGGTTGTGCTGAAGCTAAGTCCTCAACAAGATTTGTGGTGGGCGATCTGGAATGTGGCGTTGCCGCAAGCCTGTCTTGATGCGGTCATCGGTGGGGCAATCTACTGGCTGATGTGGAGTCAGTTCAACATAGAACAGTTGATGTCGGAATCCCGGATGTAGGCAGTGACGTGGCGACAGCTCATTATCCAGAAACAGAGGTTGGGGATCTTCATCGGCGGCTGGTCATTCTCCGTGTGGGGCTTCTGTTGGTTGTTGCGCTGCTCGGGCTTCGACTCTGGCACCTGCAGATTCGCGAAGGGCCCTATTATCGCGATTTATCTGAAAACAATCGGACCAGACAGGTCTTGCTGGAGCCGGCTCGAGGGTTGATCTATGACCGGCATGGGGTGCTTCTGGCGAATAACGTGCCGAGCTTTAGCCTCTATGTCACATTGGAGGACGTGAAGGATCGGGAGCTGTTGGTCAAGCAGCTGACCGATCTACTCGGTCTTGACGCCGCTCTTGTCCGAAAAAAACTGACGGCCAAGGGAAGTAAGCTCCTTCCGCGAAAGATCAAGGATCGCATGACGCTGCGCGATGCGACGCTGGTGGAATCGCACCGGCTTGATCTGCCCGGGGTCATGATCCAGGTGGAGTCGCAGCGCAATTATCCTGGTGGTATGACGGCCGCTCACATCTTGGGCTATGTGGGGGAAATTTCCGGAGAGCAACTGGAGAAGCCGGAATTTCTTGATCTCCATCAAGGCAGTGTCGTGGGACAGTATGGGGTGGAAAAGTCCTATGATCGACACATGCGAGGCGTCGCTGGGCAGAAGAATGTGGAGGTCGATGCGCTCGGTCATGAGAAAAGGGCCACGGTGGTCGACAGGCCGCAGGCCGGCAATGATCTGTATTTGACCATTGATGCGCGACTGCAGAAGGTGGCCGAAGACCTGCTCGGCGAAGAGCATGGAGCCATTGTCGCGCTTGATCCGACCAGCGGGGATATTCTGGCTATGGCTAGTCGGCCAGGCTTCGATCCTAATGTCCTCTCGCGAGAACTCACTGCCAAACAGTGGGTGGAAATCGTTCAAGATGAAGGGCGCCCGCTGAACAATCGCGCCTCACAGGGGCAGTACCCGCCAGGCTCGACCTTCAAGATTCCAATGGCCATTGCCGCGTTGGAAACGAAAACCATGACACCGTCGAGCACCGTCTTCTGTAACGGAGGCTACCAGTTCGGGAAACGGCTCTACCATGACTGGAAGGCTGGCGGACATGGGTACGTTGACCTCCACAACGCCTTGGTCCATTCCTGCGACGTGTACTTTTATACGGTCGGGCAACGAATGGGGATCGATGTGATGGCGGAATTCGGCAAGGACTTCGGTCTTGGGAAGGCGACCGGGGTGGAGTTGCCGTCGGAGCGATCGGGGATCATGCCGTCGACGGCGTGGAAGCAGAAGGCCAAGAACGAGCAATGGCTACCGGGCGAAACCATTTCAGCCGCGATCGGTCAAGGCTATGTCACGGTGACTCCTTTGCAGATGGCAAGTTTAGTCGGCACCGTTGCCAATAACGGCGTCAGTTACCGCCCTCGACTGGTGCAGGCGGTGATGGACCGAACGACCGGGAATCTGATGGAGATCCCGGCGGTCCCACGCGGGAAACTCTCCGTGAAGCCGGAAACCTTCCGTCTCATCAAAGACGCGCTTGCCGATGTCGTGACGAAGGGGACGGCGACACGGGCAAAGTCTTCAGTGGTGACGATTGGAGGGAAAACCGGTACGGCGCAGGTGGCGGCCCTCCGCACTGGGCCTGAGGAAAGTATTCCGAAAAAGTTTAGAGACCATGCATGGTTTGTGGCTTTTGCGCCCGTCGAGTCGCCTAAGATCGCTGTGGCTGTGATTGGTGAGCATATGGGGCACGGGGGGGCTGCGGCGGCTCCGCTCGCCAAGGAAGTCATTGAAACCTATATGAAGCTTGCGCCGCAGGTCCCAACGGTCACCTCGGATCGTCCCAGCATGGAAGGGCCAGGGCGTTTCTCAAACGACTCATGATCAATCGGTTGACTGAACATCGGGAGCTCGATAGTTTCGACATTCGCTATGTGGCGTTGATTCTCGCCATTCTCGGGATCGGCGTCCTCTCGATTTACAGTGTGACGTATGGGCAGCGTGGCGTCGGGACCCCTTACTATCTCAAGCAACTCATCTGGATCGGGGTCGGTGCAGCGGCCTTCCTCATCATGTGGGCGTCGGATTATCACCATCTTGCGCGGTTTGCTTATCCGGCCTATGCCGT
>JAHBWO010000034.1 GCA_019636945.1 Nitrospira sp. | reverse complement strand
AGGAAACGTCCCAATGCACGCCATCCCCTGCCCGAGCCACTCACACCAGAGCCGCCCATCCGCGTTCAGCATGACTTCCACGGTGCGTGCATCATTGAGGGTGTCGAGTAACCGTGCCCCCATATCCCGCTCAATCATCCGGCGGGCGCGTTCTTTCGTCGAGGGTCCGTCATCCATGCGAGTGCTTGCGCGAACCATTTACGATGTATGCGTGCAAAACAACCGTATGTAGTTATACTAATATCTATTGCTTACTCAATTATTGACTTGCACTACTACGCGGATGTCTCTCGCGTGTCAAGACGATATTACGAATATAGCGATAATTATTTGTGCAGCGTAGGACAGTGTAGGGACGTGCCTCTATAGAAAGGCCTGACTTGCTGAAAAAGTGTAGGCGGTGGAGGACACTGAAACGGACGGGTTACTTCTGCAGCGCTTTGGACATGTTCACAATCATGATCGGCGCGTGGGCGAGGCCATAGGCGATATGGGCCGCCGCACCAAGATTCACAAAGGCACGAGGCTTCGATTTATTTCGAAGGGTGGCGAGATACCATTCTTGCGCGTGATTCTTGATCCGAAAACTCACCTGATAGCGTTTATTCGGGATGGCCCATAACGTGATTTGCTCAACACCAGACGCATCCGCTAAAGCCCGTAAGACATCGTAGCGGGCACAGACGATCCTCGGTGGGTCGGCACGCGTGGTGCTGTCTCGAACAGCGGTCTCGTTCACTCCTCTCCCACTCCGACTCGAGGGGTGTGATCGTGTTTTCCTTCTCGGGTCTAACGCTTGGTGACGAGATAGTCCTGGCACGTCTCTTCATCCTTGGTCAGGTGAAAGTGCGTCTACCGTCATACGTATGCGGTGCATCACCTCGAGTCCAGGAGGCCCAATCGTCTCCTGCTGAGATGCGACGCTATTCGGGAAAGGAAACGTCTCAAAACGTATATATACTTATGATCGTTGGATTTCCAGTGCAATTCCCCGCTGACTGACCGATGGATCTCCGATGTCTCCTCCGAGAAGAGAACCTCTTTCGGAAGGTGACACCGTTTGATCACGCCGACAGGCGTCATGCCTTCCAAATCTGAGACGTTCACGAGCCTCTGGAGAATCCTTCGGTAGAACGCGCGGAGCACCTGAGGGATCGACGGTCGCATCTGGCGTCCAGGACCTCCGGGTTTGGGATGAGACTGGGGCGTATCGAGTCTTCTATGTGGCGAAGTTCCAAGAAGCGGTCTATGTGCTCCATGTGTTTGGGAAACGCTCACAGAAAACCGCAAGGCCGGACATCGAGCTGGGCAAGAACCGCTATGCCGATCTCCTCATGTGGAGAAGGGAGGAAGGTCTATGACACGCGCAACCGTGACGAAAGGGAGTGGAAATATCTTCAGGGATCTGGGGTTTTCGGAAGAACGATCGGCTGAACTCATTCTCAAAAGCAGTTTACTCCAAGCCCTGCAGGACACGATTCGGCGCCACGCGTGGAAGCAGGTGGAGGCAGCCACGCGTCTCGGGATCGATCAGGCCAAAGTGTCCAAGCTGCTCTCGGGGCAGATGGCCGGATTCTCGGTTGAACGCTTGGTACATTTCCTCTCCTTACTCGGTCAAGATGTGGAAGTCACCGTGCGTCAGGCTCCGCGTGGACAGCGATACGGTCCGGTCCGGTCGAAGGTCGCGAGACGATCGCGCACGGTGGCGAGAGCTCGCTCGGAGAACGTGTCATGATCCACAAGGGCATGCGGCTAGTTCATCCAGGAGAACTGTTACTGGAAGAGTTCATGAAACCGTCAGATCCACCACTTAACGCCAATACCCTGGCCAAAGCTCTTGATGTATCGGCAAATCGGATCACGGCGATCATCAAAGGACAACGGGGGATCACCGGCGATACAGCCGTACGGCTCGCGACCTTCTTCAACACCACCGCCGAGTTTTGGATGAACCTGCAGAAGACCTACGAGCTACGGCTCGCTGAACGAGCTCTGCCTGACAAGGTGAGAAAGCACATCGAGCAGATGTAGAGAAGTCCTGGCCACCGCCTCATGCTGACCATCATTTTTGCACAGGTATCGTAGGAAAACTCCTTCAGGCTTCCCCAAAACAGCACTCTATAACCTATTGATGTTTCGCCTATATGTTTGTATTTCGACGCAGGAGAAGGCGGCATGCATTATGCTATCTCTGCAAGCAATGCCACACGAGTGGCAGTCATTCGCTTCTAACTATTTAACGGAGGTAGCATGAAACACATGTTGATGGCAGTAATGGCCGTGGCAGTCGCTGTGACCTTCAGCGCCCCAGCCTTCGCCAACGAGGATAAAAAGGAAGACAAGAAGGGCGGCCATGTGTTGTACAGCGATGAGAAGAAGGGCGGTCATATGACCTATAGTGATGACAAGAAAGAGGAGGAGAAGAAGGGAGGCCACTGAGAGGTTGACGACGGCAAGGGTCTCCTGATCCGTTGCCTCGCTGATGTTCAGACTGAACTTAGGAGCCCTCAACACTGTGGGGGCTCCTAACTCCCCTACGTTCTATTCGGGAAGCCGCCAACGACCCCCACGGCCTCACGCTCTATCGCGACGCCTCAGCCGATGTCGTCCTTACGGATATCCTCATGCCGGAGCGCGTTGGCTGGGAAGTGACGCTGGCGCTCATACAAGAATTTCTCGACGCCCGAGTCATTGTCATCACCGGCGCGACCGACGATCCAGAACGATCTGAACGTCGCCAGACGGTTTGACGCAGGCCGTCTGATTCAGAAACCTTTCACCTCGGACGAAATTCGTCGAGCGGTCTGGTCTAGCCTGGTTCCCTAGCTCGGACCTCCCCATCCTGCGGCGTGGCCTTGTCCGATTCTTGCGCCTTGCCTGCCATCATCTCCCACGACACCGCTCAGGTGACCGTATCCGTGCGAGAGCCCATGGCCTATCCAGCCTGACATGACCTCGTCGGTTCTGCGCGCTCCCCCCTTCGGAAGTACCGAGTTCGGGGAAGGCACAGAGCGGACCGTCAGGCTACGCTTTCTGTAGTGCGCGCGCCATCAATGGAAGGAGTGACCCATGCAGAACAGACAGCGACCCGTGCGAGGGGCGAGTCGGGTTCCGGTCAGGTGGCCCATGCGCTATGGCAATGCTACCTTTCTGGCCGAAGGGACCGCTTTAGATCTGACCGATCGGGGCTGGCGCATGGCGGGGACGATGCCCGTGGTTCCCGGTATGCGGGTGACCGTGCAGGTCGCCGTCCCCGCACGAGCCACCTTGCTGTGTATTCACCGAGCGACCGTTCTGTGGGTCAACGATCAGGAATTTGCCATTGAAGCACAGGTCATGGACCCGATGGATCAGGCATGGGTCACCGAATTCTTGCAGCAAAAGCTCGGGCGCCAGTTGATGCCACGCACCACTCAACCAGAGATTTCACCTCCAGCGGTGTCGCCGAACACCCACTCTGTACAGCCAGCCCCTTGCATCCCATCGCTTGAGGACGTGTTCCGACGTGTGTTTGCTCTTCAGGGCGACTCGACCGATCGTCTCGTCGACACGCGAGGGAATCATGCTGACCCAGATTCTGAGGAACGTACGTCCGATGGTCTGATTGATGACGTACAGGACAAGACGCTGAGACAGGCCCATCGCATCCTTCGCATGATGCGCACCATCCACCAGCTGCATGCACGGACCGGTCGAGATGTGAGGGTGGAGAACTAGGCGGGGTCGGACAACGGCTCAGAGCACATGCACTCGACGGCTCGATCTCGTGTGAGAGAACGGCCGTTCAGCACACGATCCGGGACTGGCTCGGTGACCGCCCCTGACGCGGTTCATGCTCCGTCAGACCGGCAGGTCCGTCAGGTCCTGGATAACCTGCTCCAACCGCTGTCGCTCGGCTTCCTTCATCCGAAAGAACGCCAACCCAAACGTCTGTCCGCTGACCCATTGCACGGTCGCGGCCTCCACCATTAACGGCCATTCCAAGCCTTCCGCATAGATGCGGAGTTCCAGCGAGAGCCCTGGCGTGAGCGACACGCTGCTTTCAATCCGGCACCCACCGGCAGAGAGATCCAGGATCATCCCAGTACCGTCCAGTGTCGGAGCGGAGGAAAACGTGGTGCGAAATTGGACTCGGAAGCGGGGGGTGATCCGACGGTCCTGAGACTTGAGATCCCAGACGGTCTTGCCCTCCACCTTTCCATCAATGACACGCTGTCCAAAGGCCAGCCCATGGAGATCGGCTTCGTCCTCCGTGGCGTAGAGACCATCCGCGGCGAACTCACGCGTCTGTACGCCGCGGGGATGGTCGACCGAGATATAGATCCGAAGTCGCCACTTCTCTCCCTGTGTATCCGGTTGTGGAGCGGATTCAATCGTGTACCCCTGGTACTCGGCAATTTTCTTCATAGTCCTCCCGCTCATTCATCCCATTGACTGCGACGGGATGCCGAAGAATACCATATCGAGTCTGCGCAGCAAGCGTTTCACGGTTTCTCGAGCCTGACCGCTTCTGGACCGGGAGACTGATCCACTGGTCGGTCAGGCCTGCGCCCAGACGCGCACTCCCGAAGAAACACGAGCGTCAATCTCGACGCGGGTGAGAGTACGCACACGTCGCGGCGGTTGCGAAACGGAGGCAGCCGTTTCGGGTTCCGGTCGGGTCACTGGCGTTGCGGACGCGAACGTGGCTACCAGCGGAAGCGGAGGATGGGTGTCGGATCCGGCTTCACGCCGTCACTCCCGAGGATCGGACCCCCTGAGTGTGCTGTGTCATGGCCGGATCCTCTTTGTACAAAAGGAAAGGAAGCCCCCAGACAAGCTGGAGGCTTCCCAGGAAACCGCTCAGCGCTTCAGAGCATGAGCGGCGATCCACTCCTTGGCCTCAAAGGCGACATTCATGAGCGCCTCGAGGTCGTTGAGACCAAATGAAGTGCCGTTGTGCCAGGTACCGGCCTGATCCTTGAATGGGCGAGGAAAGGTTATTGAGAAGAACGGGCCCTTCTCGCTGACGTTCTGCCAGATCGTGGCCTTGATGTTGCCACATCGCAGCGTGGTCGCTGGTCGTGTGGATGAGTGGTTGGTCGCCATGGTGTTTCCTCCTTGGTTGAACTGCAGGTGACTCTCGCGCGAGAGGAGGAGAGGCACCGTACAGTTCACAGAGGAAACGGCAGGCAGAGGCCGGAACCGGCATGCCGGAGAGGGACACTTATTGGTTTTATTCTCTTGGTCACGCATAAGGTTCCTTGTTTCGTCTGGTCAACAAGACAAATTATCAATGGTCGCGGTGTTGTATTCTTGTAGCATCTGGCATGACCCACGCTGGAACAGGACGATATCGCAAACCCTGTAATCGCCGCCAGAGCATATAGAGCACCGGAATCACAACCAGCGTTAACACTGTAGAGCTGACCATGCCGCCGATCATCGGCGCGGCAATCCGCTTCATCACATCGGCCCCGGTGCCGGTCGTCCACATAATGGGGAGGAGGCCACCCATGATCGCAGCCACCGTCATCATCTTCGGCCGTACTCGTTGGACCGCTCCTTCCATGATGGCGTCACGGAGATCCTGGGCCGTCGCCATGCGACCTTCCCGCACCCGTCGCTCATACGCTTCATCGAGATAGACGAGCATCACCACGCCCGTCTCCGCCGCCACACCGGCCAGCGCGATGATCCCGACCCACACCGCCACGCTGAGGTTGTAGCCCAGGAAATGGAGGTACCAGATGGCTCCGATTGCGGCGAAGGGGACAGACAAGAGCACGATCAGCGATTTCGCCAGCGAACCGAAGTTGAGATAGAGCAGCAAGAGAATGATCCCAATGGTCAATGGGACGACCAGCTTTAACCGCTCTTCGGCCCGCACCAGATGCTCGTATTGACCGGTCCAGATCAGCCGGTAGCCGGAAGGTAATGTCACCCGGTCTCGCACCGTGCGTTGGGCGTCTTCGACATAGCCGCGCAGGTCTCGTCCACTGACCGCGACCGAGACCAAACCGGCCAGCGTTCCCGCTTCATCCGCGATTGATGGCGGCCCCTGGGTTATGACGAGATCGGCAATTTGCCCAAGCGGGATCTGCGCGCCGCTCGGAGTGGGAATCAGCACCCTCTTGAGCCGGTCGGGATCATCGCGCAGTTCGCGCTTGTAGCGGACATTGACCGGATACCGCTCGCGCCCCTCGACCGTGGTCGTGACTGCCTCGCCGCCGATAGCCGAGGCAATGACAGATTGCACATCCCCCACAGTCAAGCCATAGCGGGCTGCTTCACGCCGGTTCACCGTCAGATCCAGATAGTAGCCTTCGTTGAGCCGTTCGGCAAAGGCGCTCTTGGTGCCCGGCACAGTAGCCAAGACTTGCTCGATCTCTAAGCCGATTTTCTCAATGGTCTTCAGATCCGGCCCCAGGACTTTAATGCCGACCGGGCTTCGCACACCGGTCGTGATCATTTCAGTGCGGGTTTGAATCGGCATCCACCAGATGTTCGGAAAGCCGGGAATGCGCAGCTTGGCATCCATCTCATCCAGCAGCCGGTCCCAGGTCATGCCGGGCCGCCATTGTGCTTCCGGCTTGAGAGTGATCGTGATTTCTGCCATGCCGACAAAGGCCGGATCAGTGGCAGTCGGGGCCTTTCCCATCTTGCCGAACACTCGCTCCACTTCTTGGAAGGTCGTGAGCAACTGATCCTGGACTTGCAACACCTTGGCCGATTCGGGAATTGAGAGACCGGGCACAGTGGTTGGCATATAGAGGATGGTCCCCTCGTTCAGTGGTGGCATGAATTCCGCGCCAAGACGGGAAAAGATCGGCGCCGTGAGTCCCACGACCACCACAGCTAATCCGAGCGTCAACCATCGGATGCGCAATGCGCCGGAAAGGATGGGTCGATACATCGCGATCAGCAGGCGGTTCAGGGGATTCTTCGCCTCTGCTCGGATGCGCCCCCGGATGAGGAGGACCATCAGTACAGGTGCCAAGGTCACTGAAAGCGCTGTGGCAAAGAGCATCGAAAAGGTTTTGGTATAGGCCAACGGCGTAAATAGTCGCCCCTCCTGCGCTTCCAGTGCGAAGATCGGCAGGAACGACACGGCGATCACCAGCAGCGAGAAGAACAAGGGGCGGCCGACTTCTTTGGCCGCCGCGATGATGGTTTCTGTCCGGTCCATATGAGGATTCTGCTCCAAACGCTTGTGCGCGTTCTCCACCATCACGATGGCTGCATCCACCATTGCGCCGATGGCAATGGCGATTCCTCCGAGCGACATGATGCTGGAGGTGATGTTCAGGTAAGCCATCGGGATAAAAGCGAGCAGCACTGCTATGGGCAGGATGAGAATCGCCACCAGGGCGCTGCGCAGGTGAAACAGAAAGCCGACCGCGACCAGGCTGACGATAATAGTCTCCTCCATGAGTTTCTCGCGAAGCACGTCAATGGCTCGATGAATGAGATCGGACCGATCGTAGGTGGGAACGATGTGGACGCCCTTCGGCAGAGCCGGTGTGATCTCTGCCAGCCTGGCTTTAACCCGCTCGATCACAGCGAGGGCGTTCTCCCCAGCCCGCATGATCACGATCCCGCCGACTGTCTGGCCCTTGCCGTCCAACTCAGCGACGCCCCGACGCTGGTCCGGTCCGATTTGGACATGGGCAATATCCCGAATTGAGATGGGCGTACCTCGCCCATCCGTCCCGACAGGGATCAGCTCGATATCTTCAACCGAACGCAGGTAGCCGCGCCCGCGAATCACGTATTCCGTGCCGGCCATCTCCAACACTCGGCCACTCACCTCATCATTGCTGTTCCGGACAGCTTCAATAATCGTCTTAATCGGCAACCGGTAGGCAGCCAACGTGTTCGGGTCCACTTCGATTTGATACTGCTTCACGAACCCGCCGACTGCCGATACTTCTGCCACACCTGGCACACTTTCCAGTTGAAAGCGCAGATACCAATCTTGAAGACTGCGGAGCTGCGCCAGATCGTGCGCGCCAGACTCGTCGACCAATGCATACTGATAGACCCACCCGACACCGGTCGCGTCAGGACCGAGAGTCGGTGCGACTCCGGCTGGTAACTTCCCGGTCAGCTTCTGCAGGTATTCCAGCACACGACTGCGTGCCCAGTACAAGTCCGTCCGGTCTTCGAAGATCACGTAGACGTAGGAGACCCCATATTCCGAAACTCCCCGCACCCGTTTCACTTTCGGCCCAGCCAGCAGCGAGGTGACGATGGGATAGGTGACCTGGTCTTCAATCAACGTTGGGCTGCGCCCCTGCCACTCGGTATAGATGGTCACCTGGACATCGGACAGGTCCGGCACCGCATCCAGCGGAACCTTAAAACCCGCCCACAGGCCCCAGCCTGCCAGCAGCAACACACAGAGGATGACGAGGACAGGATTGCGTGCACTCCCTTCGATGAGTCGTGCGATCATTGTTTTTCACCCCTCTCATCCCGCGGGCGCCGAGACGCCCGCTTTTCCCAGTTACAGGCCTCCCCCTGCGACTGAAAACTGGAACTTCTCAACAATCGGCGACCGTCCTGGCACTGTCACATTGACCGTTGCTATCCATGTTCCGCCCATGCCGAACATCACTGTGCTTTCATAGAGTCCGTCTTTGGTATGGTGCGCCGTCACCTTGGAATCAGTCATGCCTGGCATCGGCATGGTCATGGTATAGACGAACAAGACGTGCGCAGTGGTCACCGGCTTGCCGGTCTGATCTGTGACCTTGAGTCTGAGGAGGACCTCACCGGCCTTGGGTGTTTCGGGAAGCGTCGTGAAGGTCAGAACATATCCTGCTACCTTGCGAGCTTCGGAGGTGGCTTTGGCTGAGTCCGAAGCCATGCCAGACATTCCGCTCATACCTTTCATGCCCTCCATCTCTTTCATGCCTTGCATTCCTTCCATCGCTTGCATCTTGCCTTCATGGGCACCGCGCATTTGCCAGTCGGCCATCCCGATCCGGCCCATCATGCCCTGCATGCTCGAAGCCGATACCAATTTACTTTCCGCATCCAATAAGAAATTGGCCGAGGTGACGATCTGATCTCCTTCTTTGAGTCCTTCCATTACTTCCACTGCATCTTGGCTCCGGCGACCAAGCTTGACGGACATAGGCTCATACCGGCCTTCTCCCCGATCCATAAACACAAGTTGACGAAGCCCCGTGTCCAGCACAGCTTCCTTGGGCACGACTAACGTCGTAACCGCATTCGTCTTCAACGTCACGTTCCCATACATCCCGGGTTTCAGCTTCAGTTCAGGGTTCGGCAATTCGAGACGTACCCTCACAGTGCGGGCTTCAGCGTTCAGTGTTGGATACACATAGGCCACCTTGCCGTGGAACGTTTTCCCCGGATAGGCAGCAAAGGTGACCGAGGCCGGTTGAGCGACTTTCACGGCAGCCATTTCTGATTCATAAATATCGGCAGAGATCCAGACGGTAGAAAGATCCGCGATCTCATACAGTGTCGTCCCTGGCTCCACATATTTCCCCGGCACAGCCTCTCGCTTCAGCACGATCCCGGAGGAAGGGGCATAGATCGTCAGCACCGGCTCGGCTTGGCCTCGACGCATCAAGTCCGCGATCTGTGAATCGGTCACATCCCACAGTCGCAAGCGCTCCCGGGCGCTCGCCACGAGCGCATCAGCGTTGGCTTTCGCATCGTCAAGCGGGCTCCCGTCCAGTAGCGCACGCGTTTTCACGGCGAGGAGATACTCGTCCTGCGTAGTCAGAAGATCCGGCGAGTAGAAGGTGAAGAGCGGTTCACCTTTGCGAACCGGTCGACCGATCGAATCGACGAAGACTTTTCGAACCCACCCGAAAATTTTTAGCGTCACTTGCGTGAAACCCCGTTCGTCGTAGCCGACCGTACCGACCGTACGGATCTCTTCCTCCAGCATCGCGTGAGCAGCCGGGGTACTGCGGACCCCGATCAACTGTCGCGCCACAGCCGGAACCGCCACAGCCCCCGATAGAGCGTCGGACATGCCTGACATAGATTCCGTGCCTTTCATAGGCTTGACGCCTTCCATCGGCATCCCTTTCATGCCAGGCTCTTTCATGGACATACCTTCCATTTCATGGCCCTTCATGTCTTCACTGCTTTGCATCCTCGACATATCGCTCATCATCCGATGCGCGGCGAAGAACCCGGCGATGACTCCGACGAACAGACCGGCTGCTGCGACACCGACAACAAAGCCTTTTCTGCGCAGGTCTTGATTCATAGCCTATCCCTCACTTTTTAGCTGTTTCCGTTCAGGTCAGCCCCGATCACTTGTTCGAGTTCGGCGAGGCGGTGCTCCCGCTCGACCAGCGCTCGGTAGTACTCATGCTGAAATCCTCGCCAGGCCCGCTGCGTATCAATAAGATCCAGAAACCCTCCCTTTCCCGTTCGATACCCCACTCGCGCCGCTTCGAGGTTCTGCACGGCCTGGGGCAGGATCGTCGTGTGATACAACGTCGCCACCTGTTCACTCGCCCGTACCTTGGCTAAGAGATCGTTGATTTGAAAACGAGTCAGGTTTTCTACCGTATGCTGTTGTGCCCGTGCAGCTGCAACGGACGCCGCGGCTTCTTGGACGCCGGCGTCATACTTTGGTTTGGTCCAGAAGGCGAACGGCACGGTCATCGCGACGTAGGCGCCAAATCCGTCATGGGCCTGAAAATTCTGGAAGCGCTGAAACGTCACATTGAAGTCCGGGTAGTACTGACGCTGGGCCAGCGCGCGAGACTGCTCGCTCTGTTGCACCGCCAGTTCAACGGCTTTTAATTCCGGTCTGGCGTTCAAGGCGAGACGATGTAGGTCGTCGATGGTGGTGTCGATCGGCAGTAGAGATGGCTCCTGAGGAATGCCCAGAGGTGATAGGGGGTCTCGGTCCAGAAGCGTATTCAGCAGTGCCGCAGTGGTCTCGCGACGTTGTTCCAGAACGGGAAGTTGCTGCTGCAACACTGACAGCTCGACCTGAGCCTTGAGCACATCAGCCTGCGATCCCTTTCCAGTCCGGAACTTCGCGTTCGCAATCTCGACGAACTGCCTGAGCAATTCGACCTGTGCATGATGAATCTGGATCGCCTTGTGCGCGAGAAACAGCTCGTAGTAGGCCTGTTTGAGACGGGCCACCAGTTCCCGTTCCTTGGCGCGCAGCGCCTGTTCGGTCATCTCGGCTGACCGCCGCGCGATTTCGCCTTTCAGAGCCAGCTTGCCGGGGAACGGGAAATTCTGCGAGAGACCGAAGATACTGTTGTCCGCCCTCGTGACATTGAAGGTCTGCGGGAAATTCCACAAGTGGACTGACAGGGTGGGATCGTCCAGCGACCGGGCCTGGACAATCCGATTCGTGGCAGCTTCCCATTGCTTGCGCGCCGCGACAAGCTCTGGATTTCTGGCCAAGGCTTCTGGGATCAAATCCGGTAACACCAACGCCGGTTGTGTAGTCTGATCGATGGCATAGGCGACATGACTTGCACCTATCCAGAAAGTTGCGCTCACGACTGCTATGGCAAACAACACCCGAATTGAACGAGTCATGGGATGGTCCTCCCCAAATGCTTTCCTGCCCACGACTGTCGCTGGCCTCGTCTGCTACAGAGGAAGCGATTGAATGAGCCGGGACCGAGCGCTGGGCAGATCACGCGATGATGAAACGGGATAAGGAAGAACCGGAGAGATCAGATACGAAGCACTGTGCTTGGAAGAGACTGATGCGGAGGAGAACTCGATTCAAAATTGCGATATAGACTGAAAATTCGTACGAGCCGAGGGCTCACCGTTGGAAGCGTAGGTAACGCATGGTCTGCCGACCAATGATGGTCCACGAGCAACGATGACGACTGAGCCTGGGATTCGACTCCCAAGATCTTGAAGGCGTCACATAATTGCCGACTAGGTTGTTCGACAGGAGTTGAACAACCGTTGGCCATTGAGGCATCGGTAGTCCCCGCCAACGGCAGGAGACAGGCGTAGGCATTGAAACTGAATGCCAACAGGAACACTGCGATACTCGCGGCGAGAAAAGATCGGGAGTGATGGGAACCTAATCGCATGGTGTTAGTCTATCCCTCGTCCACCTCAACCGTCAACGGCATTTCTAATACACAATCACTCGATCAGCGGCACCGCACAAATCTACTGTTCCTCTGGGAGAGGAGAAGAAATCTACCGGCATACCTATTCATGATCACCTTCCGTATCTGTCTGACTCCTATGGTCATTCTTACAACAAGTTGACGCCTCTGAACCCATCTGACCGTCTATACAGTCCTTATAGGCCACATAGGCCTTGAGAGCCCATTCCTCACCGGGGCAACCTTGCATCGTCATCGCGACTTCGAGGAATTCAATCAGTTCTTCTTGCGTGATTCCTTTGTCAACTGCCATCCGGACGTAGGCGCGAATACAAGGTTCACACCGGATCGCAATCGAGATGGCCATGGCGGTAAGTAATTTGTACTTGGCGGCCACAGTTGCATCTCGATAGGCCGCCTGTCGCATACGCAGAAGACCGCCCGTGACCTTGGGACTCAACTTTCTGAGTTCGGCGAATAGTCCTGTTTCAACATTGGTTGTTTGATCCATAACGGCTTTACTCCTTCCTCTCGCCTAAAGTGCCTCCGGTAAGTAGCGAAGAGCCGGGGGTGAACTGTTCGCTGTTAGCTGCCGGCTATGGCTGCACCAGCCGAGCCTTGTACGCCGACAGCGGGCTGCTGGCCCCTTCGATGGCCCTGACCAACGCCTCCGTACCCACTTTGTTCGCATCGAACGTCACCGACGCGCGCGCGTCTGAATAATCGGAAAAGAAGATCCACTTCTTTCCCACTCTGAACTCGACCGTGCTGACGCCTAGGACCTTGGCGAGCGCTGTCTTGACGTCCTTGACGCAAGCCCCGCACGTCATACCGTCGATCTGCAAGGTCATCGTCTGAACCCCCTGGTTCTCAGCCGCAAGACCATAGAACTCAGTCAGCGGAAGCATCGCCACTCCGACAAGAAGACATGTCCGAATCACTTGCCACATACCTGATCTCCTCCCTTTTCAAGGGATAACTCAGAGCGAATAGTCGTGCCCGCCACATCAGGCTGAACGCTCATTCTTCACGCGTCATCACCGTTCTTACCGAGCTAACCAATAAGGCGCCAAGACCAACAGCAATGCCAAAGCCGCTATCAGCCATAGCCACTTCCGGTTCAGCCCTCTCGCTGATCGAGCAGCGCATCCGGCCTCTTCCGCGCACACGGACTTCGGCTGCCTGTAGGCCAGATAAAAGCTGAGGCCCATCAGAAGGAGCGTCAGGCCGATGAAGACCGGACGATAGGGCAAGAACGCCTTCAGAAATTCAGCCGTGCCGGCCAGAAAGCCTGTGGCTCCAACACCCACGCCGAGAGCTGCGAATACCACCGGCCCGATGCAACAGACCGAGGCGAAGAACGCAGCCACCAGCCCGCCGACCATAGTGGGCGTCCCACCTTTGGTCAAATGACCAGGCTGTCGATCCACGTCCATACTCGGCTCACCACCATAAAATACACAGAACCGCAAACCGTTTTTCATGCGGACATCTTGGACTCGCTTGGTCCCGAAAACCGTCATTGGCCTGCCTGCCGACTGCCTCTGCCCTGGCAGACAGGCGTCGTCCGCGACGCAGGCAGGTCATTTGCCAACCATCAATCGCGGCCTTCGCTCATTTGCTCTGCCGCATTTTTCCTGGCAACTTGTGCTCATTTTCCAGACTCGCCAGAATCGGGCAGTGATCGCTGGGCCGGCCGGCTCGACACGTCCGGATCAAGCCTCGAAGCGCTCGGGCCAGCGCCTGCAAGTCACTCACCTTGGCTTCCACGTGTTTCAACTTTGTCTCTGCCTTTCGTTGGATATCCCCGCACCGAGCCTTTGAGCTGGCCCTAAGATCGAGAAGTTCCTCGATCTCATGGAGCGTGAAGCCCAACGCCTGGGCGTTCTTGATGAACCGCAGCCGCCGTTGGGAATCTCTATTGTAGAGCCTGTAGCCGGATGGAAGTCGTGACATAGGAGCAAGCAAGTTCAATCGCTCGTAATAGCGGATCGTCTCGATATTCACGCCCACCTGTTTCGCGAGCTGCCCAATCTTGAGTTCTATCGTCATATGGACCTCGGCTTCGACGATACACCCTGTACCAGGGTACGGAGTCAAGCGGCCATAGGAACCGGGTTCCTGAGCTGAAGCGCCGTACGATAGAAGCACTGTTAGCGAAACGATGAGGTGTAGGTGGTCTGCAACGCTGGGAGCGGTTCCCGATTGACAATCACAAGTTGCTTACAACGCGATTCTCCGCAGCCGAAGCACATCTGAAATCGGGAGGCGCTCGCTTCCCATCAGAATGCTAATATCCTGCGCGGTGGCTTTGCTCGCTGGTGCCAGAAAATGGCCATGACAGACGAAACGCGGGTCGATGCACATCAGAAGGCTGCGTAGCCCCAATTGGAATGGTCTCCTTCTCTGAATTACGCGGACTTTACGCGTGAATTTGGCGCACTGGCATGAAGTGAGAGCACTTAGGTAATAGCATTCGTGTGCGCTGGCCTCATTGCTCTCGGATTATTTTAGGGGAACACGGTAGATCGGCGAAGGACCTTGGAGACTTGCTCTCGCAGGGCAGGCAGAAGTTCGTCCTCAAACCACGGGTTTCGTCGAAGCCAAATGTTGTTTCTCGGGCTTGGGTGAGGAAGCGGAACGGCATCGGGCCAATAAGTACGCCAGGATTGAACTGTCTCGGTGAGTGACGACTTTGAGCGACCGAGGTGGTATGCCTGCGCGTACTGGCCGACGATCAACGTAAGCCTCAGGTGACGGAGGTGACTGAGCAGTTGTTCCCGCCAGGCAGGTGCACACTCGGACCGCGGCGGAAGATCGCCAGACTTGCCAGTGCCAGGAAAACAGAACCCCATCGGAAGAATTGCAATCTGTTCCGGGTCGTAAAAGACTTCACGTGTGACTCCCATCCACTCACGTAAACGATCACCGCTGGGATCATCGAAGGGTATGCCTGATTCGTGAACCCTTCTCCCTGGCGCTTGACCAGCAATGAGGATGCGAGCGTTCGGGTGCAACTGGAGGATTGGCCTGGGGCCATGCAACAGATGTTCCGCACAGAGGGCACAGGAGCGGACTTCAGTCAGTAATGATGTAAAGGATCGCATGGAAGAGGATCTCCTGTCACAAGCCAATGCGCTACCTCACCGTGTTCTCCACTTCTCCCTTGGCTTGATCCGACTAAACCGATCGATTATCACGCGGAAGTGATGGCCTTGGGACTTCCTACCTGGCTAGCCAGTCGAGAATCGAGCGGGGTCTTGGCCACCTGATTTACATAATTACTCATGATCTTGAGTGCCAAGAACGTGATGACTTCTAAGACATGCCGTTCGGTGTACCCCGCCTTGGCAAACTGTTCTAGGTCATCATTCGGCACCCATCCTCGATGGTTCATAACTGAGAGCACGAGGGTTCGTAACGCATTCAGTTTCTTATCCGACAAGGGTTTCTGCGCCCGTAACTCCGAGAGAACCTTCTCTGTAACACCCATCTTCTGAGCTAGAATCGAGTGGTCCGCTACACAGTAGGCACAGTCGGTCGTGACACTGATGGTCAAGGCGACGATCTGCTGTTCCACTGGCGTCAGCATGCAGTGCTGAAGGGCATCACTCACGGCTGTGTAGGATTGGACGGCTGCCGGCGACTCAGCCAGGACACCGAAGAAGTTCGGCAAGAAGCCGTATTTCTCTTCGATCTCTTTCAAGATTCGCCGAGAGTCCTGGGGCGCAGTGAAACTCGTGTGTATTTTGAACCTCATGTCGATTCCCCTTACCAGACAGAAAAATGAATACAAGGCCACTCGTGGCCATTCGCATTTCCCGGCATGAATCCATGTTCGTACCCTAAGACCGGACGAGCTAGCTTCATTTCGATCACCTACTTGGCTGATTGAACAGCGATGGGCTATGTTTTCTAGTTAGCACCGGAACCACATGCTTGAGTGTCACCGCGTCCTCAACTCGAAGGAGACCGAGGTGCCGCACATCAGCATTGAGAGCTAGCTGACCGATCAGGAGCAAATACCGTTCGCTCTGTTTCCTGGATGGGGACATCGTTGATGCTGGCATACCGCCGCGTCATGAGACCCTCCTCATCGAACTCCCACATCTCATTTCCGTACGAGCGATACCACTGGCCTTCCTTATCGTGCCATTCGTACTCGAAGCGAACTGCAATCCTGTTTCCACCAAATGTCCACAATTCCTTCTTTAGGCGATAGTCCAATTCGTGTTCCCACTTCCTGGTAAGAAAGGCACGAATAGCCTCCCGACCTCGGAAGAATTCCGAGCGATTTCTCCACTCCGAGTCTTCAGTATAAGCGAGCGCGACCCGCTCCGGATCACGACTATTCCACGCATCCTCCGCAGCCTGGACCTTAGCCAGGGCGGTGTCGTTGGTGAAGGGTGGACGGATCGTGGTGCTCATGTTCGTAGCCTTTCAGTCGGAACACACGGTCATTGCATTGAGACTGTTAAAGCGATGACTTGAGAAGCTTCCTAATGATCCGACAAATTTGTACATATTGCTTGTTTCCTTCCACCGCACAGGGTGGGAGGTCCTGACTCTAGTCATGAGCGTTGTCCTTTCTTTTCCTGCAGCGCAGAAACAACCAATGCTTCCGGCCGTCACAGGGTCACGGATTGTGATAAAACCGTTCGTGGACGATCTTGCTGTCCCGCCACCTGGCAACGACGACCTGTTCGACGTGAACCGGTGTCCCGTCCGTCGCAATCCAGTCCATCACGGTTTCATAAAACGTCACGTGATCGCCCACACCGTAGGCCGTGACGTCGAAGCGTTTCCATTCCTTGACCGTGTTCATGAATTGGCGCTCCCGTTCCAGGTTGGCCTGCCGTCCGACCGTCGGCAGTTCGTTGTTCTCCTGCATGACCGCGTCCTCGGCATAGAATTCATTGATGGCGTCGAGGATGCGTCCGGACCGGACGTAGCCAAACAGTTCTTGAAGCCTGTTATGAACACTGCTGTCGATAATGGATGAACCGGCCATGCTGTCACCTCCGTTTGGGTGGAATTGAGTTCTACTCTAAGGCTTACTCAAATTACGTGCCAAGGATGCCCAATTCAGAAGCCATTGCAATACGAGGACTTTCTTAGTTCATCGATTATGGGTCCTGCAACGAGCTTTCGTTCGCCACGAATGGTCGTTGCATCGTGCTGCGGGATTAATCTATCTTCTTCAGCATGGAAACGGCCGCCGAGTACGAAGTGGAGTTTGAGTCGCTGAAGAGTCTCCTGCTTGATATGGCGCAGGAGAGGACCTTGAGCACGCTCTTATCCCTCGTTGTCCGACGACTAGCTGAACGCCCGCACATCGCTCTTACCCGTATCTGGCTCATCAAGCCGGGCGATATCTGCGCCTCCTGTCCGATGCGTGAGGAATGTCCCGACCGAACGTCCTGCCTTCACCTGGTCGCGAGTGCCGGACGTTCCACGGCCGATTCGTCACAAGATTGGTCCCACTTGCAAGGGCGTTTCCGCCGTTTCCCCCTCGGGGTCCGAAAGGTCGGGCAGATTGCCAGAAGCGGTGAATCCATTGTGGTCCGGGAGATTGCTGAGGACCGACACTGGATTGCTCACCCCGAGTGGGCACAGCTCGAAGGGATACGAGGCTTTGAGGGACAGCCGATTACCTACAAGGGAGAGGTGTTGGGTGTTCTCGGGGTATTCACGCGAGTCGAGATCCCTCGGGGGGAACCCGACTGGCTTCGCATGATCGCCGACCATGCCGGAACGGCCATCGCGAACGCCAGAGCCTTTGAAGAGATCGAGCGGCTGAGTGCTCAGTTGGCCGCCGAAAACACCTACTTGCGGGAAGAACTGTCCGAATCGGAGTCGTTTGGATACATTGTCGGTCAGAGCCCGACCATCGCACAGGTCGTGAAACTCATCGAGGTCGTGGCACCTACCGAGGCGACCGTGATGATCACAGGAGAGTCAGGGACCGGAAAGGAACTCGTCAGTCGAGCTATCCATGAACGAAGCCGGCGACAAGGTCGGCCACTGATTCGCGTCAATTGCGCCTCGGTACCTCGAGAGTTGTATGAAAGTGAATTCTTCGGGCACGTGAAAGGCTCCTTTACCGGGGCCTTGAAAGACCGCGCCGGTCGATTCGAAGCGGCCGACGGCGGGACCCTCTTCCTGGACGAAGTCGGAGAGATCCCATTAGAGTTGCAAAGCAAGTTGCTGCGCGTGCTGCAGGAAGGGGAATACGAGCGCGTCGGTGACGACCGCACACGAAAGATCAACGTGCGAATCATCGCCGCAACCAATCGCAACCTTCTGCAAGAAGTGGAACAAGGCCGTTTTAGGCAGGACCTCTATTTTCGTTTGAACGTCTTTCCGATCGAGGTCCCTCCGCTTCGTGATCGCAGGGAGGACATTCCGTTGATCGCGGCCAGGTATCTGCAGCAGGTCAGGAAAAGGTTGGGGTGTGAAGGGCCGGGACTGACGGAATCCGACGGACGACGACTACAAGAATATGATTGGCCTGGGAATGTCCGCGAGTTGCAGAATATCATCGAACGGGCGGTGATTGCCGCGCGTTGCGGAAAAGTCCGGTTTGAACTCCCGATCCATTCAAGTTCTGTAGAGAACGCTGCGTCCACATCCCCGATCTCGGCGCCACGGAGCGCTAGTGACGACGTGCTGGCCGAATCAGACCTCCGCCAGATGGAACGCGCGAATATCATCGCCGCGCTCGAGCAATCGGGCTGGAGGGTCTACGGGGTCGGCGGCGCCGCCGAACGCCTGAGACTCAAGCCCACGACGCTTGCATCACGTATGAAAAAGATGGGGATCAAGAAATCCAGCGGGTCACCGATCCAAGGGTAGGTCTCCTTCTTCGAAGAACGATCAGGATACGGACAAATCGGTCATAGCGTATCCAGCCGGAATTTTCGAAATGCGGCACCATTGTACTCAATTTCACCGACCCACTTTGCTCCAAGCCTTTCAAGTGCACCAAGGTTCCTCCGTGAGAGAGGCACAAGAAACGTCACCGAGGGAATACGGTCATCACCCCTTGCAAACTCCATTGCCTTCTTTGCGATAGCGGGGCCAAGCCCAAACGCGTCCGTCTTGAGCACCAACCCAAAATCCCACTCGTCACCTTCCTTCTGAAACCCACCCCAGCCCACATAGCCACCGTTACACAGGATGGCCCAGTGCCCAAGACCATCGCGGTGCCAGGCCTCCTCCTTGGCCGCAACGAACCGTGTCACAGCCTCGTGGTCCCATTGCAACGTGAGCAACGGCATGTGCGTGGTCAGGCGTGGGTTGGACATGTGCTCGAGAATGTCGTCCTTTGAGACATCGGACAAGCGTGCGAAAGTAATGGCGCGTGCCGGCGTGTTGATCATTTCACGATTGCGACCGACACATGTTCATCGGACCACTCCTCATCGTAGATCTCCATGAGACAAGTTGTTGAGACAACCGTCGGAGATCAGAGCATTGTCTTGCGGGCAATGCCGTGAAAATCTCGAGAGCATTCCAAACAGTTGTTACTTCTTGCCGGGTTAGTCGATCTTAGGCCCGGCTCGGAAAGGGCTCAGACGAATGGGGGATCCCATCAGGTGATGATCGAACCCAACGTACAGCCGGTAGAGCCCATCCCCCCGTTTCCATTCTCGAACAGAAGTGTCGACGACCAAGTAATATGTTCCCGGTTCGACCTCGATGGGAAGCAATGTCGTCACACCCGCTCGAAACACGTAGCCTTGTTGCAGTTGGGATCCGTCCGACGCGATGAGCGATAAAGCCGGCTGCCAGGCTGATTGGACGAGACCGACGACGCCGGACCAGAGGGCACGGTTAGCCGCCACGGCCACTTCTATTCTCGTCCGTTCACTGATCGTGAACCGATACCAGTGATCCGGTCCGTCCAATCCAGCCGGGCCAGAGTAGTCATTGGTCGCATTGGCCAGCGATCCGGTCACCACATCGGTGTGGTCCAGTTTGTTTGCTCGAGGGAGATCCTCACCGCCTTTCAGTTCTCCTTCATCCAGGTTCCGTGTCCCGCAGCTCGCCCAGGTGATGGGCCGATCATGCCGGCTGGCAACGGAACAGGCACTGCCTTTTTCGGAACACCTGTCTGAATCTTGGGGAGAATTCGATCCACGCTCGTACCCGAATCTCGGCGGAACCGGCGCGACGACTCTGCGCACCGGCGACCGGGCTTGGTTCTGCTCTTCCTTGATCTCCAGCACATTCGCCCCCGCCAGCAGGCAATTGACGAGAGCCGAGAATTCTGCCTCTCTTTCCGAACGTTTCCAAGAACAGTGATCGGATCCTTCCCGACAAGACGAGATCGAGTCATATTCGACAGTATGAAGGAAGGGTTTCGGCCTGATCTCGCAACCCATGACTCCGAGGCAGCCAAGAAGTAGTCCGGTGGCAACCAGTCTGGCGGTAAAGACTCTGGTGGATGAGCTGGTTTGTCCGTGCATGATCATGCTCCTTCGACGACTACGTTCTCTTTTCAGCCGACGCCACGGTACCATGCTTGCCATCAATGTGTGGCTCAGCTCTCTCGATCAAGACCTGCGAGGCGAAACCGCTTCGTATCTGAGTCGAATCGGAGATAGACACTCGTCCTCGGGCTCCAGTGCTTTCCGCCGTCATAACTTGTCTGGATTTCCACAGTCAGGATAACAGCATCCGAATGCTCCGGTGCCCTGACGCCTCCAGATTCGTAGGGAATCATGATCATCGGCTGACTGACGAGCTGGCGCGGGAGTATTTCCGAATCGACGCCGAATTTCACGAATCGCTTCACACTGTACCGATAGGTCGGAGTACCACGTGGGGCATACCCTCGTGAGATCGCCAGGTTCTCAAACGTCAGAGATAGATGGGCCCTGTCGGGTTCCCTCAATTCGAAGTGATCGAGAGGGTTGACCACACGGAAGTAGTGTCGGCCGATCTTGTCGCGTCGAGCTTTCAGCACATCAGCGAGGTACTGTTGTGCGCGCGGGTCAGTAAAGCCCCCTGTTTGCACGATGGTCTCAATGTCTTCATCCGTGAACGAAGTGACAATCTTGGCACCCCAATAAGCATCTCGCAGCGTGGCCCGGAGAAATGCTGGATTGGGGTAGGTCGGGCGCCATCGCTCTGGATTGAAATAGTCCGACTCAAAGTACCCAACTGCCGGGAACTCCATTCGGAGGGGAACCTCCCATGGTTTCACGTACAGACCTGCTTCGGCCATCGACCGACCGATGGTGGCGAAGTCGAGGAAGTATTCGTTGCCGAACCGGGGTAGTTGGGGATCGGCATTGTCCGCGCCCAATGTGGACGAGAAGTCGATGAGATAATGGGTCACGTAGCGGGCTTGAGGATCATACATGTCCAGCGCGTTGGCCGCCTTGGTGTCGGTGTGGTTGAGAAAGGCAGCCATCACGCGAAATCCCCGCAGTTCCCGGCGATTTTCGTGGCGAATGCGATCGTGGGGATCGTCGGAACGTTGACCGGCGTAGAGGAACGGCCCTTTCGGAACTCCCGGCAAGAATTTACTGGCCATTGCCCGAAGGGTGCCATCCGGCTGATGGGGAACCCGTTCCAAGATCGCCCGAATATCGTCCTGTGTCATAGGCCTTGGCACGTGGTATCGGCCTCGAAACGTCGCCTTTTCGCCGATCGTGATGCGTGACGGATCGACTTCGACCAGGTAATGCTCCGGTACGTTGTACCCAGCTGCATGGAGAAACCGTGAGGAGATGACCTCCGATGCCGTCGTCATCTCCGGATGGAGCGGCGGGTCGAACTTGAGGAGATACAGATCGTTCTTCCGGTCTCGAATCACAAACCCGGGTGTGGATCCCAAGCTCTCCTTTCCACTGATAGCCTCCCAGGGGCCTGTCATATCAGGTGCACCCTGTTCCTTTGTGGCCCCACGAGTCAGCGTGTCCTGAGACAGACGGTTGACGTGGTGCCGATTGGTAAACCAGGTCGAGTCCGGCACCTCGTCGAAGGCATTGACGTTCTGGGCTTCCAGCGGATCGGCCAGTCCCACCCAGGTTCCGATTGTTCGGAAAGAGCGACCGACGTTGAGGAACTGCCCGACTCGATAGAAAATCATTTTATCGGTGCCGTCCCAGAGAGCCCACTGGCCCTCGGTTTCTTCCTGTGGTTCGAGGATAGACCGTCGGTCATCGGCTTGCCAGATAGTCGGTCGCGTGGGAGCGGGTTGGCTGTAGCATCCGCTGAATATCGAGAGTAGAAGGGCGCTCCATAGTATGTGGATGGCGATCGCGTGTGTACGCATCTTTGGGCCTCTCTCAAAACCCCAGCGTGGCGGCACGTTGCCGAGTGAACTCCAGATTGCCCCGGATCAGCGTCAACACTCCGTCTTCGCTGGCGGCGACTTGAATCCGAAAGCCGAATTTGCGATTGGACACGAATCGAAGCCCTCCTCCGGCTGAGTACCGGAAACGTTTCAACCCGATATCCTGGTAATTGTGAAATACCTGTCCCTCGTCGAGGAAAATACTCCCCTCGACATCCTGCCAGACAGGAAATCGCCACTCGACGTTGAACAGCAACGCACCCTGATCCTGCCAACGGCCTCGGTCGAATCCCCTCAAACCGTTGTTCAAATCTAAGAGGTTCAACTCATAGAAGGGGATGGAGCCTCCGCCCACCCCGTCCTGTTTCGCCAGATAGGCACGGAACAGCAGTACTCGGTCGCCGTGAAAGACAGGAAGGTAGCGCTGAATCTCTACCCGGTAGCCAAGATAGCGGAACTGATCCCGATCGACCTGGTCGGTGTAGGTAAAGGCACCTTCCACGAACCAGCCGGTGGTTGGTCTGAAGGGATTGTCCCGTGAGTCGTGCCGGATGCTTGGCTCAATGGCGAGCGCGGTCATGGAACTGTTGTTGCCCGCGATAAACGTCGGCGTGGCTGGAAGTCGATCGGATGGTTGGGCGTCCGCGATCAACAGTCGGCCAGTGATCGCCGCGCTCAGATCGCCGATCAACCTCCGACCCAACGTGACATCCCATGCCAACTGCGTCAGCGCGAAATTCGTTTGATCCTCTTCTCGCGAGCGACCTCCTCCGGGGAAGAAGTGTCCCTCGTCGAAGTTCAGCCAAAATCCTGATGTTTGGAGGGTCCATTGAGACCCGAAGAGGGAGGGATCTCGATAGAATAGCTCACCCACCTGATTTTCCCGCGTCGCTAAAAGATATGAGGCTCGTGCCTCTTTCCCACTCCGAAAGAGATTGTTGTCGAAGGCGGTCAGGCCGATGCCGCTGCTCAGCGTTCCGCCGATGGCAAAGCGAGGGTACACCCCACCGGTTCGCTCGTCATTGAGGAAGAGATCCAAGGCACGATTCATCAGATCATGTTGTTCGTACGCGATGGCAAACTTCTTCAGGGGATAGGTCAATCCGGTCCAGGCATATTCCGGTGCGGCAAGGAGTCGATTGACCCAGGTGTTGTCTGTGTCTTCGGGTGTGCTGCCTTGCGGCACATCGCTTGTTCTTGACGGAGTCGTCTCCTCGTGGACCTGGGTCGAATCAGGTTGTTGTGCCGCTTTCTGCAACACCGCGTCGTTGGGCGATGGTGACGCGTCAGCCCTCTCATGGATCACCCCGAACATAAGCAGTGTCCACGAGAGCAGAGAGGCGGCGGAATGGATGTGAATCTTCATCGTGACTTCTCCTGTCTTTCCCCTGATCTGATGTCACGCACCTTCCCTGTGTCCATCTTCATAATCCTTCAAAACCGACCCTGGACCGTGAGACCCAGGCCACTGCTTGCGGTCGGCACGAAGGGCACGATGTTCATCCCGTGGAGGAAATCAGGATTCTTATGCCGCCAACTCAAGGCCTTCCCGACGAAGAAGCCGAGCGCCGCGCCGGCCAGCACATCGGACGCAAAGTGTTCGTTTAACTGGATTCGCGAGAGCGCAATCAACGTGGCCGTGGTGTAAGCCAGGAACGGGACTGGCTGCGGATAGGACTCCGCGAACACCGCAGCCACGGCGAACGATCGGGCTGCATGGCTCGAAGGAAACGACGTGTCGAAGCTGTCGAACGGTGAGAAAGAATGCACCCCTTCTTCTGCAGTTGGCCGAGCACGCCCGACGCCGAACTTGGTCACCCCGACAATGCCCTCCACGAACAGTTGAGATTCAAGACTCACGAGCGCCGTCCGCATCAATCGATTACCTGCTTCGTGCTCTCGGAACAACCATCCAGCGCCGATTAGAGCGACATTGGCTCCCAAGACGGTTCTGGCGAACCCGATCGTTTCCAGAGTGCGTGCCAGGTCGTTGGTCGCGGTGGTGCGGCTCTCCTGAAAGGCTCGCTGGATCGAACGATCCCCCGCCATCAGACCGCCAATGGTGGCAGCAACCCCTCCGACGATCAGCGCGCTTTTCCTATCGATCCTGAGGGGAGAGGTCAGCAGATACTTGGCATCGCTGACGACCTCCTGACCTGCTGTGCCTAACTCGTTGACGACGCGATCTAGCCCTGTCGTTGTCTGTGTAGATGTCGGTCCCAGCGACCTCACACAGCCACACTCTATGCACCAGCAGTCATTTTCGAGTCCGTCAGCATGCACGTGAGAGGCGTAGAGCCACGACACCGTTGCTGCTACCAAACGAATCTTGAAGAAACGCATGTCGCTTCAACTCCTCCCGGAATCCCTGAATTCTTCTTCTATCGGTTAGAAAGGGCTTACGGGTTCCACGGCGTCGACGGCATCAAGGGCGCATCGTGTGCGACCGGGGTGATCACCAAGGCTGCAATGGCGCCCCGCAAGGCCGCCGTGAGTGAGTGGGTGATGATCGGATACACCCCCGGCGATTCCGAGATCAGATCAAAAGTTGCTGCGCTGCCAGGCCCTACGACGTAGGTCTGGATCCCCTTGAGGTTGTTGGCTGGATTGCCGCTCTCGTAGACGTTGTCCCAGATCTCCCCGATTGGGTGAATGGCCGCAAATTCGTTTGGGCCAGCGTTGACAAAGTAGAACCGCACCCGCTCGTTGGGCTTAGCTTCCAACGGCGCGGCCCCCATGAAGAACGGATGGTATTTCCAGATCCCGCCGTTGAACACGACGTGGTCGAACTTGCGATCGAACATCGCCTGCACGTTGTCCGGATCCTTCCAGAACTCTGATTGCACCAAGACGTACTCCCGATCAGCCTTCGGCCACGCGTTCGCGTTCTTCGGATCCACGATGATGGCTCCGAACATGCCGCGCGCAATGTGCTGCACCATCGGCGGTGCTCCGCAGTGGTAGAAGAACACCCCCGGCTTGTTCGCCACAAAGGTGTACTGAATGGTCTCACCCGGCCTGATCTCCCGATAGTTCTTCAAGAAGTCAATCTCGGCCGCATGGAAGTCCATCGAGTGCCCATAGGCGTTCGTCTTCGGGTTCTCGAGCGTGAAATTGACGGTGTCCCCCTCCGTCACTCGCACCACCGGGCCCGGCATCTGCCCGTTAAACGTCCAGGCCTTGTACTTCTTCCCTGTGCCTTCTACGACGATCTCCGTTTCCATCGCCGTGAATTCTATGTTGTGCGTCTTGGCCTGCACCTGGGCGGTCAACCCCAAGGTGTCCGTCACGGCCAGCGCGACAATGCCAACCATGGCTACCGACATGCTTACTCGTTGCCTTCCCTTCATCTTGCGCCTCCCTCTTTCATTACTGGTTGACTGTTCTCTTCCGAAATCGCACCTGCCACATCGACCCGTGGTCTGCCCTGAGCGTGGACGAGTCCACCCGAGCCTCGTTCTCTACGGACTTGTGCATTCAAGTTAGTCCCTGCTCTGTCTGTTTCACCTGCAATTCCAGGCGATCGCTTGTCACGTTGCCATCTGGCGCTCAGACATTGTTGATATTCCTTGGTACTGCGAAAACGATGGATCACAGGGTTCGACAAGCCGCTCCAAGACTCGGCGCCCAGTTCTTCGATCAACACGCCTGTCATCTGCGGATCTTGGTGCAGGACCTCTCTCACCATGTCGATTGAACGAGAAACGATCGCGTCTTTCTGCGGCTGGGTCACAGCAGCTCCCCAAAGCTGTATCGTGATGATCGGCATAACAAACCTCACTCTGAGATGTTTGGGTACAAATACCTAGTGAGCTTCCAACCAGCCTTTCATGTGGGGGTGGAACTCACAGAAGTACGCGTAGAATCCACCCGCCTCAACAGCGAATTCCCACGATTCTCCTTCCGACAAAATCCGCGGCAACCACACGCCTCCCTCCGCCGTGACCGTGTGCGGAACGATGTCGCGGTTCACCCATCTGATCCTGTCGCCTGGAGCCACAATCGTCTGTTGCGGCATGAAACGAAACGCTTGGATCTCGATGAGGTGAAGTCTGGGAGGAGAGGCCGTTGCGAGCTCCCAAGGAGCTCCGGCCTCCCCGATGACGACCAGACTCAAGACTGTGATCATGAGCGTCCGAAACATGGTCGAACCCCTTCGTTCTTAACTGACCTTCTTGTTCATTGAAGACGCATGTCCCTCGTGCGCTTTAAATGTCTGCAACGCGGCACTAAGGAGCGACTTGAGTTCCTCGTTCTTCGCATTGGGAATGAAGGCGTTCTCGACGGCGTTGTTCACGAACTTGTGGTACTCGAGTTCATTGGCCGCATATCGTTTGTCGA
Source organism: Nitrospira sp. (assembly GCA_019636945.1). Taxonomy (GTDB): domain Bacteria; phylum Nitrospirota; class Nitrospiria; order Nitrospirales; family Nitrospiraceae; genus Nitrospira_D. Next base: position 7,448 of record JAHBWO010000034.1, on the reverse strand, counting down.
AGGCGTCTCCACGAAGCTGAGCCAGTTCGTTCCGGATGTCATTCGCCCGTTGTGACAACTGTTGGCTGGTCGGGTTGTCTTGCGGTGTAATCTGGAGCTTACTGACCAACGCCAATGCTTTGTTGTTCACCGCCGTATGGTCGCGCACCATCAGTTCCGCAAACTGCCGGATCTCGGGATTTTCCGAGATCGCTAAGGCCAGGTGGGCGTAGCGAATGTCGATGTTGCCCGCCGTGTAGGCGATGTGGGCGATTTCCAGATCATTTGGCCCCTTGTCTTTCTCCGCTTTTGCCGGGTTGGTGACCGTGACGCAGCCCACCAGCACGGTGCTTGCCAGAGCGAGGTAGCCTAATGACTTCGTGATCGTGTTCATGATGAAACTCCTTTCCGGAATGAAATGAATGAGTTGCCCTCGGCCGTCACCATCGACGACCGAGAGAGTCCTGGTGCGCGACGGCACCGTTTCACGGGGTGGACTAGGCCCACTGAGTCACAGGTCGCTGTTGGGAACTCATGACCGCCCCAGCCAACATGGCGATCGCCAACCCTAGATGAAGCCATCTGTCGGCTTCGTTGATATGGACCAAGCCCAAGAGCATGTCGCCGTTCGTCACGAACCCGAGCAGCGCCACACCGAAGTACACAGCCGTAATAACCTTCAGCGCAGAGCCTTCTCTCCCTTCCATAGCCAACCCACCGAACAGGAATGCAGAACCGGTCAGCACGTGCACCAGGTTGTGCAGTGCGTTCGTCTCAAAGAAGCCTTCTGCTGAGACGATCGGGTTTGGAACCAACCCGAGGAATCCAACCAGAACAAAGACCGAACCGAATGCGAGACAGATGTTCTTGCTCGTCAACATGGATCTCACCTCCTTCCATTTCAACTTGGGATACAGGTCATTATTTCTGCAGTACAGGATAGCCAAACGAGTAAATCCACTTGTCGGCGTCCACCGCCTTCTCCGGGGCCAGTTGGCGTGCCGGTATGTGGCAGGGCACACATTCCGTCTTGTAGTCTTTGGAGACTGTGTGCGTGGGGTCGTCGGCATTAAAGAGCGACCAGGCCCAGCCATCTCCCCACAATCGAGAATCCTTGAAACGACCTTCGGTGTCCCTCACGAGCACGAACCAGCCCTTGATGGTGGTCCCGTGTCCCACGGCCGGTCCGGTTGTCATGGCCATGGTCTTGGCATTCGAGAGTTCTTTGACCAACACGGCTCCATCGGGAAAACGCCGATGCTGTTGGTAGTAGGCGAGGGTCTCCGGCTGCGTGTAGACCACGTGGTACTCGTGGATGCCGGGACCCATCTTGTCCAACTTCTCGTCCGTGTGCGCATGGGTCCAGGTTCCGAGCGCGAGCCACTCGGTATAGTTGTCAGGGACTCGAATCGCTCCAGTCGTCATGTCGACGTTCGGAGCAAAGGGGTGTTTGTCTTCGCTCATCATCGCCCCTGTGACAAGGATGGCGACTACTGCCAACAAGGCGATTGAGATCATCCGCTGTCTCATGTCGTGCTTCCTTTCCTCTGCACCGGTCCTGGGAGGAGGCTTGTCATCCAAATGACACGCCTCTCTCCCGCAAGGCTCACAGGTCTCCCGGAGCTTTGTCCTTGATGGCGGTCCAGTTTTTGTCCGCCTTCTTGATGTTTCCGGGGACATCTTTTTCCCACTTGACCTGGATCCCCTTATCCAAGTTCAAGTAGAGCGTGCCATCGACGATCTTCCACACCTCCGGATCGGCTACGAACTTCTTCGCCACCGACGCACCATACGCACAGTAGCCACCGTAGGCGGGCAAGTACTTCGTCGGATTCGCCACGAACAGCTTCTTGTGTTCCTCTGAGGCGAAAGCATAGGTCACGCCGTGGTGATCAGCGACGTGATAGCCTGAGCCCCTCATCGCCTTCCCGTCAGTGAAATAGGCCACCACGTCATAGCCGCCGGCACCCGGCGTGCTATGGGTATAGTCCGCTGCGAACACAGGTGTCGCAACGGCTGCGGCCATTAACATCGTGAACCCCAGGACAGCTTGCTTCATCGAACGCATGGGAACCTCCTTGTGAGATAACAGTGTGAAACATCGGAACCACTACGCGGCGCGGGGTGGGCCCACGTCGACGACCGGAAAATCTACCTCTGTGCTTGCCACGAGATTGAGGTAGTTCGTGAAGACGTTGAGCGCAATGTTGGCAATGATCTCCACGATCTCTCCATCCGACAGTCCCGCAGCTCGTACCTGTGCCAGATCCGTGTCTGTCACATTGCCACGTGACGTCACGACGCGGTTGACGAACGTCAGTACCGCTTGCGTGTGCGGATCCTCAGACTTCCCATTGAGATTACGCCCTAACTCCTCCGGCCTGAGTCCCGCCTGTTGCGCCATGGCGGTATGGGCCGACGCGCAGTATCCGCAGCGGTTGGCCCCAGCAACGGCGAGGGCGATTTGCTCTCGCAACGCCAAGGACAGCTTCCCCGACCCAAGCGACTTGGTGAAGGTGAGGTACCCCCCGAGCACTGACGGGGCATGGGCCAAGGTCCTGAAGAGGTTGGGTGTCACCCCGAGTTGACGTTGAATAGCGGTCAGCAATTCAGCAGCCTTCGGGTGTGCGGCTTCCGGATCAAGCGGTTGAATACGTGGCATGTCGGTCCTCCTACGAGTTAAGGGTTATGTCGTCATCGCGTCCGTCGATCGCTGGAAGCGTGCCTCCAGTGAATTCTCGAACGGCTTGCTTGTGTCGTCACTATGTCAAGCTGCGTGCCACACGGACATTTGCTGCGAACACGTTGAAATTGCGACCAACAGCCTCGGGCGGACATCCACGTGAGCGATCACGAGGATTCGTCATCACCAAGGAGTCGTTGTATCGCCACGAGATCTCGTTTAAGGTGAGGGCGATTGGTCAGTATTCGATCGAGCCACTGTGGTCGCATCACACGAGTTCGAGATCCTTGATGAGTCTGCACGATCATTCGTCACCTCATATCTGTGCGGAGCTATCAGAAGGCGACTGGCGGCGGCACTGCCCCTCGCTCGCCGTGCTCAAGCTGAGCGACAAGACGGTCATTCATCACCAGGGGGATGCATGCGACGACGTCTTTGTCGTGGTGAAGGGACGTGTGAAACTATTGCGGCTCAATCACAACGGGGATCAATTTGTGATGGCGGTGCTGACGGAAGGACAGTGGTTTGGGGCCGCGTTAACCGATCGCTCGTCTACGACGATCACTGATACCGCTGAGGCGAAAGGCCGTACCGTCCTCTATAGAATTCCGCTCAAAGAAATGCGCACGCTGCTGACACGCGACGGAGATGTTGCATGGCACGCACTCGACGCGCAGGCCACTGAGATCCATGCGCTCCGGCGCAAGCTAGAACTGATGCGGTTCCACGACGTTCGTTCCAGACTCACGGAAACCCTGCGCGACTTGGCTGGTAGCCACGGCGGGCATTGTCGGCACGGGTTCGAGCTGGACATCAAACTGACTCAACAGGAGCTCGCGGACCTCGTCGGCGCAAGTAGGCCGGTTGTCAGCACCCTGCTCAACGACCTCAAGAGCCACGGCGTCCTTGACTATCACCGTACCTTGATCTGTATTCAAGACCTCGCCGCGCTCAAATAGAACTCCATCCCTTGCTTGTCCATCCCAAGCCAAAGCAGCGGTGGCTGGAGGCATGCCTTGATCATTCCGTGCTGGCATCGCACACCTAGGGAGAGTGCGACCGACTGTTCTCTAGCTAACAGACTTCTAAATGGACATAGAGAATAATCTCCTCCGTGACGTGTCGATGGGCTTTCTGTCTGCATCGAACTTGAGCGCGGGAGATAGGTATGGCTCCGGTGATAACCGTGGTCGAAAGAACGGTTCGGCCCGATGGTCCGATTGGCCAGATGGATCCGCACCTTGCCCCGATAGAAAAGTCGGAGCAAGAGGTTCGGGAACTGGTCGGACAGAGTCGGACTCTCCGTGTGATTCTTCGTCAGATCGAGCTTGTCGCACCCACGGATGCCACCGTCCTCATTCTCGGCGAATCTGGAACGGGCAAAGAGTTGGTGGCTCGTGAAATTCACACACAGAGTCGGCGTCGGCACCAGCCATTGGTTCGAGTCAATTGTGCATCGATTCCGAGAGAGCTCTATGAAAGCGAATTCTTCGGGCACGTGAAGGGCGCCTTTACCGGTGCGATGAAGGATCGAGCTGGCCGATTTGAGTCGGCCGATGGCGGCACCTTGTTTCTGGACGAAGTCGGAGAGATCCCGCCGGAACTCCAGAGCAAGTTGCTCCGCGTGTTACAGGAAGGCGAATATGAGCGAGTGGGGGAGGAAACCATTCGAAGAGTCGATGTCCGGATCATTGCCGCGACCAATCGCGACTTGATGGGGGAAGTGGAAGCAGGACGATTCCGGCAGGATCTGTACTATCGCTTGAACGTCTATCCCATCGAAGTGGCGCCATTGCGCCATCGAAAGGAGGATGTTCCGTTACTCGCGATGTATTTCATCGATCAAGCTTCCCGCAATCTGCATTCTCCCAGACCCGCCTTGCCGGATGATCAATTGGCGATCTTGCAGCAATATGATTGGCCGGGAAACGTGCGGGAACTCCAGAATGTGATCAACCGAGCTGTCATCGTTTCACAAGGTCGTCCGCTTCACTTTGATCTGCCTCGTCATGGAGGCTTGTCACTTGCTTCGATGAGGCTCGGTCGGCGCAATATGTCGGTGCGCCAGATCGGCATCATGACCGACGAAGTTATGCGGGAACGAGAACGGAACAATCTAATGGCTGCTTTGGAACGCAGTCATGGGAGAATTTACGGTCCTGGTGGTGCCGCTGAACAGCTCGGAGTAAAGCCCACAACCTTGGTGTCCCGCATCAAGAAGCTCGGCCTCACGAAGCCGAAATGACCCTCGCACATATTCTCTCCACGGCACCTCTCCCCGTCGTTCCGCTGTTCCGTTCAAGCTGCCACGAGATCCAGATGGCGTTTGCTCCGCTTCGAGAGTCGGACAGCCTGTTGATATCGCTTCCTGTTGGATACAATGACCGGATCGACAAGATGGCCGCACGAAACACAGCGCCAAGCCCTGCCGCCGGTCGGAGAGACATGCAAATCGACGACAAACTCTCGTACCATCAACCCCTGACAACGTGAACAACTCATGGTGGACTCCTTTCTCATTATGCTGGAACGATCTATCGTGATTTCTGAACTTACCTGTTTCTAACGCAGCCGCTGAGGAAGACTGCGTCATTGTTTTCCGCACAGGACCGGGTAACTCACGATCTCCTGATCTAGGTTATGCAGCTGCAGCCAATGACCGTCTATCCTGCACGGGTGACACCGTTGTCAGGTTGCCCGATGCCGGTTCGACTGATACATTCGGGCTTGTCGCCAAAGCATAGTGCCGCCCTGCCTTGATGCTCAGCAGCAGCATCACACCCATGATCCCAATGGTCAGGAGACTCAAGTATTGCGCGGCTACCCCCACCATCCCCAGTAGAAGGACAGCGAGAATGCTCACTCCCTTGGCGGTCCGCTGCACGAACATGGAAATAAACGCGCGCCCCTTATACTTTTCGTCTGGTCCGGTGGCGAGGTAGAGCGACTCCCGTCCGGTCTGCTGAATGGAATAACTTAGGCCGTTATCGAAAATGACCAGAAGGCTGACTGCCACCAACGAGGGCATGGCCAGAAACCCTAACGAGCCGGCGATAATAGCCGCTGGCAGGACAAGCAGAGTTGCGCCAAGACCAAACCGCCTCATCACGGCACTAACCAGAAAGAACTGGGTGATCACTGCCAACAGACTGGCGTACAAGTACACGTCCGTTATGAAGGCCTGAGTTGCTTGGATACCGGACATGCCCTCGGCTGCTAACTTGAATTGGTAATCCATCAGCTGTGACGCCACCTCGTACAAACCCATAATGCCCGCAATGCTCGCGAGATAGCGTGAGCGAAAGACCAATCTGGCTCCTTCAAAGGCCTCCAACAATGACCCTCTGGAGAACGATTCAACTTTCGACCGTGCATCGGGCCAAACCGTTGGCGTGAATATCCGTGATCTCCGGAGTAGTGTTTCTGTTGATCCAACGATCAGAATCACTCCGCCCATAAAAAAAGCGGATAGACACAAGAGTCCCGGGGTTCCGATGGTGGGAAGCAAAACCTTTGCGACCGAAATTCCGGCCCAACCGCCCAACACACCGCCGGCTCCAATCGGACCGAAAAGCTGGTTCGCGTCCGGTCCATGGGAAAGATCAGTCACGTATGCCCAAAACGCTGCGACCATCATCGTGGCTTCGAGGTCACCCAACAGATAGAAGGTCCAGATGAGGAACGGATCCGGTTCATCTCCGAGCACGAGCGCAAGGCTGAGGAAGCTCAAGAGAAAGAACCCACTCAGCGTGTAGATGAATCGTTGCCGGTGCAGCTTGTTGTAGAGCAAGGTAAACGTTCCCACGCCAATGGATGCGATCAGGATATTCGCGAGCTTGGCGTAGAGCTCCATGTGAGCCCCGTACTGCTCCACGAACAGCCCGCTCTTAAGGGGTTTCAGCACTTGGAAGACGGCGATCACAAGAAAGAAGAATGCAAAGAGCAATCCTGTGATTGCGATATCTTCTCTTGATCTCCGATTAAGCATTGATTTCATGGCTGCTCCATCTCGGTGTGTGGTCACTTGTGAAAGTCGACTCTTGCTGCTAGGAGGCATTCCAAACTTGGTGCCACGATCGTGAATGCTACAAGGTGCTGATTCTGTGGGGATTGGCGACTTCTTCGTTTTTCCGATTCACAGCGAAGCTTCGTGATACGACGAAACCTCGCTGTACGTCGTAGGTGGCTCAGCCCACCGAGGGCTTCATAAAGGGGCAGATGCATCCATCTTGTTAGGAGACTCATGTCGTTGGCGGCACTGCGTGACAATACTCTGAGGCCTCTCCCTCTGAAGAGAACTGGCCCAATGGCTTGATGACAGGTTTGAGATGGGTGGCGCTCAGGCGTGATGAGCGTCCCGATGTGGTTAACTTTATTCGAAACGGTGCAGATATGTGTGAGGGCGGCGGCGGGAGCTTCTCTAGATCTGCGTCACCGAGTCTTCCGCCCCTTCAAGAAGGCGTTGCACTTCCTCCACATAAATCTCGGTGGTGGCATAGTGCTGATGGCGCATCATCTTCTGCACCCGCGTGGGATTGGCCTCATTGAGGAGCGCAAAGGTCGGGGTCGAGTGGCGCAGACTATGGACCACAATGCCGGGTTTTTTCACACCCGCTAAGAGTAGTCCTTCCGTGATGATCCGGTGAATGGCACGTGTGGAGAGTCGCTTCCCGGCGGGCGTCACCACATTCCCGCCGCGATCGTAACAGGCCGTCGTCGCAAACAACGGCTCACTCCCCTGCAGCGAACCCGGTCGCAGTGCCAGATACGCCTGAATCCGCTCATA
>JAHBWO010000033.1 GCA_019636945.1 Nitrospira sp. | reverse complement strand
ACATCACGGTGACCTATGAGCTGAACGCCACCGGGCTGTCATGTGCCTTCAAGGTCGAAAACATCGGTGACCGTACCGCCCCAGTTGGCATTGGATTTCACCCCTACTTCACCGTCGGCACCAACATCATCAATGAGGCAGAGGCGCAGATCCCCGGCACCGGATTCTTGGAATTCAATGAACGACTCGTACCAACTGGGATCATCTATCCCGTACAGGATACGCCATGGGATTATCGTCGGTTTCGCCCGATCGCCCGACAACGCTTCAACCATTGCTATGTGAACTTGGAGCGTGATGCCGAAGGGATTGCCACAGCCGCTCTTCGTCATATCCCAAGCAACCGAACAATCACCATCACGATGGACTCAGCCTTTTCAGCAGTGGTCGTCTATACTGGAGATGCCATTGCGGATGCTCCGCGCGCTGCACTTGCCATCGAACCGATGACCTGTGCGAGCGATGCGTTCAACCATCCGGAATGGGGGCTCAAGCGATTGGCTCCCGACGACACCTTCTCCGGATGCTGGAGTGTGGACGATTCAAGCCGCAGTGGGGCTTAGCCAACATTAATGAAGACGGTTCGCGGTGAAGCAGTTTGAATTGCGACTTTCGTGACGCGTCGTACGTGAACCGTATCTCGTTCCGGATAAAGACGCTTCACGCTTCACACATGACGAACGACGAGTATTGTCGCAACTGCTGATCGGGTGGAGCCTGAACAGCCTACCGCTCAGGCTGCTTTCCGGAGAGTGGGAGACTTTTTACCGAGGAGGTCACGCCAGAGGAGACCGAGTTTAAACTCCACTTCGTCGAAGGAATCCCCTTGTGCCGACTGATCCGGGTATCCCTGCAGATACCCTCGCCACTTCTCTTGATCCAGCGAGATCACATACCGTGGTGTGTCCATACGTGGTTGGTCGACCACGGGTCGCTCAACACGGGGAAGTTCACGAGGCGCTTTCACAAGGTCTTGGCTCTGCTGTTGAACTTTCAGCTCCAACTCCTCAAAGGAAGCCGCTTGCACTTCTCGTTGCGGATTGCCTTCGGGGTGGGCAAACCATTTACCCTGCTGTTGCCAATATACCCAATTTGGTCGTTCCATTCGGGTGAGCATAGCCAAGCCATCACAAACTGACCAGCACTTTCCATTTTTTTGCACATGAGCACCACAGACCACAGTCTTCTCCACACTGGATCCCTCTCCTATCGCCAGGTCTCAGCCAATCAGCTGTCCTTTCAAGTCGCCATGACTGGAACGGAAGACCGACTGATGCTCTGTCTGCATGGATTCCCAGAATGTGCGCTTTCATGGAGATACCAGCTTCAACCACTGGCAGAAGCCGGCTATCGAGTCTGGGCCCCTGATCTCCGTGGCTATGGTGGAACGACACGTCCCGTAGGCCTCGAGGCCTACGCAATCGAGTCATTGCTGGAAGACGTCAGCGGACTGCTGACTGCCGCCGAAGCGTCACAGGTCATCCTCGTTGGACATGACTGGGGCGGCATCATCGCCTGGTACTATGCCCTGCGGTACCCGGAACGCCTCAAAGCCCTTGTGATCCTGAACGCCCCTCACCCGGCCTGCTTTGAACGAGAACTCCGGCACTGGCGACAATTGCGTCGCTCCTGGTACATGGGCATGTTTCAGGTTCCTCTGGTGCCTGAAGCAGCCTTGTTCGCGAGTAAGGGCTACATCATCGGGAAAATCTTTGAGCGTATGGCGATTCATCGGGAGCACATGCCTGACGACATCGTGCAGCATTATCGGCAGCAGGCCTGCGCACCAGGCGCCCTCACCGCCATGCTGAACTACTATCGAGCCGCACTTCGTGGCGGAGGGGCGCTTCGCCAACGCAGGTTAGGCTATCCCACCATCGAAGTTCCCACCTTGGTTCTGTGGGGACTACGGGATCATGCTCTTGGTCCCCACAATCTTGATGAATTGAACCATTTCGTGAGCAACCTGACCGTAGTCCGAATGGCCAATGCAGGCCATTTCGTACATGAAGACGAGCCAAACCGAGTGACGCGGGAAGTAGTAACCTGGCTGCAGAATCTATGATCTGATTCATTGTGCCCCCCGACTCTTTCTCCTCGCCGCTTAGTTCTCTAAACGACTTCTACTTGAGAGCCCCGGTACCGATTCCATTTTTCTCTCGCCCAACACTCCTACCACCAACCCAATCGCCTTCTCTAAGCTGCGGGAAATGATCAAGTTATTGACCAATCAGCCGAACAAGATACGATGCCATAACAAGGCTTCCGGGATTTCTTTCCAACAATTCGGGGCACCTATGAAACGAATGGGGACCGCCACAGCTTCGCCTACTCAGCAGCCTTCCAATAGATCCACCACCGTCCTGCTGGTGATTGGTGGACTGTTGCTGATCGGCCTGATTTACAGCGTCGTGGTACACGACACGCCGGTTTCTTGCCCCAATGAATTGGTCGGCGCCTGGATCACTGCGGCAAACGGATACGAGAACGGCATGCTGGTATTTACCAAGACAGGTGTGTCGTTCAGCGTCGGCTTCGAACATCTGGATGCGCAAGCCATGCGGCGCCTCGACGTGAGTGCAGAAGGACCTCGCACGTTGTACACGATCGTCTACGGCGATTCTCGAAGCGATGAACAGACCTTATCGTTCTACTATCACACCAAGGACCAGACCATCACGTTCAAGAACCAAGCACATCTCGTCTGGACGAGAAAAGCGGTGGAATCGTGATCGGTGTTTTTCAACGGAGACAGTTGTTCGTACATCCCATCCAATACTGGTTTATTGGGACCACGCTGATCTACGTGGCCTGTCTGTTGATCATGCTGTATGCCGTGATCTTCCTACCGATGGTCGAGCCGCTCTACGATCCATCCCTGTCTTGGGAACAGCATGCGGAGGTGGCATCCCAGTTCCTTGAGCTCCATTCGCGCATCTGGCCCTGGCTGATCATCACCTTTCTCGTGTTACTCCTCCACTCCCTATACTTCATGCACCGTATTGCCGGACCGCTCTACCGATTTTCCACTCTCTTTCGGTCGATCGGCACCGGCGATCTGCATCAACGGGCACGGTTACGGAAGCACGACTATCTCCATCGGGAAGCACAGGCATTCAACACGATGTTGGATAACCTTGAGCATCGGATCAAGACCATCAACCTCCATTCGGCACTCGTCAGCGAAGCCTATGAATCAGTGACGATCCACATGAAGCCACAAGCGCCTGGCCAGCTGACGACTGCGCTGCAGACACTTGACGAAGAGATCCGCCGATTCAAGAGCTGTCTGGCAACCGTTGAGCTGAAGAGAGAGGGCCAGTCCGAGCAACAACGTTTCGAATTCGATGAGGCCTCTCAGCTGGACTCACCGACGATCATGAAGGCTGCCTGATCATGGGACAACCACTTCACGTGACCAGTAAATCGGAACAGAGTCTGGACTCACCGGCGGAACCACAATCGGTACAAGATTCTCCACGCCAGGTTCCCACGCTGACCATCGTCCCTCCAAATCCGATTGAGGCAGCACCTCAGTCTGATCGTTCCCGCACGAGGCGTGGGTTCAACATGGCGCACCCGCTGCAAATCCGCATACTGAGTCAGGTCATCATCTATTCGGCAATCATCTTTGTATTGTTGGCCATTCCCGTGTTCAAACCGCTCATGCAGGCCCTCGATAATCCCGCGCTGTCTTGGCAAGAGCGAGCCGTCGTCGCCAACGACCTCCTCAACCTCCACGCCCGATTCTGGCCATGGGCGCTCGGCGCCGGCCTCGTGGTCTTGATCCATTGCATCCACTCGATACGACTGATGCATCGGGTGGCCGGCCCCCTCGCTCGGCTCAAACAGGTGTTCCCTCAGATCGGCAACGGCAACCTGAGCCTTCGCACCACGTTGCGCCAAGGAGACTATTTGACCCCGGAAGTCGACCTAGTCAATCAGATGACCGTTCAGCTGCACTCGAAGATCACAGCACTCAAACATGTGCAAGTCCTCCTGGCACTCGATGCCACCCGGATCAGGGAACTGGCTTTGGCGAAAGAGGATCCTGCCTTGGCCACCCTCGCAAAACAGATGGAACAGAATTTATTAGGACTGAAGTCCTCCCTGGACACCTTCAAAACGCATAGCGGTTAGACAGGCACCATGACGCACGAGCACACATCCATCTGGAGGATGGCCCCATTGCATATGACCCGACTGTGCCGAGCCTATTCCCGGCACGCTGATGGATTTAGTCTCATTGAACTCATGCTCGCCGTCTCGATCGTTGGCGTCCTAGCCGCCCTGGCCGTCCCGAATTACATGGCATTTATCGAGAAGGCACGCGTGGCACGAGCCATATCCGAACTACATGGGCTCGCCAACGACATCAAAGGATTTGCCTTAGCTGTCGGAACCTATCCGAATAGCCTCACCGATGTCGGTGTTGGCACCAGGCTGGATCCCTGGGGAACTCCCTATCAGTACTACCGCATCAATTGCGGGACAATCGATGACATCACCAGTTTAGCCAATCTGAAATTGCGGCGGAAGAATAGTCCTCGAGTGGTTCCTGCCGTTCATCTTCCCTCCACTCAGGATGACTGGCACAGTGCATTTGCAAACAGCAATAGTTCGGATCAGCAAGCGCGCACCTATCTTGTCACGGGCGGCGGAGCCAGAAGTTCTGGGGGAGCTGGGAGCAGTTCGGCTGCAGGCAGTGCTGGTGGAACCAATGGCAGCGGCACTAGTGGTGCTGGCGCAGCCAGTGGCGGTGGGCCTCCCTGTGGAGGGGTCAGTGGAGCCAGAAAAGACCGTTTCCTTGTTCCAATTAACTCGGACTTCGACGTGTACAGTATGGGACAAAATCTCGATACGGTTGCTCCGTTGAACCCACCGAAGAGCCAAGATGACGTGATTCGCGCAAGTGACGGCGGATTTTATGGCCTGGCCAGGAATTTTTAGCGTATTGGATCCATGCAGACGACGCTGTCTCATTCCCTCTTTCATAGCCGTGTTGGACGCCGCATCCTCACGCTCTTCGTGCTCTGTGCATTGATCCCGACCTCGCTCCTCGCATGGATTTCCTATCGGCAAGTCAGTCAAGAACTCATTGCCCAATCAGCAGCCCGGCTCAAGCAAGAGAGCAAATCCCAGGGGATGGTGCTGTATGACCATCTTCTAACCATCACGGCAGATCTCAACCGGATTGCGGCAGAACTGCCACAAGACAATACCGTGACGGACGAGGTTGCGATCACCGACTCGGTGAATGAGTTGGCTCATCGCTTCCGTGAGGTACGGCTCACTCCCGCGACAGGTCCTCATCGACGGGAACTCACGCAGGCTCAGACTGCCCATCTCCAGGAGGGTAAATCACTCCTCGAGGTCTCGTCCGCTGCCGGTCAGCTTCCGCAACTCACGCTGACTCGTCTTGTCAATCCCGCGCACTGGGAGGCCGGGCTGCTTTCCGTTCACCTGGACGACACCGCGTTATGGAGCACACAGGTTAAAGAGACGTTGCCGGGTGACACAGATCTCGTCGTGGAAGACGGCGACCGTCATGCTCTCTACTCGACCTTCGCTCAGCCGGTCATGCTCCCGGACTTTCGTCGACAGGACAGCGCCGCTCCCATGGGCAACGGGATGATCTGGCAATTGGACACCCACGAGTATATCGCCGGGGCCTGGTCGATGCCGCTCCGCTATACGTTTCTGGTCGAACCATGGACGATTGTCCTCAGCCAAACGCGAGCCTCGGCCTTGGCACCGGTCGACAGATTCCGACACACCTTCCTGCTGGTGATCGCGTGCGCATTGAGTGCCGTTGTCCTGCTCAGTCTTGCTCACATCCGACGCAGCCTCCAACCAGTGACACTGTTACAAGAGGGTACCGCGCGTCTTGCGACCGGAGATTTCTCGACCCAGGTGACCGTTCAGAGCGGCGATGAATTCGAGCAGTTAGCCGATTCGTTCAACAGCATGACGGATAAACTCAATCAACAGTTTCACATGCTGGAGACATTGTCGGCGATTAGTCAGGCCATTCTCTCGAGCCATGAGCCGGCCGCCATGGTGAACATCGTGCAGTCCCGCATCACGGAGAGCATCGCCTGTGACGCCGTGGGTATGATGTTGCTCAATCTTGAAGACACCGGCCCCACTGAGTTGTCCGTCCGCTACATTCAGCACCACCAGAACCAATCGGACGAGACGAAGACCTATCCGTGTCAACTCTCCGAAGAACATCTGGCTGCCATGGCAGCCCACCCTCATCATCTGGTAGCGATGGGGACCGCGGTTCCCTCCTATCTCTCCTTGATGATGCGACCAGGCCTCTCGCTCGTCATCATCTTTCCGATCATCGTGAACGACCGTGTGAGTGGAGTCTTGGCGCTCGCCTACCGCCAACGGAAATCTGCTCCTTCTCACGATGTGACGTACGCTCGCCGATTGGCTGATCAGGTGGCCATTGCCTTGGCGAACAGCCTGGCGATTCAGGCACGTCTGCAGACTCAGCTGGACTTGGTCGTGGCGGTGGATGCAAAGCAGCAGGCAGAAGAACAGGCCACTCTCCTTCAAGCGACAAATAAGTCATTGGCCACGAAGGAGGAACGGCTACGCCACCAACAGAGTGCGACCTTAGCCCTGGTCCAAGACCGCACGGTGTTTGAAGGATCGCTTCCCGTCACGGCTAAGCAGTTGACCACGATCGCGGCACAGGCGCTTCTCGTCGATCGAGTCAGCGTGTGGATTTATGACGAACAGACCCAGTCGCTCTATTGCCTCGATCACTATGATCGCCTCGCCACAAAGCATACGTTCGGCCAGAAACTGCTCCGTGGGCAATATCCCCACTATTTATCAGCCCTTGACAGGGAACAGCTCATTGCAGCGGGACAGGCGCTACACGATCCATTCTTCCAGGAACTGGCCGGCACAATGCTCTCACCGGACCGGATCGGTGCAAGACTTGATGCTCCGTTTCACACACAGGGAAAGTTAGCCGGCGTCGTCTCGATCGAACACATCGGTTCCTCTCGAGACTGGGCATCCGATGAACAGCAGTTCGCCCAAGCCTTGGCCAATTTCATGACGCTGGTTCTTGAGGCGGCACGGCGCCGTGAATCCGAAGAAGCGTTGGCCATTGCGAAGCTGGCGGCCGAAGATGCGACAAAGGCGAAGGCCGAATTCCTGGCGAACATGAGCCACGAAATTCGAACCCCCATGAACGGCGTCATCGGGATGACTGAGATCCTTGCCCGCACGCCGCTCTCGGAAACACAACGCCACTACGTCGAGACGATCCACAACTCCGGCGACACCCTCTTGACCTTGATCAACGACATCCTCGATTTTTCGAAGATCGAGGCCAGCAAACTGGAGATCCAATCGGCACCGATCGATTTGCGCGATCTCGTCGAGCGCACGGCGGAACAGTTGGCGGAACGCGCCCAACAGAAAGGGCTCCACCTTCTGGTGGACTATCCCCCCTCCGTTCCGACCGCAGTGAGCGGAGACTCCATCCGGATCCGTCAAATCGTCACGAATCTGCTTGGGAATGCCATCAAATTCACTCAAGAAGGTGAGGTCAGGGTCCAGGTGACCCTCGAGTCTCCGGCATCGGGTCAAGACGAGCCGGCTCGAATCAAGATCGCCGTCATCGATACCGGTTCTGGTATCAGCCCGGAAGGCCAAGCCAAACTCTTTCAATCCTTTTCTCAGGTGGACGGAGCCTCAACTCGCGTTCACGGCGGAACGGGCCTCGGTCTGAGTATCTGCAAACAGCTCAGCGCATTGATGGGAGGAACCATCGGTGTCGACAGTGAGATCGGGAAAGGTAGTACCTTCTGGGTCATTCTCCCGTTCCCGATTCAATCAGATGCTCCCGCTCCCGTCGACAGTCATGCCGCGTTTGCAAACCTTTGCCTGTGCGCAGCCGTCACCTCCGTGTCGACCCGTCATGTCCTGGCCCAGTACTTCTCCTCCTGGGGTATTTCCCCGAACATGGCTGACAGTGAGGGGGAGTTCCTTGAGCACATCATGACCGGGCTCGCAATCGAGCAAGGGCCGGTCGCCGCGGTGATCGACGAACGCTTCGACGGTCTGACCGATACGCAAATCGTCCAAACATTGCTCTCCGATTCAACCCTGCAGTCCGTCAAGATCATCCGACTCGTCTCGCTCATCAGGAGGGCAGAGGTCGAGCAGGACACCCTGTCGATTCGCATGCACTATGTGACCAAACCAATCCGATTCCATGCACTGCATCACGCGTTGCGCCACGCACTCGCCGATGAACCGATCGCCATCCGGGACGCGCAACCGGTTCCGTCGGCACCGACCTTATCCGGTCATATCCTCCTTGGAGAAGATAACCCGGTGAACCAGGAAATCGCCCTGCTGATGCTCCAAAGCATGGGCTGTACCGTAACCGTAGCTCAAAACGGCCGCGAGGTGGTCGAGCATGCGCAGCGATCTCATTACGATGTGATTTTAATGGATTGCCAAATGCCGGAAATGGATGGATTCGAGGCCACCACGCGCATCCGTCAATGGGAGAGGCATGAATCACGAGCTCCCCTGCCGATTATCGCTCTCACGGCCCACGCGACGCCGGGCGATCGCGAACAGTGCCTGGCCAAGGGGATGAGCGATTACATTTCAAAGCCGTTCTCAATGGGACAACTCCAGACCGTCCTGACTACGTGGCTTCCCTCTAGTCCCATCACCCAAACTCAGGAGTCTCTGGCTCCCAGCCAACCCAGCCTCAGGTCTTCACTGCCCAGCACATCGGCCACCTGCTCAGATTCATACTCCGCATTCATCGTTGATCAGAACGCCTGGAAGTCGATTACGGGCCTCCAGCGACCGGGGAAACCGGATGTGCTGGCAAAAATCTTGTCACTGTATTTAGCCGACTCCCACGACGTCGTGGCCACGCTTCGTCAGGGCATGGCCGACGAGAATGCGCAGGTCGTGAGCCAGGCTGCCCACAGCCTCCGATCGAGAAGCTCGATGCTCGGAGCCGTCTCACTATCCAAACTGTGCCGTCAGCTCGAAGACCTCAGTCGCCAGGGGCAGCTCAAGGAAGCCGAACCATTGGTGGCTCCGTTGACCGAGGCCTTCGCCCACGCCAGTCAAATTTTTCAGGCCGAGCTTGAGAGGAGATCGACATGACCACGTCGCCCCGACCGCCGCTGGCGCTGATCGTCGATGACGATGCCACGTTTCGCATGCTCTCACGGATGAGTCTGGAACAGGATGAGCTGCTAGTCGAGGAAGCCGTCAGCGGGGAAGCCGCCATCGAATTCGTCTCGTCCACGATGCCCGACATCATCATCCTGGACTTGCAAATGCCCGGCGTGCATGGATTTGCCGTGTGTGAACACATCCGTCGGATACCGCAAGGAACGTTCGTGCCGATTCTCATCATGACGGGTCTGGACGATGTTGACTCGATCGCACAGGCCTATGAAATGGGTGCAACCGACTTTATCGTGAAACCCTGCCATGGGCTCATGCTCAGCCAGCGAGTGCGCTATATGCTGCGCGCCAGTCAAGCGATGAAAGCCCTTCGCACCCGCGAATCTCAATTGGCGCAAGCCCAGCGCATCGCTCGTCTCGGTGGCTGGGAATGGGATCCGATCAGCGATCAGATGGACCTCTCGGAAGCGGCATGCCGGATTCTTGGAATCCAGCCCGGCACCATCGCCCCCCCACACTCCACGTATCTGGCCTGTGTCCACAACGAAGACCGAGAATCGGTGGACCGCGCTCTCCAGGGGACGATCGCCGACGGGACGGGAGTGGACATGGATCACCGGCTCATTCCTCACGACGGCGTAAACCGCGTGGTGCATCTTCTGGGAGAAGTCATCACGGACAGCGGCACACAGGTTCGCCGTCTCGTTGGAACGGTGCAGGATGTGACCGATGCGCGGGCGGCTGAGATGAAGATCTACTTCATGGCGAACTATGACAGCCTGACGCATCTTCCCAACCGAACCCTCTTTCTTCATCGCATCGGACAAGTGCTGGTATCCGGCATAGGCAGCCATACTGCCATCTTGGTCATCAGTTTGGATCGATATCACCGCATCTGTGACTTGCATGGCGCCCGCGGCGGAGAGCAGCTCATCAGAGAAGTCGTCACACGGCTGCAGCAATCGCTCCCGGTGGACATCACGGAGGCCCACCCACCAGGTAGCGCCCCTTCAATGCTGGCACGCCTCAACGACGGCCAGTTTGCGCTATTCCTGACCGATCTCGACGTTCCTGAGGATTCTGCTCGAGTCGCCCAGAAGTGTCTCGACGCCCTACGCAATCCATTTCAGATTGAATCGACCAACCTGGTTCTTTCGGCGAATATCGGAATCGCGATTCCAGGTCCAGACGGGACCGACGCGGAACAGCTCCTGCACAACGCCGGAACGGCGGCGCAGTCATCAGCACAGAAGAACTCCCATGGCTATCAGTTCTACTCCGAGACGATGAATGTGTCGATCGCCGCTCG
The DNA here is from genome assembly GCA_019636945.1 of Nitrospira sp. Classification (GTDB taxonomy): domain Bacteria; phylum Nitrospirota; class Nitrospiria; order Nitrospirales; family Nitrospiraceae; genus Nitrospira_D. The sequence goes on along the minus strand of JAHBWO010000033.1, from coordinate 23,707 downwards.
AGTCAATCTTGAACAAGACTTACGCACCGCCGTGTCTGAAAACCAGTTTATCCTCCACTACCAACCGCAGGTGGATATTCTTTCCGAACAAGTGATTGGGTTTGAAGCCCTGATCCGCTGGCAACATCCGATCCGCGGATTGATCTCCCCTGCCGAGTTCATCCCGGTCGCAGAGGAGGAAGCGCTCATCATCCAAATGAGCGAATGGGTCATCAAAAGCGTCGCGCAACAACAACGGATCTGGCACAAGAGCGGACTGGCTCCGACCAGTGTTTCGATCAATCTCTCCGGGCTGTATTTTCGACAACCCAACCTTGCCAGCCAAGTCAAATCGCTGGTCTACGCGGAGGGTGGCAATCCGCAGGATATTGAGTTGGAATTGACTGAAAGCGTGCTGATGAGGGACGCTTCATCGACAACGACTCTCTTGCAGGAACTCAAAGCATCCGGCTTTCGGCTCGCCATCGATGATTTCGGAACAGGCTACTCCTCCCTGGCCTACATTGAGCATTTCCCGATCGACACGCTCAAGATCGACCAGGCCTTCATTAAGGATCTCAAGCTTGGGAAGGAGGATTCTCCGATCACACGGGCGATTGTGGGGATGGGACGCGCGCTGAAGCTGCACCTTATCGCCGAAGGGGTGGAAACCCACGATCAACTCGCCTATCTCCGTTTACAAGGCTGCGACGCCTATCAAGGCTATCTGTTCAGTAAACCAATGCCCGCGCATCAGCTCCAGTACCTGCTACGGAACCGTTTTTCGGAGGAGGCCTTCCGCACCAAGGATCGATCGAGAACTCGGCTCGCGAGCTGAGGGACGAGACCTTCCCGCTGCATCCCCTCGCTCAGGACGGTGGTCCGAGCGTGGCAACGGCGGAAGGCGTATTCTCCGCACGAAAGGGATTCCCGAGAAGCTGTGTGACGGGCACCAAAGCACCTGTTCCAGAGACGATCGTGTAGGCCGAGATCGTACCTCCTGAGACACTGGTGGTACGATTCGCCACATACAAGAACAGTCCGTCCGGAGACACCGCAAGCGCCACAGGAGTGGACCCTGTGAGCGCGGGTACAGGATTCGGGGATGCCCCCGCCGCCGGAACAAGGGTCAGTAACCCGCTGCTCCCTATCGCAAATGCCGAGACGCTCCCACCTCCATTGGCGATGTACAGATGGGCTCCATCCGCTCCTACTGCGAGACCGTTTGGAGTCGTCCCACCTGTCGAAACCGGATTGGAACCGGCCGGTGGAATCAAGGTGAGCAGTCCGGAGGTTTCGACTCGAAACATCGTCACGTTGTTGGACGCCCCGTTGGTCACATAGAGAAACTGTCCGTTCGGCGACAGCGCCAACGCCGTGAGCCCTGTCCCACCTGATGAAATCGGATTCGTGCCGGGCCCGGCCGGCGGTACGAGCGTGAGTACCCCGGACGCATCAACCTGAAACACCGTAACCATGCTGGAGGTACTAGTAGCGACATAGAGAAACCGCCCATTCGGAGTAATCGCCAAGGCAATCGGTGAGGACACCCCAGCACCGACAGGCTTGGAACGCCCTTCTGTTTGTGGAACAAGCGTCAGCCCCCCAGCCGTACCGATCTTAAAGACGGTCACATCATCGGATCCACTGTTCGCAACATACAGAAATTGAGAATTGCTTGAGATCGCGAGGGCTCGCGGAGTCGTACCCACTGAAACCGGATTGGGATTTCCCGCGCTTGAATCCCCGAACAACAACGAACCATTGGTGCCAACCCGGAAGGCTGTCACCTTATTTGCCTGACTGTTGGCCACATAGGCGAACAACCCGTTCGGGGACACGGCGATCGCCGACGGAGTCGGCACATCCGGGAATGGAGAACCCGCAATGGCCGCAAGCCCTCCAGTCGCTGGAGTCACGGTGTATCCGGACACACTATTGGATCCACTATTCGTGACGTAGACAATCGCGCCTGTCGTACGCTCTCCTCCGATCCCACCGAGTCCACCGAACCCACCTTCTCCTCCATCATCACCACAGCCAGACACAAGCAGCAGGCATGGAATGAGCCAGGCGACGTGCGATCGTCTCGACCATGGTGTGGTCCTTAAGCTTTCCTGAAACATAGTTTTGTTTATACCACTCCCCCTCAATCCCTCACAACAGCGCAATCAGAGCACGTCATGGGATACATCATGCGCGATGACTTTTTTGTTGGACTCCGATGTCAGCTCACTGGCACACTGCCTGCCAACCAACAGGAAGGATTCTCTGCCTTGCATCACGCGCTCACCATTCTTGGATCAGGCTACACCGCCAAGGTTCTTCTCCCACTTGCCGAGCAACAGTACGCGCAAGTCTTTGCGACCAGTCGCGATCCAGATCGACACCTGACAGACCTGAGACCGGAACAACGAATCCGGTTCGATCTCACACAGCCTGAGACCTGGCAGCTGATTCCTCCCGTAACCGATCTCCTCTGGTGCTTTCCCGCCGTCCCGATCGCGTTGGTGCAACAGTTCGCCGAGACCGCATTGTTACAAGCCCGCCGACTGGTCGTACTCGGCAGCACCTCCGCCTACGACGATCACCTCTCGACCGAATACCCCCCATCTTGGGTTGATGAAACAGCTACAATCGACTTCAATAAACCTCGCGTGCAAGGTGAAGAACTTCTTAGAACTTCATATGGCGCAGTCATACTCATGGTTTCCGGAATATACGGGCCACACCGCAATCCCATTGATTGGATCCGAACCGGACGGGTCGCCCGCTCACGAAAATTCGTCAACCTGATTCACGTCGAAGATCTTGCGGGGACTTGCCTTGCCGCTATAAGGCATGGTGAGAAGGGCACCACCTACAACGTCAGCGATGGAACTCCCAGGACCTGGGATGAAATCTGTGAGACCGTCGAACGACGATGGGCTGTTCGATCTTCCGTTTCTCCCGAACCACAACCGATGGGAAAACGGATCGCAAACCGGCGACTGTGCGAGCTCCTGAAGGCAGATGGGGTGAGTCTCCGCTACCACGACCTCTACCAGGCGCTTGAACAAATCGAAGAGGTGACTGTCAACGAAGCAGGGCCATCACGGTAAGACAGACCAGTAAGTTATTCACGGCATGGGCCACCATGCCTGGGATGAGACTCCCTGTTCGATCATAGAGCCAGGCCCAGAGGAACCCACTCCACAGGACGCTGATAAATCCCAGCAAGCTATAGCCATGAGCGAGTGCAAAGATGGTCGCACTGAGTAATGCAGCGGGAAGAAAGGTGAACCGCCGACGGAACATCGCAAAGAGCAGTCCGCGAAACGCAAGCTCCTCAAAAATCGGCGCGAGGATCACATATTCAAGCAAGCTGGTGGCAAGCATGGGAGGAGTCGCCCACACCAAGTCTTGATCGAACCATTCAGTCCAATGATTTTCAAGCTTGAGAAAGTCTGCGGCTTGGCCCAGGATCCATTCACCCCAGAGTGCAGCTGCAACCACGGCAACAATGATGCAACCCAGCCTCCCGAGGTCGCCATGATGGAGCCGGAGACCAAATCCCTGCCAGAAATCGAGACCAGCCGGCTTGAGCAAATACACATAGGCGATCACCAACAGTGGAAGATTCGCCAGGGGAATAGCCAGCGCCCGCAACGAGCCCTGGCTCAGTGCGGGTGTAGACAAGAACGCGACGGTCACGAGAGCGCCCAACGCACCTCCCCGGAGAATCACCGCAGCAGCCGTCCCGCCGGACCACGGCGGCGGCACGCCCGGTGAATGGAGCTGGAGTACATTCAACCCTCGGCCTTTCAACCGGACGATTCCCAACAATATCACCGAACCAACAGCCAGACAGGTCAACTCACTGATCATTAAGGGACGAATCCATCGCTGAACCTGCTCTTCCTTCAGCTGCTGCTGTGCCTCGATCGTCGTCAGAAGTGCATGATCACCAGCCCGTTGCGCCAGCCTCGCAGCAAGATGGTCGTAGAACCATCCGATCGGTAACGTCTCTGCCAGCCTGGCCTGTAACTGTGCCTCTTGCTCCAGTGGAAGCGGCGCCGCATCGTATGCGGCAACAATCAGCCGTCGAAAAGACTCGGCAGAGGTTCCGCGACCATGCCATGTTTGGGCTTCAGCAAGCGCCTTGGATTCATGCCCGGACTCACCAAGAAGAATCGCCAACCGAAGCTTCGCCGATGGATCATCAGTCGTCGCGATCAGTTCCTGATACCACCGAATGGCCTGGCGAGAGGCTTGCTCCTCATTGTCCATCGTCCATTCTGCCACCCATCGCTGCCATTTCGGTGCACGGTGCAGGCCATCCTGCGCTTCCATCATCCGACTGACCATTAAGTCCAGCGCGCGCCCCGGCTCCTCGAATCGTTGAAGTTTCGGAACAGTCAGGGAGAGCCAGAGGATCCCCACAAGGGAGGCAAGTAGGACACCGGCACAGAGCACACTCACGAAACGTGACCATCGACTGCTATATGGGAGCGGAGATATCTCTGAGACCGTTGATCCACCGGCTTCTGGAAGCCTCGGTATCTGTCCGATAGATAGTGCCTCATTCATGGCGCCAGACTATAACACGGCCTCCTCGCACCCCAAATCCCCTCAAACTAACTAGGAACCATGTCTGCAAGAGTTTCTCGCATAGCTATGCCTTCTCAAGTTGGCTATACTAACCGCGCGACAATTCAGGAGGCTTTGGCCATGCAGGGCTTTCTTGCCCCACAAAGACTGTTGCTAGGACCTGGTCCCAGCGCCGTGCACCCTCGGGTGTTGCGAGCGATGTCGACTCCACTCATCGGACATCTTGACCCGATGTTCTTGGGCGTCATGAATGATATCCAGACGCTCCTCCGTCGAGTATTTGCGACCGTAAATCCCTTCACCATCGCCGTCTCGGGAACTGGATCGGCCGGGATGGAAGCCGCGATCGTCAACGTCATTGAACCAGGCGACCGAGTCATTGTGGGGATCAATGGGGTCTTCGGAACTCGACTCGCCGCCATCGTTGAACGCTGCGGGGGAAAGACCATTCGCGTGGACGTGCCCTGGGGGCAGGTGATTGAACCGGACTCAGTTGCGGCGTTGCTCCAACAATCCAGTCCAGTGAAAGCGGTTGTCCTGGTCCATGCTGAAACCTCCACGGGGGCCTCGCAGCCGATTGAACCGATCGGCGCCATGTGTCGCCAGTACAATACATTATTGATCGTGGACGCCGTCACATCTCTTGGGGGAATGCCGGTTGAAGTCGATCGATGGGGGATCGACGTCTGCTACAGTGCCACACAGAAATGTCTCAGTTGTCCACCGGGGCTGGCTCCGTTAACCCTCAGTAATCGGGCCCTTTCGGTTGTGAAGACTCGCCGTTCTCCTTGTCCTAGCTGGTATTTTGACCTGTCTCTCATCGCGGACTATTGGGCGGAGCAGAGTCGTACCTATCATCATACGGCACCGATCTCGATGATCTATGCTCTACGGGAGGCGTTACGTCTCGTTGAAGAAGAAGGTCTTCCGGCCAGATTTGTTCGCCACCAATTGAATAGCCGCGCACTGGTCGCAGGGCTGACGGCACTCGGCTTCAGTCCACTGCCGCCTCCTGATCGACAACTTCCAACATTAGTCTGTGTCACCCTGCCGACTCACATCGATGAGGCAGCGGTCCGGGCAGAGTTGCTGAGGCGATTCGGTATCGAGATCGGTGGTGGGCTGGGCCCCTTAAAGGGAAAAGTGTGGAGAATCGGACTGATGGGAGAATCCTCGACAGAAGCGAACGTGCTGACTCTCTTAAATGCGCTTGAAGAAATCGGGATTCGAAGTGGGTGGGTATCCACTCCCGGTGCAGGGCTCCAGGCAGCGGCTCATACCTATAGCGTGGGACGGTAGATCGTGACAATTGCCATTCATCAGATTCGCCTCATCGATGGGACAGGTGCGGTACGAGACCACATGACGCTCCTCGTGCGCGGTACGAAGATTGTCGCAGTCGGTCCACACAACGATGTGAGCATCCCGAAAGGCGCGATCCGCATCAACGGCCGTGGCCTGACCGTGATCCCAGGACTCATCGATTGCCATGTCCATCTCTGTTTAGGAGGAGAAGCGGATGTAGTCAGCGCTCTGGAGTCTGAACAACCCTCCTATACCCTTCTCAAATCGGCCAGACATGCTCAGGCAACGATTGAGGCTGGATTTACGACTGTGCGCGATGTGGGATCTCGTGACCATTCAATTTTTTCCCTCAAACAGGCCATCGACTCCGGTCTCCTTCCTGGGCCACGGATCGTCGGCTCCGGACTGGCTATTTGCATGATCGGTGGCCATGCGCGGTTCATCGGGCAGGAGGTCGAGGGAGTTGACCAGGTGAGAAAAGTTGTCGATCAACAGATATCCGCTGGTGCAGGGGTGATAAAAGTTATTGCCTCAGGAGGCGTGCTCACCCCAGGCACTTCGCCGGATGAAGCACAAATGACGGCAGCAGAACTTGCTGCTGCAGTAGATGCTGCCCGTCAAGCCGGAAAACCAGTGGCTGCCCATGCCCACGGAGCCTCAGGGATGAAACATGCGATCCTGGCTGGTGCGCGCTCGATTGAGCACGCCACGCTCTTGGATGAGGAATCGGGGGCGCTGATGAAGCGCCATGGCGTCTATATGGTCCCTACCCTTTCCGCCTTGGCCACGACGGCGGCTTGCCGACCTGGATGCGGCATTCCGGAAAGCGCGTTGGCAAAAGCCAAAGCGATGACGAAACGACACAAAGCGTCCTTCAAACAGGCCTATGAAAGCGGTATGTTCATTGCGATGGGCACTGACGCAGGAACACCATTCAATTACCATGGAGAGAATGCACAGGAATTGGAGCGGATGGTCGCATTGGGGATGTCCCCCATGGATGCAATCATCGCCTCGACTGCCACGGCAGCACGCTTAATCGGAATTCAAGACTCAGTCGGGACTCTGAAGCGTGGAATGGAAGCCGATCTTGTGATCGTGAACGGAAATCCACTTCGACGGATCGAGATCCTTCGAGACCGGGACAAGGTTGTGGGGGTCATGAAGGGCGGCAAATTTATGGCGGGACCACTGACGAAGGCGTGAAAAGATAAAAAGTAAGGGGTGAGACGTGAAAGGTGAAACATGAAACCTTTTTGTCCCTTCCCCCCCATACTTCTTCTCACCTCTCACTTTTCACTATTCACATCACCCCTCACCGTCGCTCGTAGAATAGTTCCAGTGCCGACGCATATCCGTGGATCCGGCCCTTGCGAAAATTGTCTTCCAGTCGAGAGCGAAGTGAGCGAACCCCTCGGTCATCGCTGCGCTTGGTAACTCCTTGAGACACCAGCATTTCTGTGGCCACGTCGATGAGCCGTTGGCTCCGCTGCTTCATGTCACCCGTCACAACATCGTTCATGATTTCAGATGCCCGCGAATGCACGACCGGCTCCAGAAATGAATCGTAGCCCTGCTCAGCCACCGTACGTTCTCGTATAATCGCAAGCTCCGCCTTCACTCGTGGGACATCTTTCATAAAGATCGAGAAGAACTCCTTTCGACCTTCATCAAATAGTTTAAGTTCTAGGTCCTGAAGAATAATACCCGGATCAACGGCTTCGGCACGCGGCTCATTCCCCCAGGATAATCGATCGTAGGTTCGCCGTTTCTCTGGATCGCCGACCACCTCATAGGCAACGTTGATTTCCCTGATGCGCCCCTCAGCGTCGGCCTTCTCAGGGTTCCGGTCGGGATGGTGCTCAAACACCAGCTTCCGATAGGCCTTCTTGATGTCCTCGTCCGAAGCTTCTCGGGAAACGCCCAAGATACGATAGTAATCAATTCTCGCCATGGCGGGACTATAGCACGAGGGTTTTGAGCCCTTCACCTTCGCGAAGAATGAAACGGTTTGTCCGTTATTGGGTCTGCTTGGTCTATCTCGTTATGTTCTCAATATGGCTGGAGAGCAATCTCAAAAACTCGTCAATAGTCGTGCTAGCTGAGCACGATCTGGAACACATTTTGACGTGCCGGCAGCTCCATCTCCCTGACCTATCTGCTTGGAGTCATTGTGTTTTCTCTATGATAGCCCACCGCCAATCCGAGTCGCCCCTTGACTTGCGGGTGTCCGGGATTATCTCCACTACCATGGATACAACACGCACTCCACGAACATTGACTCATGATGAACGAAAGGCTGCAGACGCGGCTTTTGCCGGTCGCCCATTGAATCCCACTTGGTCTGAAGCGGCCAAGCGAGTCTACGAAGGACTCATCCATGCGCTTCCTTCTCTTCCGGATGAGCCTATTGTCGGAGGGGATGAAAACAGCCCAGGCAATCAAGTTCAAGCGGAGTCTCCAGTGCCGGCTCCGATGGTAGAAAAGCCGAAGCCTGAACAATCGGCAACATTCGAGAATCAACTGGAACCAGTCACCGATGTGTCAGCCAAACAGCTGACCGCCAATCGCCAACAGGCTATCCAAGCCGGATTGTTGATTGATGTGTCGACGGTCGCGCAAAAGCTCGGACTGACATTCCCCGTCACGGTCACGAAGCCCCTCTGGGAGATCGGGATTGCACCCAGTGAGTCGATCTCTGATGAAGAGAAAGCTCAACGGTTGCGTGATGTATTGATGGCCTTTCGCCTCCGCATCGCGAGCCAGACGACGCTGTCGCCGTTGATCGACTTTCCGGCCATGCTGGCCCTGCCACCTGGCGAAGTACCGCAGCCAGTGCCCTTGTTCGCGTTGATCCAACCAGACGAACAGAATCGCGCCGTGGCCACCTTGTTACTGCCCAACGAAGTCTCGGCAACGATCATTCCGATGAATTGAGCCGCCTTAGGCTCTTTTCAGTTCACGCTCCTAAGCTAGAAACCACGGTTGTCAAACCGTGCAGCTCATCCTCGTGTGCTCAGAGCCGCCGCGCAATGGATGTTGCATAGATCTTCGCCCATCTGGGAAACCTGCCTATCCTCATTTCTATGCTCAGTCGCGAGAGAGGCCTAAACCCTCGTCCAAACGACGCCTCCCTCTAGCAGGGAGGCGTTAGGCCGAAGACTGGCGAGTCCTGTGGGAATGCGCTATTGTGTGGTCGATGGTGCAGTACACCTTCACCGAATATTTCGAAAAGGAAGTATTGCGGAAAGGTCCGTACTTGGAGAAGGAGTGGTGCATGCGCGTTCTTGAGAACGCGCTACGAAGCGAGCCTCAAGAGGGAAACCGTTACCGATTCTGGGGTAGGATTGAGGAGCTTGAGGGAAGGATATTGAGGGTGATCACCCTCGAAGATAAGACCACAATACACAACGCTTTTCCAGACAGAGGGTTCAAGCCGTGAAGCTCAATTATTATCCTGATACCGATTCACTGTATATCGATCTTTCAGAGCAACCGAGCGCCGAAAGTCGAGAGATCACTGAAGGTGTCGTTCTCGATCACGATGCCGCGGGACATCTTGTGGGGATCGACATCGACAACGCGAGCCAAAAGGTCGAGCTGAAACAGCTCACACTCAGCAAACTGCCACTGGTTGTGCAGACCATTTCTGCCTAACTTGAAGCTTCAGACCGACCGCTCATTAAACGGACAGTAACCGGCCAATCAGGCTCTTATGCGGATCGGCCCAAACATTGTTAGCCCACATGGCCGAGCCTCCGTTCAAACTATCCCGTGTCTCTGGCGCTCCCGTCTCCGACGAGGAGTTGATCGCCGACCTGCAACGAGTCGCCACAACTCTCAGTTCTGACACCGTGCCGCAAAAGACTTACGGATCCCTCGGAACATTCGACTACAGCACTCTTATTCGTCGGTTCGGTTCTTGGAACAATGCGCTCAGATTGGCCGGTTTATCAATTTCGAACGAGGTCAACATTTCGGACGAAAGGCTTTTCGAAAACCTGCTTGTGCTCTGGTAGCACTTCGGGCGCCAGCCTCGGCGCAGTGAACTAGCATCGCCGCCCTCCGTTATCTCCCAAACCCCATACAATCGCCGGTTCGGTTCTTGGACAGCAGCTCTTGAAGCCTTCGTAAGTTTCGCAAACGGTGCAGGCGCTGAATCGCCCACTGGATCTGCTGGCGTAACACCCTCCCGGCGCACCGGGCGTGATCCTTCGCTTCGTCTTCGTTGGCATGTACTCCAACGTGACCGCTTCTGCTGCTGTGGGTGCGGCGCGAGCCCCGCACTCACTCCCGGCGTTGAGCTTCATGTCGATCACATCGTTCCGTGGAGCAAGGGGGAAGAAACTGTTCTTAAAAACCTACAAACGCTTTGTTCCGTATGCAACCTTGGCAAATCTAATGTTGGCTAACTCAGCAATCCACCCGACCTGCGCAAAAAGCTGCGCAGGCCGGTGATTTTGAACGTTAGGCCGATTGTTCCAGAGTTTCCCCGGCACACCTGCTGATCACTCAGATAAACGATGGCGTTGATTATATAGCCTCAATGGGGCTGTAGGAGAGAATGGCTATGCGTGAGTCTCTACCCTGCTGCTCGACTCATGCAACCCCCGCCAATGGCGCAAGTACTGGATCATGGTCTCTGCACAGCAACCATGAGCAGATTGCTGACAGAATGTCGGATGAGCTCCATTAGCGGTTCTGGATAGACACCTAGTGCGAGGATGATCGAGGCGACGAAACCGAGTGAGCAGACGGTCGTCCAACTGACAAACACTGGTTTCTGCACGGTCTGTGCTTCAGGAAGCGTTGCCGGTGCCTCACCAAACAATGTCACGATCAGTCGAAGGTAATAGTAGAGGCTGACGACGCTGTTGGCGATCAGCGCCAGGACAAGCCACCAGAGGCCGGCGTCAACTCCGGCCGCGATTGCATAAAACTTTCCGATGAATCCCGCCGTTACCGGAATCCCTGCTAACGACAGCAGGCTCAGTGCCAACATCGCGGCGAGCCAGGGTCTGGTCCAAAATAAACCTTGATAGTCCTCGACACGATTCTTGTCCCCTCCCTCGCTCGAATACACCGTCACTACACCAAAGGCACCTAACGACATGGCACAGTAGACGATCACATAAAAGGTAACGGCCTCAGCAGCCGGAGGACCACCGGCTAACAGCGCGACCAGCACATAGCCAAAGTGAGCGATGGAGGAATAGGCAAGGAGCCGCTTCACATTCTGTTGCAGGAGCGCCAGGACATTCCCTGTGACCATGGACACCACGGCCAGAAGGCTGAACAGATGGGCCACGGCCGGGAGTTCTAACACACCCACCTCAGTCGCAAACCGTAGGAGCAGCGCCACCAACGCGGCCTTAGAGACGGTCGCGATATAGGTCGTGATGGGCGTGGGCGCTCCCTGGTAGACATCGGGAATCCACATATGAAACGGGGCGAGTCCGAGCTTCAAAGCGATTCCGACGAGCACCAGGACTAATCCTCCCAGCCACAGGGCAGACACGGAATGCGCCTGTTTCAGGATGGCTCCCACCCCCTGAAAGGTCATGGCGCCGCTTTCGAAATACAACAGCGCGAGACCGAACAAGAGAAGGGCTGACGCGGTGATGGACAAGAGCAAATATTTCACCGCAGCTTCGAGCGGATGCCGTCGCGTGCGCAAGTAGCCGATCAGACTACAGAGGGACAGACCAAGGAGTTCGAACCCAAGGAAAAACGAGACGAAGTGTGCCGCCGTGGTGAGGACCAATCCCCCGAAAGTGGCCAGCAGAAGGAGCAGATAGTACTCCTCTACCCCTTCCTCTTCACGAAACTGGACAATCAAATATCGGTACGACAAGGCGATGATGACCATCGTGGCCGTCAATATCAGCCCCATGTATAACAGCGCATGTCGATCCACGACTAGCAAGGTCGTCACCGTTCGTGGGGCTGCCGAGGCCGCCCAGGGTACTGTCGCCAGTGTGAAGAGACATGAGAGAAATGCGAAGGTCGCAATGCGGGCATGGTGTCGCTGAAAGGCAATGGCAAGCATCGTCACAAGGGCAAATGCTCCAAGGGTAAGGATAGGTGACAGGACAATGAAATCTTGGAGAATCATGGGGTGCTCCCCTGTGAGGTCGTGAGATGGGATGACAGCAAGGATTCTGACAGTGGATGGAGCATCGTGGGTGACGACGCTGCAGCTTGTACTAGTTGCTTCATAACCGGTTGAGCCGTGCTCAACACGACCCTCGGATACAGTCCCAAACAGATCTGCAGGGCTGCGATCAATAAAACGGTTCCAAAAGCGACATTCGACAGGTCCTGCACCGAACGGGTGTCTTGCTGCTGCCCAAAGAAGGTGCGTTGCATCATCCCCAATGAGTAAATGGCGGCCATGACCATCCCTAGCGAAGCCAGGATGATCATGATCGGTTGAGTCGCATAGGAACCGAACAGGATCAGAAACTCGCCGATGAAATTGGCCATCCCCGGCAACCCCAATGACGCACAGGCAAAAACGAGCGCCATCGTGGCCAGACGTGGCGTCACCGCCCACAGTCCTCCCATGTGGCCCATCTCTCTCGTCTGGTATCGCTCCTCCAGAGCACCGGCCAACAGGAAGAGGCCGCCGGTACTCAACCCATGCGCCACCATCTGCATCACAACCCCTTGTAAGGCCAATTCGGTCCCGGCGAAGGCGCCGAGCAGGATAAACCCCATGTGGCTGATGCTGCTGTAGGCCACCAGTCGCTTGATATCCGTTTGGGCACAGGCCAACACCGCGGCATAGAGAATCCCGACTACCCCTAGTCCCATCGCGATCGGCGTGAATTCGTGCATCGCTTCGGGAAACATCGGAATCGTGAACCGTAACAGACCATAGGCGCCGGTTTTCGCCAAGATCCCTGAGAGAATGATCGTGGCGCCCGTCGGTGCCTCAGTGTAGGTGTCCGGCAGCCAGGTATGAAAAGGAGGAGCCGGGAGCTTCACAAGAAACCCGATGAGAAAGGCCAGCATCAACCATCGGGCCATCTCGGGACTCAAGGTCAGTTCCATCAAGTCCGCATAGTCGAAACTTGGGTTGCCCGTAGCCTGCTGATGCAGAAGCGCGAGGGCCACGATTGCCACCAACAATACCAAGCTCCCGGCCTGGGTAAACAAGAAGAACTTAAATGAGGCGTGCCTGCGCTGGGCATGGCCCCAGATCACGATCAGTAGATACATAGGAACCAGCATGAGTTCCCAAAAAAAGAAGAACAGAAACAGATCAATCGCCAAAAACACCCCAATCACACCGCCCAGAGCCAGAAGGACATTACAGTGAAAGAGTCCGACGCGGTTCTGAATTTCTGTCCAGGAGGCCATCGTCGCGACGACGCCGACGACGGCCGTCAAGACGATCAGAATGAGGCTGAGCCCATCAAGACCGAGATGCAGACTAATACCCCAGCGGGGAATCCAACTGATGTAACTTTCTACGAGCCATGCCACATGGCCAGAGGCCTGAACTGCGTGATTTCCGATCCCGATGAACAGCGCGAGAAGGCCATCAACAGACAAGGCCACAATTGTGACCCAACGAGGAGCCGAACGAGATCGTTCCTGGGCCATCCAGGCGAAGGGCGCGGCAAGGATGGGGATCAGTATGAGCAGCCAAAGACTCATAGTGCGAATAATCCAAGTAACATCAGCGTTCCAACTGCAATCGTAGCGGCATACCAGCGAACATGCCCCGTCTGAGTAAGACTCATCCAGCCATGGCAGGACTCGGCGCACACCGCAAGCCACTCGTAGCCACGATCCAGCATATCGTGTGGACGTCGAGTCAGGGTGAACCAAGGCCGCACGAACAAGCGATCATACAGTCGATCGAATCCCCAGCCTCCTTGCAGCAACGTCATGGAAGGATGCTCCGTGGATTGATCGGCCCATCGTGTGGCTAACAGAGAACCTGGCAAAAACAGAAGTGCAGCCAGGCCAACTCCGAGTAGAGCCGCGACGGTGACGGCCAGTTGCTCGCGCCCCTCACTCCCCTCGTCTATGTCTGGCAGCAGGTCCGTCGTCGGCAGTGCGTGTGACAGGTAGTCACTGAACAGCGTGACATGCCCGAGCGTGTGGGGTATCTCAAGAAAACCGATGGTGATCGCCAGAAACGCCAACACCACCAGCGGCCCACGCATGGCCCAACCCGATTCACCCGTCGGTGTCGTACGAACCTCTCCGAAAAAGACGCGAAAGATCAGTCGGAAGCTGTAGAGGCCGGTCAGCATGGCCCCGAACACTGCGCCGAACCAGATCCACTGGTGGCTAAGAGGTGAAGCCCAGACCGACCAGAGGATCCAATCTTTGCTGTAAAACCCCGATGTGATGAGGGGGACACCGGACATGGCTGCAGCCCCGATCAGAAACGTCCAAAAGGTCCAGGGCAGCTGTTTCCGGAGACCACCCATCTTGAAAATGTCCTGTTCGTGGTGGAGGCTGTGGATCACGGACCCAGCCGCAAGGAAGAGCAAAGCTTTGAAGCAGGAATGGGTCAGAAAATGAAAGAGCGCGGCAGACCAGGCACCGACGCCGAGCGCGAGAAACATATAGCCGATCTGGCTCATCGTGGAATAGGCGAGCACCCGCTTAATGTCACGCTGAACGAGCGCGCTGGAGGCCGCCAGGAGCAATGTCACCAGGCCAAGCACCGCGATCACCTCTTGCACCATCGGTGCAAGGGCAAACAGATGATGCATCCTGGCAATGAGGTAGACCCCAGCCGTGACCATCGTGGCCGCATGGATGAGCGCACTGACCGGCGTGGGACCAGCCATGGCGTCAGGTAGCCACACCTGAAGCGGCAATTGCGCCGACTTTCCAACCGCACCGATCAAGAAGAGTACCGCGACGATCATGGCTAGGTTCGAGCCCACCGGCCAGGCTTCCACGGCACGACTCTGGACTTCCTGGATCGACAAGCTCGTCAATTGCGTGAACAGGATGAAGAGCCCGACGGCAAACGCCGTATCTCCAATCCGTGTCACGATAAAGGCTTTCTGCGCGGCGGTGCCGTATTCCGGTTCCCGATACCAGAAGCCGATCAACAGATAGCTGCAGAGCCCCACCCCTTCCCACCCTAGGTAGAGCAGCAACAGATTATCCGCCAACACCAGCGTGAGCATCGCGGAGACGAACAGATTCATATAGGCAAAAAACCTGGCGTACCCATCGTCGTGCGCCATGTATTCGGCGGAGTACAGATGAATCAAGAAGCCGACGACGGTGATCACCGCCACCATCAAGAGCGCAAGCGCATCCAGGTACCAAGAGATCCCAACCGTCATCCCGGACGTATCGATCCAATTCCAGAGCGTTTGCCGGTAGGACTCTTGATCAGGAAAGGTGCGGAAGAAATCTGCGGCGACCAGTGCGGTCGTCACGGCTGCCGTCCCCACTGAACCGCGCCCGACCCACGCGATCTGGTGCCGGCTCAATCGCCCGCCGCACAGAGCCAACAGCAGAAAGCCAGCAAGCGGAAGGACAGGAATAAGCCACAGTAGATTGAGCATTCGCGTCTTTCGTCCTTCGTATTTCGTATCTCGGAAGCGAGCGACGCTTCACGAGCGACGCTTCACGTCACTATCCTCTCAATTCGCAGAATGCATCGGCATCCAATGTTCGAAACCGATGGGACAGCTGCAGCACAATCCCCAGTGCCACAGAAACTTCAGCCGCAGCAAGGGTGAGGATGAACAAAAACATGATTTCCCCATCGACTTGTCCCCACCGAGCCCCTCCGGCGATGAAGGCAAGCGCCGCGGCATTCAGCATGATTTCGAGGGACAGCAACATGTACAGAATGTTCCGTCGACTCAATAAGCCGATCAATCCAAGACCAAACAACATGATAGCCAACACCAATGCGGGTGTGCTCAACATCAACGACCCTCTCTCGATAGACGACGCCCCAAGTGATAGGCACCGATCAAACCAGGCAGCAACAGCATGGACGCCAATTCCACTCCGATGATATAGGGCCCATAGAGGGCGATGGAGATGCCTTTCTGCCTGGTTTCTGCGACAACGCTCACCGTATGGTCCCCGACAGCAATGAGGTATCCCACCTCACCCAGAAGTATCAGAGCCAGGATACTGGGCCCGACCCATGCGGTGGGCGTCAGCCAAGCCCGTTCCTGTTCAACCGCGAGCGGCCCGAGGAGCATCACGACAAAGATGAAGAGCACCATGATGGCACCGCCATAAATGATGATCTCCAGCGCGGCGGCAAATTGAGCCCCCAATAGATAGAAAATCAGCGCCAGCGCAATCAGCGCCACGACCAGATAGAGCAGCGCGTGAACGGGATGTAGATGCGTGATGACGCGCAGCGTCGCTAAGAACGTCACAGCGGCAGCAATGTAGAAGAGTACTTCCATAAAGAGCTTATGGCGTATGGCTTATGGCTTATGGCGCTAACACGGAAAGAGTGATGAGCTGCGTGTGCTATACGCCATTTGCTATACGCTCTCCTTCCCTAGGGCATCAAACTCCGCACATCCACCGGTGGAAGCTCGTTCGCACCTTGCCCTTTAGCTTTGGTGAGAGTCCTCACGCCGGCAACTCGATAAAAATTATAGTCGTGATACTTGCCCGTCCCGCTGATGAGAAGATCTTCCTTCTCGTAGACGAGATTCCTACGTGCGTATTCGCTCTGTTCGAAATCTGGGATGAGCTGAATCGCATGGGTCGGGCAGGCTTCCTCACACATTCCACAATAGATGCAGCGGGAAAAGTTAATCCGAAAGAATTCCGGATAACGCCGTTCATGAGCATCTGGATTATCCGCGGCCTGAAGCGCGATGCAATCGACAGGACAAGCCGCAGAACACAGGTAGCACGCGACACAGCGCTCCTCTCCGTCAGGATCTCTGGTCAGAACGATTCGTCCGCGCCAGCGCGGAGGTAAGTAGGGGCGCTCCTCCGGATACTGGACCGTGACCGGCTTCGTAAAGGTCCGTTTGAAGACGATCCATAACCCGACGATCAGATTACGGGCATATAGCCATATGCTCATCATACGTCGTATGGTCCTTTAACAGTCTCACTCCCCTTCGTACTCAATCCGATCCGGGTTCACGGCAACATCGAGAGTTCCGATGCTCCGGTTTTCCACAACACGACACCACCAGTCAGCAAGAGATTGATCAACGCCAGCGGCATCACAACCTTCCAGCCGAACGTCAGCAACTGATCAAAGCGAAACCGTGGCCACGTCGCCCGAATGAGGATGATCAGGACGATGAACCCGAACATCTTCAAGCCAAACCAGACAGCCGGCGGCAACCAGGGTCCGTGCCACCCACCGAAGAAGAGAATGACGGTCATGGCCGAGAGCAGCAGGATGCTGAGATATTCGCCCACAAAAAACATCCCGAACTTCATCCCGCTGTACTCCGAGTGGTAGCCGGCGACAAGCTCAGCCTCCGCCTCAGGCATGTCGAACGGGGTGCGATGGGCTTCAGCCAGTCCTGCCATGAAAAAACAAAGAAACCCGAAAAATTGAGGAATCACGAACCATTGATGCCGTTGGGCCTCGACAATGTCGCTCAGGTTGAATGATCCCGCCAAGAGCACCGTGCCCATCAGCGACAGCCCCATAAAGACTTCGTAACTCAACAACTGTGCGATCGCCCGAAGGCTGCCGAGAAACGCGAACTTGTTATTGGAAGCCCAGCCTCCGATGATGACACTGTAGGCAGCGAGGCTCGACATGGCCAAGAAGAACAGAACCCCGACATTGAGGTCAGCGACCACGAAATCAGGCGCAACCGGCACCACGGCAAACGACATGAGGGCGGTGATCACGACGATGGCCGGGGTGATCACAAACACTGCTTTGTCGGCGAAGGGCGGGATCCAGTCTTCCTTCGTGAAAATCTTGATCATATCCGCCAATGATTGCAGGCATCCGCCTGGTCCGAGACGGTTTGGGCCGTATCGTTCCTGCCAGACCCCGAGCAGTCGCCGTTCAAGCCAGATCATCATCCCCGCCAAGGTCAAGCAGCTGCCTAGAATGACGGCGATGGTCAATGCGGTGTGGCTCCAATCGATCATGCCGCCCTGCGCTTTCGTTCGCTCTTGATCGCCTCAAACAGATCGATCCACGCCGGTAGTCTGACGCCGCATACCTCAGGTACCAGCGAGAGACCGACCGTCCCCACCGGAGTGGAAGACTCGAAATGAACAGCAAGAGAGTACGTTGTCCCCTGCCACGCCAGATCAATCGTGCTGTGGTCATCAAGCCCCACCCGTGCTCCATCGGATGGGTGCACGGACAAGAAAGGCCGGACAATCCGTTCCGCAATCGCCGGAGATCGATTGCTGAGTTCGTCGCTTCCAAACACGGCGGAGAGGGGAAGCAGCAACCATTGCCGATCAGCCGGCTGAAACGCACGTGGAATGGAGGTGAACCAGGCAGGTGTTTTCGTTGCAACCGGCTCGATCAGTCTCACCCCCGGCATTTCATCGCGTAACGGCCCACCGACTTCATCCTGATAGGTATTCACCGCCTGGATAGAATTCCAGCCAGGAGCCCAGAACTGAGAAATCAACGGTGAGGGCAGCGGTCCTCGGTATCCCTCCATCGTGAATCCCAGAGGCGAGTCCTGGTCGACTGGGGGAGGAGGCTCATGCATGGTCAGATGAGAGAGTAGCGACGTACGGCCACTATATCGTTCAGACTGCCTGGGGAGTTTTTGACCAACCAGACGAAAACTCGCCGACGGGGCGACCTCGCCGACCCGTGCCAGTTCCGGAGCAGCCGTCGCCGTGGCAGACACTGCATCGTCGAAGCTATTCCAAGCGGCGATTCCGGTCCCGACGTCCGCCTGCTGTGATTGTGCACGGGCAAGGTCTTTCAGCCATCGCCAGCTTTCAATGACCTCCCCTTGCGGAATATAGACTTGGTAAAACCGTTGAGCTCTCCCCTCGTTATTCACAAAGGTCCCATCGGATTCCGGTCCAGTGGCGGCCGGGAGGAGAATGTCGGCATGGGCCGCCGTGCGATGCTCAAGTGAGTCGATGACCATCACCGTGCGGGCCTTGCCAAGAAAAGCATCGACGGTCGCCTGGTCCGCCCGGCGATATAAGTCGTTCTCCAGCACGATCACCGTATCGGCCTTCCCTTGACTGATTGAGTCGAACGCATCACGCAAGCTTCTTCCACCGAGCAAGGCGAGACCCGCGCTATTCGCCTCAGGAAGCACGAAACTGAGCCGTGGGTGTTTCCCTTGTTGATGCAGCGCCCAAGCAACATTGGCAGCCGCTTCAATCGTCGCCTGAGACCCACTACCCGTTCCGGCAATAATCAACGGGTGTTGTGCATGGGTCAGAGACTCGGCAATGCGCTGCGCAAGACCCTTAACCTCGAGACTGAGATCAGGAACGGACGGTGCCCCCTGCCCGATGGTGCCCGCCACAGCGAATCCCAACCGGGCGAGATCATCCGGCGCGGCGAAATAGGACTCCGTGGCATAGGCATGGAGCCAGGTACGCTGATACCCCGCGAGGAAGAGGGGGCCGCGCCGGTTCTGCACGGCA
Organism: Nitrospira sp.; assembly: GCA_019636945.1. GTDB lineage: Bacteria > Nitrospirota > Nitrospiria > Nitrospirales > Nitrospiraceae > Nitrospira_D. The sequence continues at coordinate 4,252 of JAHBWO010000033.1, read as the reverse complement.
TTGCGTATCGCCGCCTCGTCCCACTGCGGAATCTTGAGTTCATCCACGCGTTCCATCGGCTGTTGGCGGATGGACTGCAAGAGCGCCAGGGCCAGGCGTGGGGCCTCATTCAAGAGATCAGGCCCAAGGACAAGGACCGCGTCAGCTTGTTCTGCATCATGAATAGACGCAGATGAAACCGGTCCGGCCCTCAAGATGTTCAGGATCATAGACAGCAGTTGACGTTCCTGCTCATCGATCCCTTGATAAAATTGCTGCGATCCGACGAGAGATTGAAGAGCCACATTGGCCTCGAGCGACGCACGAGGTGACCCAATGCCCACGATCCCACGAGCCTGTCGTAACCGGTCCGCTGCGAATTCTAGTGTCTTTGGCACCCCCTCCGGCATTCCCGGCTGAGTACGGTCAGGCCCCGATCGCACACGAGGACGTTTGATACGATGGTCGCTGTTGACATATTCGTAGCCGAACCGTCCCCGGTCGCACAAAAAGTAGCCGTTCACCTGGCTGTTAAACCGATTCGTAATTCGACGCAGCGTGCCGTACCGTTCACCGGCGGTGGTGTTACAACCAAGACTGCAATGCGGACAAATTGATTGGGCCGATTGCAAATCCCACTTCCTCGTATAGTGATGAAAGAAGGTTTTGTCGGTGAATACACCGGTCGGACAGATTTCCACCAGATTCCCGCTGAATTCGTTTTCCAAGGTGCCGTCCTGCTCCCGACCGAAGTACAGGGCGTCGTGCGCCCCAAAGACATTGAGGTCTCGCCCACCCGCATAGTCCCGGTAATACCGTACGCAGCGATAGCATTGGATACACCGGTTCATCTCATGACGAATGAACGGACCGAGGTTCTGATTGCGATGGGTTCGCTTCGGGAAGCGAGAGCGTCGGTAAACATGTCCGGTCATGACCGTCATGTCTTGCAAATGGCACTCCCCGCCTTCATCACACACCGGACAGTCGTGCGGATGGTTTACCATCAGCCACTCGATGACGGATGCCCGAAAGGCCTTGGCCTCAGGATCATCGATCGAGATACGCGTGCCGTTAGTCGCCGGCGTCATGCAGGACATCACCAGCCGCCCGGACTGATCACGATCGTCCTTGAACTGTTTCACCGCACACTGCCTGCACGCCCCGACCGATCCCATCGCCGGGTGCCAGCAGAAGTAGGGCACATTCAACCCATGGCCGAGACAGGCAGCAAGGAGATTCTGCTTCTCATCCACGGTATACGACTGATTATCGACGATGATGATCGCCATAGGCCTAGACCAAGACCCTCTGCTGGGCCGACTTCTTGCTCCACGGACATCCACCGATGGCAATGTGTCGCTCGAAGTCCTCTCGAAAATACTTTAGGGCTGACTGCAGCGGGGCCATCGCTCCCGGTGCCAGACCACAGAAGGTATGCCCTGGCGCCAGCCATTTGGTGTGCATCTCAAGCAGCGATAGATCATCGCTGGTTGCGTGTCCTTCCTCGAACGCCATCAAGAGTTTTGCCACCCACGGTAACCCCTCCCGGCATGGGGTGCACCAGCCACAAGACTCGCGAGCAAAGAACTTTTCAAGGTTCAGGACGAATCCAACAGGGCATGTCTGGTCATCCAGGATGATCATGGTCCCCGTGCCAAGACGACCCACATCCGGCGGGAATGAAGAAAAGTCCAGAGGGAGATCCAGGTGTTCCTCGATCATGAAGGAGGTTGAGATTCCACCGGGCAACAACCCACGAAAGCGAACGCCATCGGCCATCCCCCCGCCGTGTCGTTCCAAGATTTCACGCGCGGTAGTTCCGAGCGGCAACTCCCACCACCCGGGATTCGTCACGCGACCACTGATGCCGTAGATCTTGGTGCCACCGTCCTTAGTCCGACTCAAGCGGCGATACCAGTCGGTGCCGTGATTGATGATGTGGGGAATGTTGTAGAGCGTTTCGACGTTCTGCACGATGGTGGGCTGCCCCCATAGACCGACCGTCTGTGGGAAGGGAGGTTTCGCTCGAGGAACCGCCCGCTTGCCTTCCAATGCATTGATCAGTGCTGTTTCCTCACCACAGATGTACCGCCCTGCGCTGGAATGGAGATGGAGGTCAAAGCGAAAGGTTGTCCCAGGGAGCGGCTTCCCGAGATATCCTTCCGCATAGGCCTCCGCAATGGCCTGATTCAGACGCTGGGCGGACAGGTGATATTCTCCGCGCAAGAAGATGTAGCCGACCTCGGCGTCGAGGGCATACCCGGCCATGATCATGCCTTCGACCAGCCCATGAGGGTCCCCTTCCATCAGCACGCGATCCTTAAATGTGCCTGGCTCCATTTCATCGCCATTGGCGACGATATACTTTGGTTTCGGCGCATCAGGTCCCATCGGGACGAAGCTCCACTTGGTACCGGTGGGGAACCCTCCACCACCCCTGCCGCGTAACCCTGATTCGCCGACCAGCCGTTGCACATCCTTGGGAGCCAGTTCGGTCCCAAGCCGCTGGAGACTTCGATACCCCCCGGTCGCGACGTACTCTCGCAGGAACCTTGGATTCCCATCAGGACGCAGATGTTGAGTAATCGGTCTCTCAATATTCATTAGTTTTTAATATCTGTTTAAATATATCTACTCAATAACTATCAATACTTATAAATTGCTAATTTGCACTATTGGTATTTATCCATAATGTTTTCCATTTTCTCTGGCGCCACCTCGCCGTATACATCTTGATCAATCATCATCGCCGGGGCCCGTTCGCAATGTCCCAAACATGCGATCGGCAAGACAGTCAGACGTCCATCAGAGGTCGTCTGTCCAAGATCCACGTCGTAGAGGTTCTTGATCTGCTCTTGCACCTGCTCGCACCCCTTGATCCAACAGCTGATGCTGTCACACACGAAGGCTACATGCCGGCCGACAGGTTTCCGAAACACCAGGTTGTAGAACGTGGCGATGCTGTCGAGATCCTCGGCCGTGATCTCAAGAAACTGTGCGATATCCAGAAGCGACTCATCAGAAATCCATCCACGGTGGCGCTGGACAGTCAGCAGAGCATCGATGGCCGCCCCCCGTTTCTCAGGGTAATGTTTCACGGCATCTTCCAGCTCCCGGCGTTCGATCTCAGTCAGCATGACGTCTCTCGTTCCTAGTTTCTGGTTTCAAGTTTGAGGTGTCAGGTTATTTCACAACATGAAACTCAAAACCCGAAACTCGAAACACAGCCACTCACCGATCCACGTCCGACAACACATAGTCCACACTGCCAAGCACGGCCAGGAGATCCGAGAGCAGTTCGCCCTTCGCCATGAGCGGCACCATCTGAATGTGGGCAAACGAGGGCGTACGGATTCTCGTCCTGTATGAGAACTGCGACCCATCACTCGTCAGGTAGTAACTGGTCTGACCCTTGGACGATTCTGTTGAGACTTCCGCTTCGCCTGGAGGCAGAATCGGTCCCCAACTCACCCCGACAAAGTGGTTGATGAGTGTTTCAATGTCTTGCATCGTGTGCTGCTTCAACGGCGGTGTGGCGAGAGGATCAAGCGACGTATAGGGACCGGATGGCATGGAATTGAGACACTGACGAATGATTCTGAGCGACTGGCGCAACTCCAGCATATGCACCACCGCTCGGTCATAACAGTCACCATTCGATGCCGTCGGCACCTCAAAGTCGAACTGCTCATAGCCGGAATAGGGACGGACCTTTCGCAAATCCCACGGCAAACCGCAGGCTCTGAGCATCGGACCAGTAGCACCCCACGCAATCGCATCCTCGAGCGATAAGACCCCAATCCCGACAGTCCGTTGTTTCAGAATCGGATTGTCCATAACCAGTCGCTCATAGTCGTCAAGTCGTTCCGGGAACCAATCAATGAACTGACGAACCAGCTGGTCCCACCCAACCGGAAGATCTCGCGCAACCCCACCGATCCTGAGCCAATTCGGATGCATCCGACCGCCACAAACAGCTTCGACGATCGAGAGGATGCGCTCTCGATCATTGAACATGTAAAACACGGGTGATAACGCGCCCACATCCCCGGCGAAGGTCCCGTACCAGACGAGATGACTGGCGATTCGATAGAACTCGGACATCATGACACGGATGACTTGCGCCCGCGGCGGAACGGTAATGCCTGCCAATCGCTCAACCGCAAGACAGTACGGCATTTCATTCAGCACGCCCTGGAGATAGTCGATACGGTCCGTATAGGGAATAAAGGTGTGCCACGTTTGCCGCTCAGCGATCTTTTCCTGTGAG
>JAHBWO010000032.1 GCA_019636945.1 Nitrospira sp. | reverse complement strand
CAATTTGAGCGTTGTCGTGGCGAGCTTTGTTCGTTCCAGCGTATCGAGGACAAAACTTCCGTGGAGCGTGGCGGCTTCGTCTGGCGTCAGAGGCGGGCAGAGTCGTGTCTTCACTTGGCCAGGTATGGGCGCTTTGGCAAAAATCACGAGGGCAGCGTGAGACGTGAGACGTGAAGCGTGAAGCGATTTTGGATTGGTGGATTGTTTGCCTTCCGAGAGTTTTGTCGTTCTATTGTTCATATCGCCTACCCCCTTACGCCGTACACTTCACGATCTACCGAACCACTTTATACCATCGGTTCAACCGTGAGGGGTTGACGCCGGCCCAATAGAGGAATCGCAACGTCCACATCAAGAGGATGGTTCTCAGGGGGCCCTGCTGCTCCCATCGTCGAAAAGAGGTGGTGACCGTTTGGCGAAGTGCCACAGTCGACCCGGCTCGTTTGAGTCGTCGGCTGAATTCAATGTCTTCCATCAGCGGGATGTCCGCAAAGCCCCCAAGTCGTTCGAAAATGTGGCGGCGGACAAAGATGGCCTGATCACCCGTGGCGATGCCGCTCGTGCGGGAACGCCAGTTCATGAGTGTCCCAATGATACTTCCCCAACCGGAACGCGTGTCGAATCGGACGTCGAATCGTCCTCCCACAACGGCAGGATTTGCCAGCGCCGATTCAATGATCCGAGGAGCTTCCTCTACCACCTGCGTGTCGGCATGCAAGAAAAGTAGAATGTCTCCACGGCTGGCTTTCGCTCCCTCGTTCATCTGACGCGCTCGTCCGGTCGGTGCTCGCACGAGCTGAGCCTTGGGTGTGTGCGCGCAAAAGGTATTTGCAATTGCGAGCGTGCGATCGGTGCTACCTCCATCAACAATAATGATTTCACTCGTGTGAGTGGAGGGGAGGTCGGCCAGAGTCTGCCCGAGGACCTGTTCTTCATTCAGAGTTGGAATGATGACGGAGATCGTCATCTAGCAGAATTCATTACGCTCAGGTGGTCGGCTTCTTGGGCTCGACGAACATGAAATACATGACGATGATGATGGTGGCCCAAAACAGCACTTGTTTGTGCCAAAACAGGACTTCACCATATTGAAAGAGTCCCAAGGCCAACAGGACGGCCGTTGCCATGACACTATACCGAATGGCCGGCGTTTCGACCGCGGCATTAGCCCAGACCGCGAGGCCGCCAAAATAGATCAGAAACGGCACGATATTAATCTCAAACCCGCCGCTGATGGAAAGAAACACATTGAGAAATCCGATAAACATCAAGGCCGTGCCGACCATCAGCCCGATGACGTGGATTTGGTGGTCAGCATTTCCGCGTGGGTCCTCCGGTTCGGAAGGCGGCGACGGACGCGCGGGTTCGTCATGATGAGAGGGTAGATCGGATGGAGCCATAGTTAGATCTTGAAATGTTTGCTGAGTGTGAGGGCCTGTCGCTGGTACGATGAGCCTAAGCCTGATCCATAGAGTTGTGTCGGGTTGGCCATCATGGTTTCGTACAGCACCTTAAAAAACGTTTGCCCATCGTGGATCAGAAACGGTACGTCGTGCGGACGAACCTCCAGGACGACCTGGGTGCCTTTGATCTCGCCCTTTGAGCCGTAACCGAAGCCCGGGTCGAAAAACCCGGCATAGTGGGTTCGCAGTTCACCGCAGGCCGCTTCGTAGGCCACCATTTCCGCAGCATAGCCTGGCGGCACCCGGATGCGCTCTTTGGACACAAGGATATAGAACTCTTCCGGCTCCAATAGCAAGCTGTCGTGGCGGTGGCGGTAGAGCGGCTCCCAGAAGTCAGCTGCAGCATAATGCCCGACTTTCTCGAGGTCAATGACATGACTGTTCTTTTTTGCGCGGTACCCGATCACGCGGGACTCTCGCTGATCCCCACCGGTGAGATCAATGCGAAGAAACAGACCCCGTTCAGCGCGAACGTCTTGACTGCCTATGCGTTTGGTGGGCGCCACGTTGTGATACAGCAAGGGCGTCGCGCGATGGAGGGTGTGAAGCGATCGGTCTGAAACCGTGGCCTCGCCGCGCACAAACCGGACTTGGTTCAGCGACTGTCCGGTGCGGACTTTGATGGCAAACGAGCGGGGAACGACCTCGAGGAATAGTTGCCCCCGATAGCCGGCTCGGATTTCATCGAATCCCGACGTGAGATCCGTCACCACGCGGGTGAACACATCCAGACGGCCGGTCGTGCTTTTCGGATTCGCCCGTGCGCGGATCGTTGTGGGGAGCGCCAATTCTTCCAGCAGAGGGACCAGGTAGACGTGGCCCTTTTCAAGAATGGCACCGTCGCTGAGATCCATTTCGTACATCACGAGGTCCGACTGATAGAAGTCCATGACATTCAGGCGGGAGGAGATCGCCGAGAGTTCCGGCAAGAAACTGCTGATCAATCGGTAGGCTTTGCGGCCAAGACGGAGGTCGAGACTGGCCGGTTGGATCTGTCGGTCCTCAATCGCTGGAGCGGCACTGATGGCCCCTCCGGCGATCAACCGCCGGATGTCCTGATAGGGGAAAATCCCGGATCGGAGTGAATGAGTCATCACAGCTCGTCCGCATCTCCCCCGCAGCTGTTCCCCCACATGGCGTAGCCGTCGCGATCGGGGTAGCTATCCCCGCAAGCCGCATAGGCCTCTTCCGCCTCATCGACAGGGGAACCCACACCGACCATCGGGAGTTCCCGTCGACCGTCTGCCTTTGGTTGGGGGTAATGGAAGGTCTTGTTCTCGTAGTTGCGGAGCACGGCACCATCCTCATCCAGATGGACCAGGTAATTATCGGGAAGCAAGGGGATCTTGCCTCCTCCACCCGGTGCATCAATCACAAAATGAGGAACGGCCATGCCGCTGGTATGGCCCTGGAGCGCCTTGATGATCCTCAGACCCGTTTCGACCGTCGTCCGGAAATGGTTCGTTCCCTTAGTTAGGTCTGCTTGATAGAGGTAATAGGGCTTCACCCGCGCCAGGAGGAGCTGATGGACGAGCCGTTTCATGATGTCAGGATCGTCGTTCACTCCTTTGAGCAGGACGGTTTGCGCGCCGAGTGGGACCCCGGCATCAGCGAGGCGACCGCAAGCCGCCTTCACCTCCGGTGTCAGCTCATCGGGATGGTTGAAGTGCAGATTCATGTAAATCGGGTGGTACTGCCTTATGATTTCGCAGAGTCGAGGCGTAATGCGCTGCGGTAAGCTGCCGGGGACGCGGGATCCGATCCGGATGAGCTCCAAGTGCGGGATCGTCCGGAGCGCCTTCAGGATGCGTTCAAGAAGATGATCGGGCAGCAGCAGCGGGTCTCCCCCAGACAGGATCACATCACGGACTTCGTTGTGCTCACGCAGGTACTGGATGGCGCGGTCCAGTTCACCCTTCTTGAGAAACCCCGGTTTTCCAACCAGTCGTTTTCTGGTGCAGAATCGACAGTAGATCGGACATTGGTTGGTGACCATGAGCAGCGCGCGATCCGGGTAGCGATGCACGAGGTGGGGAACCGGGCTCATGAGGTCTTCCTCGAGCGGATCGTCGTCCGCTGCGATGTCATCTAATTCGGCCGCATCGGGGACCACCTGTTTCCAGATCGCATCATCTTTCGACCGGATCGTCTCGAGGACGGTCGGTGTAATGCGCATGGGGTAGGGGCCGACAATGGCTTCGACTTCTTGTTCATCGAGGCCGAACCGTTTGGCCAGGTCTTTCGGTTTGACGATGCTCTTTGCCAGAACTTGCTGCCAGTCTTCCATAGGTTGACCTTCGTCGATTACTTAAGCCGACAAGAAGGATGCTCGTCGTCTGGGCTTGGTTCGTCTGGTGTGGTGCGGGCTTGCGAGTGAAACTGGGTGGAGGCTGGATGGCCCACGCTGCCCGCTTTGGCACGCTCATCCAGATAGGCCAAAATGTCGGCGGTTTCCGTCAGAACGAGATCTCCGTCCTTCAGGACAGGCACATAGTATTGACCGGAGACGTCGTACACCTGCGTGCGCATCCGTCTGCTATCCGGCACGATGACGGGGTCATAGGTCAACCCCAGGTCGGCCAACTTGCGCAACACCACAAGGCAGTCCGGGCACCAGTCGACATGAAAAAGGGTCATCGCCATGCTCATATTAGGCTATCAGGAACAGGGAGAAAGTGAAACGCCAAATTTATGGCAGAAGGGAAGGGGCTCATCACTCGGGACGCACGGCGCAGGGAACCATAATGGCGTCCTTCATTCCGTGAAGAATCTTCTTGTCGGCCGGGCAGACGGTGGCCAGAATACCGGCGAGTTCGACCGTGCCGTCGGACACGAAATAATAGGGAGATAGGCGTGCGCGGCCAGACATCCGGACGATGGCCTGGGGGGCGTCGTCCATGAAATCCATGTCAAACAATCGTCCCTTATGGAATTCTTGCAGGATGTAGGGTGTCGTCGGGAAGGCGGCGAGTGCGTTGCGAAGCGCCTGGCTCCATTCGGCCTGCGACAGATCATGCCCGATCGAGACCCCTCGGCTTCCCCACGCGAGTTCAGAAAATCCGGACGGCTTGATGACAAAATGGCGTTCTTTTTGGGTGGCTCCTTCGAGAGCGGCCCATTCTGCCACCGCGTGACCTCTCAGGGACAACTCCGGAATCGTGGCGATGGCCGGAAGCGGAGTCGGGTCGAGCAGCCAGGTTTTGGGCATGACCGCTTGCAGATGCCGCAAACAGTCGGAGCCCAGTGATTGTTCCCAGAACGGCCTCAAGATGGGATGATGGAGGAGCGCAAAGGCGGATTTCTCCTCAAGCGCCGGTTTGTAGGGAGGAGTGATGGAGACACGATCTTTTTTCCCGGCGTATTGGATGAGCTCGGCCTTGGGAATATTCAACAGGTCGAACAGCTCATAAAACCGATAGACAACCGCAATGGGGTGCTCTTTGTCGTCGATACGCAACCGAAGGCCTTCTTCCGTGAAGATCACCTCGCGAGGCTCAATGCACCAGGCCGCGATGCCTTCGTTCCGAAGTTGAGCGGCCAGCCAAGACATCTCCGGGCGATAGTCCTTGGATTCCTCTGAAACGAGGATCGCGATGCAGCCCTCGCGCTGCCGCCGAATGGTTTGCAACATGCGGGCAAAGCCACGGACCATTCCGTCCCGTCCTCCGACAAGGCCGGAATGGCTGCTTTCAAGATCACCGTAGATCTGCGAAAGGCAAGCGGTGAGTCCGATCCCACCCGGAACGGAATCCAGTTCGGTGATCACCATGCCGTCTTCCGTAGGAATGACATCAGGACGGATGACGGCGGGTAGCTCGTCGCGAAAACGTTTCATCCGGCTGTACTGCACGAGGGCGTCTGGTTTTCCTAAATCGAGATAGGCCGCCACCCAGGCCGGCTGTCTCCCTTTGACGCTCTCGCTGTAGAGCCGATTCAGGGCGCGATAGAATGAAAGCAGCTGTGGCCCTAATGCCGTGAAGAATTGCAGTTGATCCGGAGATACATAGAAGGGGCAGGGGCTCACCCGCCACGTCGTGGTTGCCTGTAGGGTGGGGGCCTGATGAGAACTGGGATCAGCCGATGGAGAGCCGAAGAGGTTGGCGTGAGATAGACGTGTTCGAATGGTGACACAGCGATCACGCGCGGCGTCAGTTGCGAGCTCGGTGCAGGGGGAGGCAGTCGGTCCCAAGAGAACGAGTCCTACTGGTTGACCTTCGCATCAATCGAGCAGGGGAGATCTTCCCTGCTCCAACGGGCCAGATGCTAACATGCACAACAGAGGTCGACAAGTGGCCGGCTTTTCGCTGCCTATGGATATGGTGAAACCGGAGTGGCGTACCGGTCGGATGTGAACGTTCTTGCCACTATGTGATGCGCATCGTATGATGTGTGCTCAGTGGTCCTTCATACAGCGGATTCCAAACGAATGACGAAGGCTCTGCCGCAATTTGTGCCGGGGGCGACCTGTTCCCGCTGCGACGTCTGTTGCCGTTTTCCGGAAGCCGACAGTTTTCTTCGTCCCTACTTTACGAGGCGCGAAATCACTGAAGCCGTGGCACAGGGCGTACCGCATTCCTACTTCCCTAACAAGTCCGGCTCGCAGATCAATCTTGTGAAAAGCCCGAGTGGTGAAGGGTATCTCTGTCCGGCGTTTGATGCACCCTCGGGTCGGTGCGGAATTTACGAGCACCGGCCGTTGGACTGTCAGCTGTATCCCTTGGCATTGATGTGGGACCAATCCGGGCAGGAAGTGCTCCTTGGTTGGGATACCAAATGCCCGTTCATGCGAGATGAGCCTTCCCGTTCGATTCAGACCTATGCTCAACAGGTTGAAGCGGTGTTGCGGAGCGACGCGATGATTGAACAACTTGCTGCCCATCCTCGGCTGATCGGGCCGTTCCAGGACGACGTGATTGTGCTCAACAGACTTCCACATCTGACGGCTCGGTTGTCTCAGCAGCGAGCCGACCCGCGACTTCGTCCGCTCACGGCGTCAGATGCGTCGGCATTTGCCGCTGCATTGGAACGTGCTCATGTGCTCCACCCGGACACCCCGGCGGCATTTGCCTTCCCCTTTCACTACATGTGGACGTCGGTCCTTTCCTATTGGTGGATGGAAGTAGACGACACCTGGTTCCTGTTTGCCAAATCGCCGGATGGGTGGTTCATGCCTCTTCCACCGCTTGGCCCAGGTTCATTGGATCAAGCGATGCAGCTGGCCTTTACGCTGATGCGGCAGTGGAACGGTCCCTCACCGGTGAGTCGCATCGAATCCGTGATGGATGTACAAAAGACGGTGATGACCACTGACGAGATTCAATTCCGTCCGAAAGACGGAGACTATCTGTACTCTGCTGCCGCGCTGGCAGCCTTAGCCGGAGATCCGTACAAGTCTCACAGGGCGCTCTGTAATCGTGCGGCAAGGGAGCAGGTGATCACGAGTGAGCCCTATCGCGCCTCGGATCAGGCAGACTGTGCGCTGCTCTATCGGCGATGGTCGGAACAAAAGTGCCAAGACCATCAGGATCGTCTGGGACAATTGCTGTTGGAGGATGCAGAACCCGCCCACCAGTTAGTGTTTCGAGAGCATGATCGGATAGGGGTATCCGGCAGGGTCATGAGGGTGAACAACAAGATCGTCGCCTATACCTTCGGGTACTGGCTGACTCCAGAGACGTGGTGTGTTCTCCTGGAGGTTGCGGATCGTTCCGTCCCCGGTCTTTCCCAATGGGTTTTCCGAGAAACCTGTCGCATGGCGTCGGCGCAAGGGGCGGTTTGGATCAATGCGATGGATGATTCCGGGCTTCCAGGGCTGCGTGCCGCGAAGTCGGCCTATCACCCGACCGCAGTATTGACGACCTGGATCGCAACAAGGACGACCACATGACTCAATCAGAAGAGCGAACGGCCTCGACGGCTCGCCGGTATGAGTGGATAACCTTTGTGATGGTGCTCCTCACGTTGGCGACGCTAGGGGTGGGGACATTCATGCTCGCCCGTGTCGAACGGAGCATTGTCGCTGCCGTGTGGCTTCCTCTCTTGCTCTTGTTGCTCTGGTCAACCAGTCGATTGCGGAAAGAATATCGGCAAGCTCAACAGGAAAGCGCATGGGCGCGTGCCGCAGAAGCGGCGTTACTGCAGAGTCAGGAACGGAATCGGGCGATTGTCGACACCGCCCTCGATGGGGTGATTACGATCGATGCGGCGGGCATCGTGACGGAGTGGAATGCTCAGGCGACCGCCATCTTCGGATGGGCGAGGGAAGAGGCGATGGGGAGGCTGCTGTCAGAGACCATCATTCCTGAACGGGACCGGGAGGCCCATGCGAGCGGGATCCGGGAGTACCTCAAGACCGGCGTCGGTCCGGTGCTGAATCGGCGGATCGAGATTGCAGCACGGCATCGAGACGGCCATGAGTTTCCGGTGGAGCTCGCCGTTTCGCCGGCGCGGATCGGGGAAACCTACATCTTCAGTGCGTTCGTGCGGGATATCACGGATCGTCGTCAAGCCGAACGACGGTTGGCCTCTCAATATGCAGTGACGCGGGTGCTCTCGGAGTCGATTACGCTCGAGCAAGCGGTCCCTAGAATCATCCAGGCGGTCGGTGAGAGTCTGGAATGGGATCTCGGGGTCTTTTGGAGATTGGAGAAACAGTCGGGTACGTTGCGCTGCCTCAATTCTTGGCAGGATGAGACAGGTGGAGCCGATGCATTCATCACCGAGATGCAGTCTCAAGTCTTTAAGCCGGGGGTGGGATTACCGGGGAAAATCCTCGAGAGCGGAAGTCCTGTCTGGATCAGAGATGTGACGAAGGAGCCCGCTTTTATTCGAGCCGATCTGGCCGCCAAGACGGGGGTTCGAAGCGCCTTCGGTTTTCCGATCCGTATCGGCGGAGACATCGAGGGGGTGATCGAATTTTTCAGCCATCAGGTTCGTGAGTCGGACAATGAGTTGATCAGTATGATCGCCGATGTCGGGTTGAAGATCGGGCAATTCGGGGAGCGGACGAGAGCCGAAGAAGCCTTACACCAGACCGAGGCGCAACTCCGACAAGCCCAAAAAATGGAGGCCGTCGGGCGGCTCGCCGGTGGGGTGGCCCATGATTTTAATAACCTCCTAACGGTCATTCGTGGCTATAGCGAGTTGATTTTGAGTCGCTTGGCACCAGGGGATCCGGCACGACGGGAGATGGACGAAGTGAAGAAGGCCGCAGATCGGGCGGCAGGCTTGACCAGCCAGCTACTGGCGTTCAGCCGGCGACAATTTGTGGCGGCGAAGGTCCTGGACTTGAATGCGCTGGTCATGAATATGGACCAGATGTTGCGACGACTTCTGGGAGAAGACGTCGTGGAACTTTCCGAGGATCTGGATCAGAAGCTCTGGGCCATCAAGGCGGATCCCGGACAAATCGAGCAAGTGATTATGAATCTGGCGGTGAATGCCCGGGATGCCATGCCGACGGGAGGGAAGTTGACCATCCAGACGAAGAACGTGACCATCGGGAAGGGCAGTCGCCGTCATGCGGTCATGCTTGAGCCAGGTCCCTACGTGCTCCTTGAGATGCGGGATACCGGGCAGGGCATGAGTGAAGAAACGCAAGCCCATCTGTTCGAGCCGTTTTTTACCACGAAAGAAAAGGGGAAGGGAACGGGGCTTGGGCTGTCGACGGTCTACGGGATCGTTAAGCAAAGCGGGGGGACGATCGCGATCGAGAGCAAGGTGGGGCAGGGAACCACCTGCAAGATCTTTTTCCCAAAGGTGAACGAGGCCGTTCAGACGGCTCCGGTCATTGGTGGAGCCATCAGTCGAGCGACCGGACGAGAGACGATTCTGGTGGTCGAGGATGATCCATCGGTTCGCGGCCTTGTGCAGGAGACTCTCCGCCTCAGTGGCTATGAGGTGCTGGTCGCGCGTCACGGGATCGAGGCGCTCTTGACGGGTGCCAAACATTTGGGACCGATCCATCTGCTCTTGACCGACGTGGCGATGCCACAGATGAGCGGGCCTGAGGTGGCGGAGAAGTTGACGGTGGTGCGGCCTGAGCTTAAAGTTTTGTACATGTCCGGGTACCCCGACCATCCGGTGTTCGATCAGGGAGGAGTCAAGCGGGAGACCGCCTTTCTCCATAAACCGTTTACGCCGAATGTCCTCACTCAGAAAGTCCGAGACGTGCTCGACGGCAAGAAGGCCGCGTAGCGGCCGCATCTCTCCTCACTTGATCTTGGCACTTTGTTCCGTTTATCGTGATGCGTGATTGACCGGCTGTAATTGGCTGATTCCCGGTCGTCATCCATACCTAGGGTAGTGAAGTCATGCAACACGTACGTGAAATCGATGTCGCGCAGTATCGGGTCCCGCAGGAGCCGTTTTATGCCGAGGTCTGTGGGGAGGTTGGGCTGTTCACCATCGCCGCTGAGCGAAAACTGCCGGTGATGCTCAAGGGGCCGACCGGCTGCGGGAAGACCCGGTTTGTGCAATACATGGCCTACAAGCTCGGTCGACCGCTGATCACGGTTGCCTGTCATGAAGATCTGACGGCCTCAGACTTAGTTGGCCGGTATCTCCTCAAGGGACAGGAGACGGTCTGGATGGACGGGCCATTGACGGTCGGAGTGAAATACGGAGCCATCGTGTATCTCGATGAGGTGGTTGAAGCCAGGAAGGATACGACCGTCATCATCCATCCACTCAGTGATGATCGTCGCGTGCTCCCGATTGAGAAGAAGGGGCAGATCGTGGAGGCTGCCGACGAGTTTATGCTGGTGATCTCCTACAACCCCGGATACCAAAGTGTGCTCAAAGACCTGAAGCAAAGCACGAAGCAGCGTTTCATGGCGATCGAATTTGATTATCCCGCTCCGGACATCGAATCGCGAGTGATTCAACGTGAAGCGGAAGTGGAACCAATGATTGCGGCAAATTTGGTCAAGCTCGGCCAAAAAGTCCGCAATCTCAGAAACCACGGTTTGGAAGAAGGCGTCAGCACCAGACTCTTGATCTATGCCGGGACGTTGATCAAGCAGGGCGTTCCAGCCGCGAGAGCGTGTGATGTGGCCATTGCCCGTCCGATTACCGATGATGCGGATATGCAGCGGGCGATTCTCGAACTCGTCAAAGCCATCTTCTGAATCCGTCATCTCATGGGGACCTCCTGCCTGGCACGAGACAGTGAGCGCGGCGTGCTCCTGACCGTGCATGTTCAGCCCAACGCGGCACGAACGGAATGTGTCGGAGTACACGGAGATGCAATCAAGATCCGTGTCGCCGCTCGCCCGATTCAGGGTGCCGCCAATGAAGAGCTGATCCGCTTTATCGCCGACCGGTGTTCCCTCACTCGAGCACAGATTCAGATTCAAGGAGGAGCGGAGACTCGACGCAAGCGATTGTGTGTCCGGGGAGTCACCGCAGAGGTATTGGTGGCTCGCTTGCTGCCACAAGACTCGAAAGGAGCGGTGAAACAATGAAGGGGATGACGCTGAGTGCCGTCTTCGTCGCGCTGACGCTTTCGGCTTGTTCCGGTGCACGTCCGGTGCTGTATCCAAACGCGCATTTGGAATCAGTGGGAAAAGAGGTGGCAGAACAGGACATCGAGACCTGCAAACAGTTGGCGAAATCTGCGGGAGCAGAGGAAGACAGTGGCAAGGCAGGGCGTGTGGCGACGAATACTGCCGTTGGTGCCGGCGCGGGCGCGGCGAGTGGAGCCTTGGGGGCGGTGATTTCCGGTGCGTCCGCCGGCCTGGGGTCGATGGTCGGGGCAGCCAGTGGAGCGGTTTGGGGGCTCTTAACCGGCCTCTTCCATGCTTTGGTCGGTCCTTCCCAGCCCAGCCAGGCGTACACCGGCTTCGTCAATCGCTGTTTGCAAGAGAAGGGCTATGACGTGACAGGATGGCAGTGAGGGGATTGGCTGCATACGGGAGAATTTCCTGTGCTCGCGCATCGCGCACTCAAGATGTCCTGGAAATTGAGACTAAGGGCGGTGCTCGATGCATGCGCGCAGAAGGACCTTCTCCCGTACGCAGCCAGAGGAAAGGAGTAGAGAAAGATGAGAGGGAGATAACCTCATTTTAGCCATGCAATGGACGTCACCTCCGTGCCCAATCAAAGGGGAAGGAGTGGAATGAGAAATGTGCTTGGACAATGCACGCAGTTGAGTGTCCACGTATCTGGTCTGCAGGGATGGGATGATGAGAGAACTGTGTACAATTGAAATAATCTCGACATTTCCTCGGAAGGGTGAGAAGTGATGAAAGGGAAGCTGACCCTTCGGAGGGAGTGTCGTGGCCAATCGATCCTTGCAGCGACTGATCAGCATGCTGCTGCTCCTTGCAGTTTCGGCCTGCACCGGACCGCAGCCAACGTTACGCTCTAACAAACAACTCCATATGCACGGCAGGCAGGTGGCTCAGCAGGAGATTGCCTCCTGTCAGCAGCGAGCTGAACAGTCCGGACTGCGGCATGGGACTAACCAAAGTACCAATGCGGCAACCGGAGCGGTGTTGGGTCTCACGTTGGGTGGCGCGGTCGGCGCATCGGCTGGGGTAGTCGGAGGATTGCCTGGAATTGCGATTGGAGCCGCCGCTGGTAGCGGGTTAGGCTTCATCGTTGGACTCCTCGGCGGAACATTCAAACCACTGGAACCGGATTCTCCCTACGCTGACGCGGTGACGAAGTGTCTGAAGGACAAAGGGTACGAAGTCAGCGGCTGGGAGTAACCGTCCGCTACGGCAAGGCATTCAGTATCGTACACAGTCCAGGAACCGCACCGTCGTTTCCACTACTGCTTCTCGGGACTCCGGATTCTTCGTCACCATAATCTGTACAAGCAGATCAATCTGTTCTCCGACCTTGACCATCGGCGCTTTCAGGGCGCTCAAATTTTTCCCACAGGCTCCTTGATCGATCACCTCAATCTGCCCACTGTTGTCTTCAACGGTCAGCACTGTTCGTTCGTGAGCCGCTCCACAGATCATCCGATTCGTCACGATTTCCGTCTGCATCGCCGTTATGGTACCGGTCAGCCTGACATCTCTCATCTGGTAGCGATCCGGGTATGCTAGCAGCGTGCTGATGGAAACCTGTTCGTATGAGAAGCGGGGAGTTCCCAATGGTCCAACACGAGATGATCGGGGGAGATCGTCTGATGCCTTTGCAGGGTATAGGAAAGACATCCATGGCATCGTCGCAAGGATTGATAGACAGGTCAGCATACGAATTACTGCCATGACTTCCTCCTCGTCAAGCGTAGCAGAGGATCGAGATATCAGCGCCGACCATTCGGCACCGTGCCGTTCGGCCGACACCAGACAGAGAGGACTCGTCTCCTTCCCGGTGACATCAAGCCCACGAATCTCTACACATTCCAACAAGATAGAGAGTGTCGTGCTGGAGTGAGCCAGCTGGAATGCAAGTTGCGAATTGGTAGAGGGGTGATAGTGACGTGAAGTGGTTTACCAGCTCTGACACCGGTACCATCATGCAGCTCTAAATGTTGGTCATTGTGAGGTTCAGGAAACAAGGGAGGGGCATCATGTTTGTGGTCGTAGGGGCAACAGGCAATACGGGATCCGCGGTGGTGGAAACATTGCTCAATAAGGAGCAGGTAGTGCGGATTGTCGTCCGCTCGGCTGACAAGGGCGTCGCGTGGAAGACGAAAGGTGCTGATGTTGCTGTGGCATCTCTGGACGATGTCTCGGCTCTTGCACAGGCCTTTGCTGGTGCGACGGGCGTCTATCTTATGGTGCCCCCGAACTATGGGGCGGCGGCCTGGTTGTCGGATCAACAATTCCGCATGGATCGAGCAGCCGAGGCGGTCAAGAAAAGTGAGGTTGGCCATGTCGTGTATCTCTCTTCCGTTGGTGGGCAGTTGGCGAGTGGGACAGGCCCCATCAGAGCGGTGCATTACGGTGAAGGAAAACTCGAAGGCGCCACGAAGCATCTCACCATTATGCGCCCTCCCTACTTTATGGAGAATTGGGCGCCGGTCATCGGAGCGGCAAAGGCCCAGGGGGGCTTACCGACGTTCATTGCTCCTCAAGCCAAGATTCCGATGATTTCGACAAAAGATATCGGTCGAATTGCAGCGGAGCAGCTCATCGCCGGTGGACGAGGGAAACAAGTCGTGGAGCTGGCTGGTCCAGCAGAATATAGCCCCACTGATGTGGCCGTCGTGCTGGGTCAGCTGTTGGGCAAGCCGGTCACGGCGCAACAGGCACCTCTGACCGCTGTGGTGCCGACGTTCAAGTCGTTTGGGTTTTCTGATGAGGCGGCGAAATTATTTGAAGAAATGTATACGGCCTTCTCGAAGGGCGAGATTGGGTATGAATTTCCAAATAAGCTGATGCGGGGCACCGTCACGTTGTCTGAAGCGCTGCGGGGGATGGTGTAGCCCGAAGTCCTCATGTGAACTCGTGAGGAAACTGTCTGGGCCGTGTATCTTGTGAAGCGCCTTGGCCAGGGGTTTCAGGTTTCGCGTCTCAGGCTTCACCTTGTCCGAGAACTTGGAACGTGAAGCTTTGGACATGGACCTTGAACTCAAGATCGAAGGGCACACGACGAGTGACGAATACGGTCGTGGTGCCGACTCGGTACGTGCGGAAGATACGTGCATGAGTGATGCGGAGCAAGGAGGGCATCATGACAACTAATACGCTGGTTCCTAAAGAGGTGCTCGGAGTCTATCGCCCAGGATCAGCTCATATGGTCGGAGATGGATTTCCTGTACGTAATCTCTTCCCAAGCAACGAGCTGGACCAGGCTGTCGATCCGTTTCTCTTGTTGGACTATGCGGGGCCACAGGCGTTTGAGCCGACCGAGCATCCCCGCGGTGTCGGTGAGCACCCGCATCGAGGATTTGAAACGGTGACGATCATGTACCAGGGAGCCGTGGCCCATCGCGATTCTGCCGGCAATGCGGGGGTGATCGGGCCGGGTGATGTCCAATGGATGACGGCAGCCTCCGGCGTCGTGCATGAAGAGCTGCATGAGGCCGATTGGACAAAGAAGGGTGGGACCTTTCAGGCGATCCAACTCTGGGTGAACTTACCGCGGTCCAGAAAAATGTCGGCGCCGGGCTACCAGACCATTCTGAATGCCCAGATTCCCAACGTGGAGTTAGTCGGCGGAGCAGGTCATCTCCGTGTGATCGCCGGCAGATTCCAGGGGCATAAGGGGCCGGCCCGCACGGTGACGCCTATCGAGCTCTATGATCTGACCTTGAGAGCCGGCGGACGTGCGGAGCTTTCGTTCTCGGATGGGCATAACACGGCTCTTTTCGTGCTGCAGGGCCTGGTGTCGGCAAACGGCTCGAGCGATGCCGGAGAGGCGGAGTTGATTGTGTGCAAGCGGCACGGGGCGTCGGTGGTCATCGAAGCCCGTGAAGACAGCCGACTATTGATCTTGAGCGGTCAACCGATCGGGGAGCCGATCGCGCGCTATGGTCCGTTTGTCATGAATACCAAACTTGAACTTGTCCAGGCGGTCGAGGATTACAAGGCGGGCAAGATGGGACATCTGTCATGAACGCGTCACTCGTGAAATGTGAAGCGTATCTCGTTGGAGAGGAAATACAGAGAGGGATGGATAAGAATGAGTGACCAAGCCAGAGCACTCTACATCGACGTCTACTCGGATGTGATCTGCCCATGGTGCTATGTGGGGAAACGACGGCTTGAGCGGGCGCTCAACGGATGGAATGGCTCTGTGCCCGTGAAGATTTCCTGGAAGCCGTTTCAATTGAATCCGGCGATGCCGAAGAGCGGGATGGATCGGCGACAGTACCTTGATGCGAAGTTCGGTGGCCCTGAGGCAGCTCAATCGATCTATGACCACGTTGCGGCAGCAGGAACTGCAGAACGCATCCCATTCGCATTTGATCGGATTGCGCGTACGCCCAATACCTTTGCCGCACATCGCCTCATCTGGCTGGCAGGGCATCAGGGTAAGCAGGATGAGATGGTTGAGATGCTCTTTCGACGCTATTTTGTCGAGAGTAGCGATATTGGAAACGTCGAGACACTCGCTCAAGCTGCAGCCGATGTAGGGCTTGATCGAACAGCAATCGAGGCATTTCTGGCTGGCGATGAGGGGGGCAACGAGGTACAGGCGGAAGAAGCCGCAGGTCGTCGTTTGGGGATTCGAGCGGTTCCCTATTTCGTGATCAACGGAACCTCTGTGCTCTCTGGGGCACAACCTCCTGAGGAGTTCTTAGCTGCTTTCAGGGAGATCGAAGCCGGCTTGGTGGTCGGAAAGGCAGGTGCATAATGGCTGTTCAAGTCTATGGCTGTAACCACGTCGTGATCGAAGTGACAGATGCGATGAAGGCGGCGAAGTTCTATCAAGATGTGTTCGGCCTGAAGATGCTGCGCGGCGGGGAAGGCGCGGTCTGGTGCAAGCTGGGCGAGCATCAATTTCTGGCGATTTTTGAAGTCGAGACCTTGCAGCCGGATCGCACCAAACACTTTGGGCTAATGGTCCGCGATGCTCAGCAGATCAAAGAGGTTCGACGGAAGTTGACGAGAAAATACAAATTGAAGCTCCACCCGGACTTCCGTTGCGACTTTCGCGACCCGTGGGGCAATCGCATTCAGGTCGGAGATCTGTCCGATGAATCGCTGGTCTGGCTACTTCCCTATCAGGAGGTGCAGAAGGCCGGTGTGACGTTCGTCTCCAAACAACGAAAAGGCAAGTAACGGGGACACCACCGAGAAGGAGAACAACATGGCGGACCAAAAAATCATTGCCGTTGTCGGCGCGACTGGGGCACAAGGCGGAGGACTGATCCGCGCGATTCTTAACGACCAAGAAAGCGGATTTACAGCCCGTGCGCTCACACGTGATGTGAATTCAGAGAAGGCCAGGGCGCTGGCCAAGCTCGGGGCCCAGGTTGTCTCGGCCAACCTAGATGAAGTCGAGAGTGTAAAGCGAGCGTTTGCCGGAGCTTATGGGGCGTTCTGCCTCACGAATTTCTGGGAACACTTCTCTCCTGAACGAGAACTGGCTCAAGCCAAGGCACAAGCAGAGGCGGCGAAGGCGGTTGGAGTCAAGCATGTGATTTGGTCGACGCTTGAGGATACCCGCAAATGGGTGCCTTTGTCGGACACTCGCATGCCGACACTCATGGGCCAATACAAAGTTCCGCACTTCGATGCGAAGGGCCAAGCCGACGAGGAGTTTACGAAAGCCGGCGTGCCCACCACATTCCTCCTCACGTCGTTCTACTGGGATAATCTGATTTTTTTCGGTATGGGTCCGAAGAAAGGACCTGACGGAGCACTCCTGTTCACGTTGCCAATGGGGGACAAGAAGCTGCCCGGTATCGCTGCGGAAGACATCGGCAAGTGCGCGCTGGGTATTCTCAAGAACGGCACCGTGTACGTAGGAAAGAGGGTGGCGATTGCCGGTGACCGTCTCACCGGAGACGAAATGGCCGCGGCCATGACGAGAGCCTTGGGCCAAACGGTGCGGTACAACAGCGTGACGCCGGAACAGTATCGCAGCTTCGGATTTCAAGGTGCTGATGATCTGGGCAACATGTTTCAGGTCAAGCGGGACTTCAACGAAGCCTTTTGCGAACCCCGCGATCCTGCCATTGCCAGGAGTTTGAACTCATCCCTGCAGTCGTTTGAAGCCTGGTTGTCCCGAAACAAGGACCGGATACCGCTTAGCTAAGCAGGGTAAAACATCGAGAATAAAGAGAGGGGCTTATATGGCAGGTCTCCCTTCCTGGCTATTTCTCTGTGAAGCCGTGAGCAATACCCCACTGGTGCATGGCTTCCACCACCGGTTTGAGGCTGGCGCCTAGAGGGGTCAGGGAGTATTCCACTTTAGGCGGAACCTGGGCATAGACGGTCCGTGCCACCAAACCGTCCCGTTCCATATCCCTGAGCTGTTGAGTGAGGACTTTCTGCGTGATGCCTTGGAGCGCGCGTCGCAAGTCGGAGAAGCGTTTGATGTCCTGAAAGAGATACCACAAGATGACAATCTTCCATCGTCCGCCGATGAGTTCCACAGTTGCTTCTGCCGGGCATGTCCGACGTATGATCATTTGGGCTTCGTCTTGCCAGCCGGTATCCAATTGGTGCCTAGTGTACCGAATGGTGCCTTCTTGTCTTGTGGCCGATCCATCTTATACCAATTGAGAGAGTCGAGCTCACAATGGCAGATTGGGAATCGACGGAAAGGAGCCCCATCATGGCGAACGACCGAAACATGCAGATGACTCCAGCGGTGGTGGAGATTCGCCGGAAACACGACAGATTCCATACTCAGATTGGCTGGTTGAATTCCCGACACAGTTTTAGCTTCTCGCACCATTATGACCCGCTCAATATGCACCATGGCCTGCTGCTCGTCCACAACGACGACATCGTGAAACCGAACAGCGGCTTTCGGACCCATCCGCACCGGGATATGGAAATTGTGACATGGGTGTTAGATGGAGAGCTGGAACACCAAGATTCGGAGGGTCACCGTGGCATCATCTATCCTGGGCTGGCGCAGCGGATGAGCGCCGGCACGGGAATCTGGCACTCCGAAATGAACCCACAGGGCGACAAGGATGTGCATTTTATCCAGATGTGGGTGCCACCGGACCAGGAGAGTATAACGCCTGGCTATGAACAGCTCGATGTCAACAGTCAGTTAAACAATGGAGGACTTGTCCCTATCGCATCAGGTCGCGGACACGAAGCGGCCATTGCGATCCGCCAGAAAAGGGCCGTGCTGTGGGGTGGAAGGCTTCGGCCCGGGGAGACGGCGCTCGTTCCTGATGCACTCTACATCCATATCTTTGTGGCAAAGGGGGATGCTGACCTGGAAAACGCCGGCGTATTGCAGGCCGGCGATGAAGCGAGGCTCACTGCGGCAGGCAGCCGGCGGCTGACGGCCGGGAAAAGCGAGGGGGCGGAGGTCTTGATCTGGGAAACCAACGCCAGTCTTGAATTGTCATCATAGGAGCGAGTTGGAACGAGGCAGGAGCATCCTGGACCGATCGACTTTGCTGATCAGTCGACGCATATCTCAAGGGGCGTTAAAAGGAACGGAGGAGATGATGGCGGCTCAGAACCCTCAGGCTAGGCTCTTGAACGAGCTTTCCCAGGCGTTGATCCGACTCCATAAAGCGTTGCTGGATTCAGAACGGCTGTCGTACGAACGAGTGCACGGCCGCATTGAGTCCAATGGAGCGTTTTTACAGTTGGTGTTAGGGGATTGCTGGTTTGCCTGGCTGCGTCCGCTGTCATACTCTATTACTAAGTTGGACCAACTCGCTGAAACAAATCAGACGAGGCCCAGCGCCGAATTGATCGAGCTTCTTGACTCAGTACGGAGTCTGCTGACGCCGGCGGAAGAGGGTGAAGGATTCGCCCGGCACTACTACGACGCGCTGCAGCGAGTGCCGGAAGTGGGTCTGATACATGCCAAGGTAAAAATGTTGCTTGGCCCACGACCAGCATCTCCAAGGAGGAAGGCTGATGAGAACTAATCTCAAAATGGTGAAGAAGTTGCAAGGAACTTGAAAGACATTCCTCCGCAGCCACCCGAGAAAAATTTGGTAGCCATGTGATTGCGACGAGGCCCTCGCCATCATCACCCTCATGCAGGGTGTGAGAAATGAAGGTGCTGCGGATGCTGAGGTGCAAGAACCCTTATGCCCGGACATGAACGCGACTCAACGTTCGCGGCGACCAGCGGGAGAGACGTGAGGAGCAACTGTCCGTTGCGGCGTATGCGACAGCGATTCCATTGTCTTTACTCGATCGGGATTGTTCGTATTCTCTGCGTCCTAATTACCGTCCTGTGGATGGCACCGGATTCTAGAATCGAACACGCGACCACGTAATTAGTCCGAAGACGGAGAAGGAGGCAGAGTCGCGACATGAACAAGTTACGCCATGAATTATGGCTGGTCCGGCACGGTGAGACGGAATGGAGCGCGGCCAAGCGGCATACGGGCCGGACCGACATCCCGTTGACTCCAGCTGGTGAGCGTCAAGCTGCTCATTTGAGCCGCTCTTTGGCCGGTCGTCAATTTGCATCCGTGCTCTGTAGTCCGCTCCGCCGCGCCCGCGAGACTTGTCGGTTGGCCGGCTATGGGGATACGGCGAGCATGACCGACGACCTGCTCGAATGGGACTACGGTATCTATGAAGGCAAAACGACGCAGGAGATGAAGGTGGAACAACCAGAGTGGTCGATCTGGACGGCTGATGTAATCAACGGTGAGTCGATCGAACAAGTCGGGCGTCGTGCTCAACGGGTGATCCAGCGGACACTGGAGGTCGACGGCAATGTGATCCTTTTCGCCCATGCACACATCCTGCGCATCCTCACCGCCTGTTGGCTGGATCTGCAGCCAGACGCGGGACAGCTATTCGTGCTGCGTACTGCCTCGGTAAGTATCCTTGGTTTTGAGCACGGGAGGCGTGTTATCACCGGGTGGAACCTTCAGCATGATGAGCGGATATGAAGACGCGCGATCTTGGACATGTCTCCGGGTCCCATCGCTAGCAGATGTACTGCAAGAAGAGGTTTGTCTCTAACGTGGCTGGCACAACTCGAGGTGAACGCGAAAACGAACTCGAAAGGATCCGGCAATGAAAATACTGGCCTTTGCTGCTTCCCTGCGTACCGCGTCTCTCAACCGCAAATTGATTCAGCAAGCCGCGACCATTCTTCGAGCCGTTCCGAATGTGGATGTTGATCAGGCCGATTTTCGTGAATTTGACATGCCGATGTACGACGGAGATCTAGAGGCCCGGGACGGCATCCCGGCTGGAGGCCGTGAGTTTATTCGACGGATTCAAGGGTCTGACGGCCTGGTAATCTCTACGCCGGAATACAATGGAGGTATCCCAGGCGCGTTGAAGAACGCGATCGATTGGGCGTCCCGAACCGAGCCAATTCCGTTTGAAGGCAAGCCCATTTTGTTACTGGGAGCGTCGCCTGGCGGGCTTGGTGCGGTTCGTAGCCTTTGGCACTCGCGCGTGCCGCTTGAGACCATTGGAGCCCATGTGTATCCAGAGATGATGGGGGTGCCTCGCGCACATCAGGCATTTGATGATAGCGGTAGGCTGCAAGACCCTAACCAGTTGTCCCGGTTTCAGGGGCTCTTGTTGTCATACATTGACTTCGTTCGGAAGCTCCAGGGTACAAGTTGATCTCGATGGGTTTGTTGAGGGGGATAAAAACGTGAATACATCGTCGACAACCGTGATGGTCAGGTGGGTATGCCGTGAAGCTGTTTTCGCTCATCATGTCTGAAAGGAAAGGGATATGAAAGCACACTATTTGGGTCACGTGGTGTTCTATGTGAAGGATTTGGAGCGGTCGCTCGGTTTCTACCGAGACCTCTTGGGGTTCAAAGAAGTGGGGCGAATCTTTGAGGGGGCGGCCGCTGCGTTGACCTCCGGACGGACTCATCACGAACTCTTGTTGATTCAGGTCGGTGATGCTCCGGGGCCTCCTCCTGGCCGTCGCCGTGGGTTCTACCATATTGGAATTAAAGTCGGTGACAGCCTGGATGAGCTGCGTCAGGCCAAGCACGAGTTGGAGCAGGCGGGAGTCGCGATAGACGGTATGAGTGACCACACAGTCAGCCAGAGTCTCTATCTGAAGGATCCCGATGGGAATGAGGTGGAGCTTTACGTTGATGCGGATGAGTCGATATGGAAGAACAACCCCGCGGCGGTTGTCTCACCAATCAAGGCGTTGAAGTTATAGTTTCAGCAGCGCGGTGCACGCCTATAGCTGGCCGGTGAACTCGGGCTTGTGACCGGTTCTGCGGGGAGTATGATTAATCATCAGTCTCTGAGGTGAAAAATGATTCGCATTGCCGTAGTGGTGCCCGTGATGGTCGGACTGTTCTTATTAGGGTTTGGCACGATCGGTTGGACGGCCGCTGACGATAGCAGCCGTCTCACAATTATAAGTCCGACTCAGGGCTCGGTGATAAAAGGGGATTCCGTCCAAGTGCAATACAAGCTGTCAAAGAGTGCGGATGCGACGCACATCCATTGTTATGTAGACGGTGAATATCAACGAGCGTTTGCCGGTGTGGTCAAAGGGCTTACCCGTGGGACCCACGAGATCAAACTTGTGGCGGCAAGTCACAATCATGACTCGCTGGGCGCCGAAGCGGTAGTCACGATCGAAGTGGAGTAATGCATCAACGTTCTGATTGATTAACTCGATTGACGTTTCGTCTCCATGGACCGCCGGTATTGCTCCACATAGTCAAGAATTCGGTCCTTCGGTATCCCGAACCAGCTCAACGAATGTCGGATGAGTGTTGCTGAGGTCTCGACGTCAGGTTGTATCACCTCCGTTACCCCAAGGGCACTGAGTCGTTCCGCTTCTGCTGATCCGTGCACGCGGGCCAAAATTGGAACTTTGGGACTGAGATCACGCATGCGACCGACGGCGAGTGCCGCGGAGTCAATCTCAGGCAACGCGACAATAATCAGAGATGCGTCTGCCGTTCCGGCTTTCACCAGCAGTTCGCGGTGCGAGGCGTCACCATAGAGGCAGGGCGTACCCCGACCCTGAAGTCGACGAATGGTGTCCGGGTTTCGGTCGATGACCACATACGGAAGATTAAAGGCTTCCAACGCTTTTCCGAGCGAGTTCCCGACTCGTCCAAATCCACAGACTACGACATGCTGATGGAGCAATTCGCCTTCCGGGGGCCAGGGTGACGTGTCGAGTTGAGCGCGGACCAACCGTTTCCGACCGATCCACCCAGGCACATACCGAACGAGTGCCGCATTGATCAGAATCGTGATGAGCGAGGCGGCCAGCGTCGCGTTGTACAGTTCGCTGCCGATATGACCTGCCGACCGGGCTGTCTGGATGAGGACAAACGAGAATTCACCGACTTGTGTGAGCCCGATCCCCACGAGAATGGCCGTCACCCAGGAATATCCGGACAGCCGCACGATGCCGGCACGGATCAAGAACTTCCCGGCCACAATCAAGCCGATCATCGCGGCAAGGAGCGCAAGGTTCTCAACGATGATTCGTGGGTCGATCAGAATGCCGATCGTGACAAAGAAGAGTGCCACGAATGCATCACGGAGCGAAAGCAGTCGGGCCAACGTTTCGTGCGCATACTCCGACGCGCTGATGATAAGGCCGGCCAGAAAGGCGCCCAACGCGAGGGACAATCCGACCGCCTGCGTGACCGCAGCAGTTCCCAGGCTGATGGCGAGTGTGACGAGAAGGAACAGTTCTTGGTTCTGGGTCCTGGCAACGTGCGTCAAGATGTGAGGAATCACCTTGGCGCCCAGGTAGCCAAGCGGCACTAGAATGAGCACGGCCTTTGCCAAGGCCTGACCGATTAGCAGCAGCCGTCCGGAGTCAAATTCGCCGAGAGCCGGCATCAGCACGGTCATCGCCACGACGGCGACATCCTCGACCAGGACGATGCCGATCATGATCCGTCCATGCACTGAACGAAGTTCTCCACGATCGACAAGGAGACGGACAAGGACCATGGTGCTCGCGATGGACGTGACGGCCCCGATCACGATGCTTTGCGTGATCGGCCATCCGATCAGGGATCCCATCGCGACGGCCAATCCGATCGACAGCAGAATGCCAAGCAGTCCACCTGCTAGGGCCACCCATCTCACCCGCGCGAGGTCCTTGACGGAAAATTCGAGCCCGATTGAGAACATCAAGAGAATCACGCCGATATCTGCAAACAACTCGAAGGCGTGAGGTTCTGAGATGGTTGGTCCTGGCGTAAAGGGACCAATCGCGATCCCGCCGAGGACGTAGCCGAGGATGAGGGGTTGCCCGACCATCCGGGCGAGAGTGCCGCCTGCGACGGCGGCTAGGAATACGATGGCAAGATCTACAAAGAAGACGGGATTGGGTTGCACAGCCACCCCTCTGACACGCACAGGCGCTTCATAAATGACATGAGTCAGGATCGATTTGGAGCAAGGTAAATACCACAAACTGTGGGAACAATGCTGCGCAATGTGTCCCAGAGGAGGGAGTGCTCGAAGGAAACCGTGAAAGAGGACGTGCGAAGTTAGTCCTGAAACGATATACTCAGCCGCGCAAGCCAGCCTCAACCATTCAGAGGGAGGTGCACTCATGGGACAACCACGCATTGCAGCAAAGGAGCCCGACGTACTGACCTTGGAGGCAGGGACCTATTACTGGTGTACCTGTGGACGATCGAGGGATCAGCCGTTTTGCGATGGAGCCCATGAAGGCACCGGATTCGAGCCTCTGGAATTTACCATCGATGAGACCAAAGAAGTGGCGTTGTGTCAGTGTAAGCACACGAAGACGCCGCCCTATTGCGACGGCACGCACCAGAAGCTGTAGCCGGCTGCTGAAAACGCCCGCCGGCGTTGTTCACGCATCGCCCCAAGCGTGAAACGTCATTCGCTTGCGAAATAAGAGAGGCAAGCGCCGAGGCAGAAGGGTGCCGTCGTCCATTGCCCCGACCTCTTGAGCAGTCCAAGGGCGATGGTTCATACTGCTCTATCTATGGACCGATCGCCCATCTCTCCTTGTGAAACGTTAGCAGAACGGTATCAAGCCCTGCTGGAAGTGGCGCAGGCTATTTCAGCGCATCGAGATCTCGACGAACTCTTTCGGGAGATTGCCCAGCGCCTTCCTCGCGTGGTGCGAGTCAATTTCGTCGGGCTCTCCTTGTATGATCCCATCAAGAACATGATGCGGTTGCACACCGTTCAGGCGAATGTACCGGCCGATTTGGTCGGCGGGCATGAGGAGTCTCTTGATGAGACGCCGGCTGGATTGGTCTGGCAGACCCAACAGTCTGTGCTGGTCCCGGATGTCTCCGCTGAAACGCGATGGCCCAAGGTTCTCCGTTGTATGCAGGAAGATGAGTCCCGCTCATTCTGCTTCGTGCCGCTGACCACGGGAGCACGTCGGTTGGGGGCGATGGGATTTGTGAGTTTGGAGAAGGAGGCTTATAGCGAAGCAGACCTGGAATTTCTCCAGCAGGTAGCCAATCCGGTCGCCGTCGCCGTGGAGAATGCGCTGGCGTTTCAAGAGATCGCTCAACTCAAGGACAAACTAGCGAAGGAAAAACTGTATCTGGAAGAGGAACTTCGGCTTGAGCACGGATTTGAGGACATCATCGGCGACAGTGATGCCCTTAAGCAGGTGCTCAAACAAGTAGAGGTTGTGGCGCCGACCGATTCGACGGTCTTGATTCAAGGCGAAACCGGCACCGGCAAGGAACTCATCGCCCGAGCCATCCATCGACTCAGTGGCCGCAGCGAGCGGACCTTCGTCAAACTAAACTGTGCTGCCATTCCCACCGGCCTTCTGGAGAGTGAACTGTTTGGGCATGAGCGAGGGGCCTTCACGGGGGCGATATCTCAGAAAGCCGGGCGATTTGAACTGGCTGATAAAGGCACGATCTTTCTCGATGAGGTTGGAGAGATCCCGCTGGAGTTACAATCCAAGCTGCTGCGGGTTTTGCAAGAGCAAGAGTTTGAGCGGCTGGGCAGTACGAAGACTATTCGAGTCACCGTACGTCTGATTGCCGCGACCAATCGGGATCTCAAGACTATGGTAGAGGCGAAGCAGTTTCGCAGTGATCTCTACTATCGGCTCAATGTCTTTCCAGTCACGATGCCTCCTTTGCGCGATCGACGCGAAGACATTCCAACCCTGGTCCGGTATTTCACGCAGCACTATGCGGGTCGAATGAAAAAGAACATCCAGGCCGTGCCTGCCAAGACGCTTGAGGTCCTGTCCCGCTATGCCTGGCCAGGTAATGTCCGTGAGTTGGAAAACCTGGTGGAACGGTCGGTCATCCTCACGCAAGGAACCGATCTGCAAGTCCCAATCAGTGAGCTGCAGACTACGAGCGACTCGACGGACTCTTCCATGACGGCCCTTGAGGAAGCCGAACGCGACCATATCTTGCGCGCCTTGCAAGAAGCTAAGTGGGTCGTTGGAGGGGCTTCTGGCGCTGCAGCTCGTTTGGGCGTGAAACGCACCACGCTCCAATCCAAGATGCAGAAATTCGGCATCACCCGTCCGGAGTAATGTCTGGCCTTCAACCGAATTGTTGATGTGCTAGAGCCAGTGAGAGTATTGGCCGGCAAAACCGGGTCTGTCTTCATACGGTATGTACCATTCAAAGTCGGAGTCAGGAGATGTGTAGAGCGGATAGCTTGTTTTGACAAGTGTTACGTTACAATATACAGTCTTCCTGTGAAGATACGGAACTTTCTGTATAAAGGTCTGCAACGGCTGTACTTGGACGGCAACGCCAAGGGCGTGCCGTCCGAGACCGTAGACAAGCTGCGGAAGATGGTTGCGTTTCTGGAGGCAATGAGCAGCGCCGACGAGGTCCGCGCCCTCACTGCATGGAAACCGCACACGTTGACCGGAGACCGAAAGGGCACGGTCAGCTTGAGCGTGACGCGCAACCGCCGCTTGACGTTCAGGGTGGATGCAGTCGAACAGGAAATCTATGACGTGAACGTAGAGGATTATCACTGAAAGGGGATGACCATGACGATGAAAAACCCGCCGCACCCGGGCGATTTTATCCGTACTGAGATTATTCAACCAGCGGGCTTATCTGTCACCGCCGCCGCCGTTGTGCTGGACGTGTCACGTCCTGCCCTCTCGAATGTATTGAACGGCAAGGCCGACCTGACCGGCGATATGGCCTTGCGGATCGAAAAGGCCTTCGGTGTGAAAATGGACACGCTCATGCGGATGCAGTCCAACTATGATATTGCGGAGGCCCGCCGCCGTGAGAAAAGCATTAAGGGCGTGCGGCGTTTTCATGCGGCGATGTACCCGTGAGTGTTTCAAAAAAAGGGTAAATTTGCAACATCCTCGGAAGTCGCTTAAATATTGGGGCGTGCGTGTTTCAAAAGTCTGTTTCGCGTTAATGAGGGGTGATTTTAGGTTTTTAGGTGATCTACGGTTCGTCTCCGAAAAAAACAATGCTTTTGCATCAAGCGAGATGAGCCCATCGAAAATAATGGAGGAACCACACGCATAAGAATTCTGACAATCCAGAAGGTTATCACGATCTTAAGGCACACAGAATCCATTTTTTGAAATGACCCCACATAGACCTTCTTTGTAAACCCCTCAATCATCCCATAGAGCATTCCCTCACCAGACCGTAGTGGTCATAGTCTTCATGGCGAATGATTTGACAAGCTAGCAAGGAAACTGATAGTACGAGAATGGTTTCTATAGTATCTCTCGTGGTGTATGCCGACTCGAAAGCCTAAACAACCAGAACCAACAGTCGATCAGGCTACAATTCGAAAAGTCGTAGCGGTGGCTCGTCGGCAGTTTCTTGCCCACGGGTTTCGCTCCGTGAGCATGGATGACCTGGCCGCCGAATTGGGCATGAGTAAGAAAACCCTCTACGTTGCCTTTCCAGGCAAGGATGCGCTGAT
This sequence comes from Nitrospira sp., assembly GCA_019636945.1. Taxonomy (GTDB): domain Bacteria; phylum Nitrospirota; class Nitrospiria; order Nitrospirales; family Nitrospiraceae; genus Nitrospira_D. The sequence goes on along the minus strand of JAHBWO010000032.1, from coordinate 7,325 downwards.
TGAGGCTGTTTTGAAGGACAAATTCAGAGAGGTTGAAAAAGATCTCGAGCGGGTGGCGAGGGATCAAGTCACCGATGTCGAGGTTGCGCTCCATCAACTTCTCGATTGTGTACAGCGACATACGGCAGAAATTCAACCGGCATTTGTGCGCGACATTGGGCGCGAATCCCCGGAACTGTTTCAGTTGGTTGAGCAGAAACGCCGCGGGCTGATCCGACGGTACTTCGGTGGACTGTTCGAAGACGGCAAAAAAAGCGGCGCGATCAGGAGTGACATCCCGACTCACCTTATCATCGAGATCTTGCTGGGTGCCGTCCAATCCATCATGAATCCAACCAAACTAGTGGAGTTGGGGCTCACGGTGGAACAGGGTTATTCATCGATCATTCGACTTGTCCTGGAAGGGGCACTGCAAAGGCCGTGACGTGATGAGACAAAAGCTTTCTGGTCGGCTTCTTTCCAGGACACTGGTCTTTCTTATGTTCAGTGTCCAGACCGGCTGCGACAAGGCCCCCGTTGATCTGGTTCAGGGCTATGTCGAAGGGGAGTATGTCTATGTGGCGTCACCCTACGGCGGAGCTCTAGCCACTCTATCAGTGCGGCGAGGAACAGAGGTGACGGCTGGTGATGCGCTGTTCGCTCTCGAGCACATCTCAGAGAAAGCAGCAAGAGATGAAGCGGAACGGAAATTGAGCCAAGCCCGAGCGAATCTGGAAGATCGGAGAAAGGGGAAACGACCCTCCGAGATTGCTTCTCTTCGGGCACAGCTCCAGCAAGCGCAAGCAGCATTGCAACTGTCTCTCCGTGAAGTGGCTCGCCAGGAAGGCCTTGCGGCGGTGCCCGGTGCAGCGGTAGAGGTGGAGGTGGATCGGGCCAGATCAGCGCGTGACCAAAACCAGCAGAGAGTCTCCCAGCTTGAAGCGGATTTGAATACAGCACTGTTGGGTTCCCGCACGGATCAAGTCACTGCGGCCGAAGCGGAGGTTCGAGCAAAGGAGGCAGCACTCGCCAAGGCAGAGTGGGATCTTGCGCAAAAGCGTCAGCTCGCACCCAAGACTGGGTTGGTCTTTGACACGTTGTATCGGGAGGGTGAATGGGTGCCGGCAGGCCGACCTGTCGTCGTGCTGCTGCCTCCTGACCACATCAAGGTGCGAGTCTTTGTGTCTCAACTGAGACTTGGAGCGATCAGGCTCGGTGATGCAGTGCAGGTGATGGTGGATGGAGTGCAGGGCTCCCTTCCAGGAACGGTCAGTTACATTTCACCGAAAGCGGAATATACGCCGCCGATGCTCTATAGCCAGGGCAGCCGCGACAAGCTGGTCTTCATGGTTGAGGTGCTGTTTGAGCAAGTTGTCGCGATGAATTTGCATCCTGGGCAACCAGTGGATGTGCGATTCAATGGTGCTCCATGACGACTGTGGTCGACAGGCAGGACTTGGCCATTGATGTGAGCGGGATGACCAAGCGGTTCGGGGTGCGCACTGTGGTCGATCACATCGGGCTGCAAGTGCGTCGAGGGGAGATTTACGGCTTTCTTGGTCCGAACGGCAGCGGTAAGACGACATTTATTCGGATGCTCTGCGGGCTTCTCCGAGCGGACGAAGGCAGCGGGACCTGTCTAGGGTATGACGTCATTCGTCAGAGCGACGCCATTAAGGCCGCTGTGGGCTACATGACTCAGCGATTCAGTTTCTATGAGGATCTCAGCATTGAGGAGAATCTGGACTTCGTGGCTCGTATGTTCGGAATTCCTGATCGACGTGCTGCGGTGGCGCGAAGTCTTGAACGGTTGGGATTGGCCGGTCGTCGAGAGCAGCTGGCCGGTCAACTCTCGGGTGGGTGGAAGCAGCGGCTCGCACTGGCCGCCTGCTTGATCCATCAACCGCGACTGTTATTGCTCGATGAACCGACTGCGGGGGTCGACCCGAAAGCCAGACGAGAATTCTGGGAACAGATCCATGAGTTGGCTGCAGATGGACTGACATTTCTGATTACCACCCATTACATGGATGAAGCCGAGCGGTGCCATCGATTGGCTTATATTTCGTACGGCAAGTTGCTCGCCAACGGGACTGTTTCCGATGTGATTCAACAGGCACGGCTGACGACCTGGTCGGTCAGCGGGCCACATCTTCATCAACTCGCGGTGGAGCTCCGTCGACAGCCGGCGGTGCAACAGGCGGTGGCGTTCGGAGATCGGCTCCATGTGAGTGGTGCCGATCCGGTTGCGCTGGAAACGGCACTGGCTGCATTTCGCACCGGTCCCTATGTGTGGCATCGGGTCGACACGGGGCTTGAAGATGTGTTCATCCACCTGATGGAACAGTCGTCGGACAATTTCGCATCATGAAGATCTCTGTGCCATTCGCACTCTCCCGATTCTGGGCCATTGTGGTGAAGGAATTCATTCAAATGCGCCGCGATCGCATCACGTTTGGGATGATGATCGGGGTGCCCTTGATCCAACTTGTCCTCTTCGGCTTCGCGATCAACGCCGATCCGAAACATCTGCCGACGGCGGTGTTGCTGGCTGACTATGGCGCCCAAGGGCGAACTCTTTTGCAAGCGATTCGCAACAGTACCTACTTCGAGTTTGTTCGGGAGGTCACGACTGAGCAGGAAGCTGAAGACGTGTTATCGCGAGGGGAAGCACAGTTCGTGATCAATATCCCCCCGAACTTCTCGCGTGATCTACTTCGCGGCGAGCGACCAGCGATCCTCGTCGAAGCCGATGCCACCGACCCAGCCGCAACAAGCAATGCCATTGGCTCACTACGAGTTTTGATGGCAAAGGCCCTTCAGCATGATTTGCGGGGGCCACTCGAGCCTCTGGCTGGAGGCCAGGATCCGATCGAGTTACGTGTTCATGCTCGCTATAACCCCGAAGCCATCACGCAATACAACATCGTGCCTGGGCTGATGGGCGTGGTACTGACCATGACGATGGTGATGATCACCGGTCTTGCCATCACTCGTGAGCGGGAACGTGGGACGATGGAGAATCTCTTGTCGATGCCCACGAGACCGTTTGAGGTCATGATCGGCAAGGTGCTGCCCTATATCCTCGTCGGGTATATCCAGGTCATCCTCATTCTCCTGGCGGCGCATTTCCTATTCGGTGTGCCGGTGTACGGCAACATTCCAATGCTGTTCCTGGCGGCACTCATCTTTATCGTGGCCAATTTGGCGATGGGGATCACGTTTTCCACCTTGGCACAGAACCAGTTGCAGGCCATGCAGCTCTCGTTCTTTTTCTTTTTGCCCTCGCTCCTGTTATCCGGATTCATGTTCCCGTTCAGGGGCATGCCTCAATGGGCGCAGTCGATCGGCGAGATGCTGCCGCTGACGCATTTTCTGCGAATCGTCAGGGGGATCATGTTGAAGGGGAACGGGGTCGAAGAGGTGGTGTTGCAACTTTGGCAGATCGCGCTGTTCGCCGTCGTCGTGTTGGTGATTGGGGTGAAGCGGTATCGACAGACGCTCGATTAGGAATCGGTACTACTCCGCATGCTGTTCAACCCATCGACCGAATCTTCCATGCCCCGGTTGGTGTAGGGACCGAGCTCGACCTCAAGCAAGTAACTCTTCAGCTCAACGTGCAAAGGATCAGTAGCACTTGTTTCCTGGAGTGACGATTGTCATCGTCACGTGACGAACCATTGGCTCACCGGCTTTCTCACATCACTGCCGTTCGAGGTTATTCCATTCCGAAGTCACCCGCGTTCTCTTTTAATCCATAGTGTTATCGGAGCGGCCCTCTTGTCCCTCAATGTGGAACGTCCTTTGCTATCGATGTGAGTAGCATCATCGGAAGGAAGCAGGAGGTGGCACCATGAAAGATTTGATTCTATGGAACCTGTGGTACGGCATGCTGGTCACCTTGCCGTCAGTCATAACAACGCTCTTGATCAAGAGTGTGATGGTGAGCGCCGTTGCACGTCGGTGACGGCCTTCATCCAGCAATCGTAGAGAGGAGGTAGGCCATGTCATTTTTTAAGACAGATGAGTCGTGGGCTGGTCTGATTCTGCGAATCGGGCTGGGATGTGTGATTGTTGCGCATGGAGCACAGAAGCTACTTGGCTGGTTCGGGGGAGTCGGATTCGAGGGGACGATGGGATTCTTCACACAGAAGATGGGATTGCCTTGGCTTGTGGCCTTTCTCGTCATCATCGGAGAATCCCTCGGTAGTCTGGGGTTAATTGCCGGATTCCTGACACGATTCACGGCCGCAAGTTTCATCGTGATCATGCTCGGAGCGATTGCCATGGTGCATTGGCCACAGGGGTTTTTTATGAACTGGTTCGGGCAGCAGCAGGGCGAGGGCTTTGAATATCATATTCTAGTCATCGCCATGAGTGCGTCACTTGTCCTGATCGGGGGAGGAAAATGGTCTCTGGACGGCGTCATCGCTCGCTGGCTTGAGGTACGCCAAGGCGCTCTGCAACCTCCGATGAGAAAGGCCGCGTGAGGATTGTGGTTGTGCTGACCAAAACAGGTGAGAGAGTGCCGAACTTAGAGGGGGAAAACATCATGCACAGGTTAATGAGAGCTGGAGTCGACAGATGATCGGATAGATTAGACGCCCGCTGAGCAGTGATACAGTGTGTCACCGGGTTATTCTGCATACGTGGTGTGTTCCCAGAGATGAAAAATGAGTGTTGAAGTGTGCAAGACGAAAAGCACAAGATACCCAAACAGCAGAAGTTCATCAGCGTAAGGAGAAAGCGATGACCCGGACACATTGGTGTGCAGTTATGGCCGTCTGTTCAACTGTGTGGTGGGGAATGTTTTCAATGAGCCATCACGTCTCAGCTTTTGGAGGCGATGCGGCCAAAGGGAAAGTAATCTATCAGGCCAAATGCGTCACCTGTCACGGACCGGAGGGCAAAGGCGACGGGCCGATCGGGAAGGCGCTGAAGCCTCCCGCCGGAGATTTTTCGAGCGCAGAAAGCAAGAAGAAATCCTCCGATGAATGGCAGAACCTCATCGCAAACGGAAAACCGAAGACCGCCATGATGGCGTGGATCAAGCAGCTCAATGAAGCAGAGATCCAAGATGTGCTGGCGTACGTGTTGGCGCTCAGGAAATAGGGAGAGTGGAACGGACGTGCAAACGCTTGCGTCCAAGCGCATCTCTAATCTGTATGGAGGAGCATGATGGCTGACGAGATCAGAATATTGGGCTTTGCGGGGAGCCTTCGAAAACAGTCCTACAACCGATCCTCGCTCAGGGCCGCGGTCGACCTTGTGCCTGCCGGCATCACGCTCGAGACGTTCGATTTGGCCGGCATCCCGCTGTTCAATCAGGATCATGAGGGAGAACCACCTGCCGCCGTGCGGCAGTTCAAGTCGGCGATTTCTGAGGCGGACGCCATTCTGATCGTGACGCCCGAGTATAACTACTCCGTTCCGGGGGTGTTGAAGAATGCGATTGACTGGGCGTCGCGCCCTTATGGCCAAAGCGCCTGGGATGGGAAACCGGTGGGTATCATGGGCGCATCGGTTGGCATGCTCGGCACCGCCCGTGCGCAGTATCACCTGCGTCAAATCTTTGTGTTTCTCAATATGTTCCCGCTGAACCAGCCGGAAGTGATGATTGCCAATGTGGATCAAAAGTTTGATACGGACGGGAAGTTGACAGACAAAAAAACGGCTAAAAAGATCCAAGAACTGCTCCAAGCCCTCGGGGACTGGACGAGGATGTTGAAAAAGGCCAGGACGTGAGACATGACGTAAGAGAATTTCGGTTCGCGGAGGTGCACATGAGTCATGAAAACTGAAATATAGAACTGATGTAGGCGAAGAGGCCGCGGAAGTGGTGGTGTGAATTAAACATGCTGGAACTGATGCCTGCAATTTTCTTTGGACACGGCAATCCCATGAACGCCCTACTGATCAACGGCTACACAGAAGGCTGGCGGCGTATCGGGGCGCACACGCGTAAGCCCAAAGCCATTCTCGCGATCTCTGCACACTGGTATGTACCGGGAATCGGCGTGACGGTGAGCGACATGCCGAGGACGATTCACGATTTCGGGGGGTTCCCACCAGAATTGTTCCGGGTGCAGTATCCCGCACCCGGTGACCCTCAGCTCGCCCGTCGCGTCCAGCAACTGCTTGCGCCCATGCCGGTCACGTTCGACAACACAATGGGACTCGATCACGGGACTTGGTCGGTGCTCGTGCATGCCTATCCGAAGGCTGATGTTCCCGTCGTGCAACTGAGCATCGACGAAACCCAGCCAGCCTCCTTTCATTTCGAATTGGGCAAAAAGCTTGCGCCGCTGCGGGACGAGGACATCCTGATCCTGGGCAGCGGAAACCTCGTGCACAATCTGCACGCCTACGCCTGGGGCCGGCACATGCCTGAACCCTATGAGTGGGCAATCAAGTTTGAGATGGCGGCAAGGCAGTTGATGCTCGCCGGTGATTTCGAGTCGCTCATTAACTATGAGCAGCTCGGCCCGGCAGCAATGCTGTCCATTCCCACGCCGGATCACTACCTCCCGCTTCTCTATGTGCTGGCGACTCAGCAACAAGACGAACGCATCACCTTCCCTGTCGAAGGCGTCGACGGCGGATCGATCTCAATGTTGTCGGTTTGCGTCGGTAAAGCAGAAGGGGCATGAAGGTGGTTCTCTCTATGCGTTGGTGGATTGGGCGCTCGGGATTAGGAAAGCGAGGTGATGAGCATCGTGGTCATCACGCGTAGGAGAAGGAGGTCGATCCGGCGCTCGATTTTCTTCGCTGAAGGCAGGCGTCATGCGCGGGACTGAGAACTCATAACGGGGTAGGGTTTCCAGATGAACAAGGTGAGGCATCACGTAGGACGGGAGGCGATATGAAAAAGATGACCATGGAGAACGCATTGGGCGCGCTGACTTTGGCGGCGCTGGTTGCCGTCGGCATGCCGGCGGCTGCGGCATGGGCCGAACCGCAACAGCCTACGGAGCAAAGATTCGCCTGGAAAGACGGAGCGGAAGTTTATACGAAAGTGTGCGCGCTCTGTCATGAGACAAAAGTAGGCCCCCCTCTGCGAGGGCGCGATCTCGATCCTACCTACATTCGATTGGTTGTGCGACATGGCAGCAGGGCCATGCCGGCATTTCGGGAATCTGAAATCGATGATCAATCGCTGGAAAAGCTGGCCGAGTATATTTCAAAGACACCGGCTCATCAGTAAGGAGGGCACAGGCCATGGATGTTGATCGCCGCAGTTTGATGAAGGGTTTGTTGGCAAGCGGGGCTCTCCTGGCGCTGGGGGCTCCGTCATGGACGTTCGCGGACCAGCCTGCTCGAAGACCCAGCCGGTGCATGTTGGTACT
>JAHBWO010000031.1 GCA_019636945.1 Nitrospira sp. | reverse complement strand
ACGATGGAGCTTGGCCACGCCGGCCACCGACGCAGCCGAGGCTGGCTCGCAAAAGACCCCTTCCGTGGCAGCCACCAGCGTATACGCTTGAAGAATTTCGTCGTCTGTCACCATATCGATCGCACCGGATGACTCCTCCACCGCTTTCAAGGCCGACGACCAACTCGCAGGATTGCCGATCCGAATGGCAGTCGCCACGGTTTGTGGTTGTTCAACGACCTTCCCCAATACGATGGGGGCCGCACCTGCCGCTTGAAACCCCATCATGCGAGGCAGTCGTGTGATTTGACTGGCGGCGCGATACTCCCTGTAGCCCTTCCAATAGGCTGTGATATTTCCTGCATTCCCCACGGGCAAGACGTGAATGGCAGGAGCATCGCCGAGCTGATCGCAGACTTCAAAGGCTGCGGTTTTCTGCCCTTCAATCCTGAACGGGTTCACGGAATTCACGAGCTCGATGCGAAGTGACACCGACAAGTCTTTGACGAGGGTGAGGGCCTGATCAAAGTTTCCTTCGATTTGGATGACCGTAGCCTGATGCATCATCGCTTGGGACAACTTGCCCATCGCGATCTTGCCGGCTGGAATCAATACGTACACCGACAATCCGGCTCGAGCGCCATAGGCCGCGGCAGAAGCTGACGTATTGCCTGTGGAGGCACACATGACAGCCCGCGCACCACTCTCCACTGCTTTCGAGATGGCAAAGGTCATCCCCCGATCCTTGAACGACCCGGTGGGATTGACTCCCTCGAACTTGATATAGAGTTCGATTCCCGGTGCAATGGCCTTAGCCAATCGCGCAGCACGAATCAACGGGGTATTTCCCTCGCCCAAGCTGATGACAGGAGTGCTCTCTGTCACAGGGAGGAATTTACGGTATTCCTCTATGACCCCTCGCCAACGATTCATCGGTTATTCGTCTCGACCTTCCACACGGATCAGTCTCGTCGGTTCAGCCACGAAGGGCTGCCGGTTGATTTCTCGAAGCGCGGTTTGCACGTCACGCTCTTTGGCCATATGGGTCTTAATGACGACCGGAACAGTCTGTCCCTCTCGTCGCCCTTGTTGAACCATCGAGGAAATGCTGATCCCGCAACGCCCGAGTTCACCCGCGATCTGTGCCAAGACCCCAGGCCGGTCCACCACGGTAAAACGAAGATAATAGAGCGAACAGATCTCTTCCATGGCCCGAAGCCGTAACGGTCGCCGATGGTCTTGTTGAAATGAGGCAACGGGCACCCGACCGATCGCGCCTTTGAGAATATTGCGTCCAATGGCGATCACATCGCTGACCACTGCGCTTCCGGTCGGCATGGACCCAGCCCCACGCCCATAGAGCACAACATCGCCGACAGCATCCCCGACGAGTTGGATGGCATTGTAGACATCTTCAACTTGTGCAATGGGAGAAGTGGACGGAAGCATCGTGGGATGTACCCGCGCTTCGATTTCTCCGTTCACACACTTCGCGATGCCCAACAACTTGATCGTGTACCCAAACTGTTTGGCATATGCGATATCGGTCGGCGTGATGTTCGTGATCCCTTCTGTATAAATGTCCTTGAAGTTGACGGGCGTCCCGTAGGCAAGATTCACAAGGATGGCCAGTTTGTGCGCGGAATCGACCCCGGCGACATCAAACGTGGGATCCGCCTCCGCATAACCTGCCTGCTGGGCGTCTGTGAGTACGGCCTGAAAGTCGTGTCCCTCTTGGGTCATTCTCGACAGGATGTAGTTGGATGTCCCATTGATGATGCCGTAAATGGACTCGATCGCATTGCCGGCCAGCCCTTCCGTCAACGCTCGAAGCACAGGGATGCCACCACCCACACTGGCCTCGAACCCCAACTCGACTCCCTTCCGGGTGGCGGCAGCGAAGATTTCCTCGCCGTGCAAGGCTAAGAGCGCCTTGTTCGCCGTGACGACATGCTTCCCGGCGGCAATGGCTTCCAGCATGATTCGCTTCGCCGCATCATACCCGCCGATCAGTTCAATCACGATATCGATGTCAGGATCCGCCAGGACTTGTTTTGCATCGGTCGTGAGGACCCCTGGAGCCACTGTCACCCCACGGTCTTTGGTAATGTCCAGATCTGCCACCCGAACCAATTCAATCGGCACGCCGACCCGGCGGCTGATGAGATCGGCATTCTTGAGAAGTGTCTTGGCGACCCCGGTGCCGACTGTCCCGAACCCGATGATCCCCACTCCGATCCGAGACTTCATTCCTCGCTCCCCTCAAGCTTGAGGGCTTTACGAATCCCCCGCACGGCTTGGCGAGTGCGATGCTCGTTCTCGACCAGGCCGAATCGCACGTACTCATCCCCTCCTTCACCGAATCCGATCCCCGGTGAAACCGCGACCTTCGCCTCCCTGAGCAGAAGCTTCGAAAATTCCAGCGAGCCCATATGGCGATAGGACAAGGGAATATGCGCCCAGACAAACATCGTGGCCAACGGCTTCGCGACGGGCCACCCGATTCGGTTCAGCCCACCCACCAGCACGTCGCGACGTTTCTGATATCGATGCACGGTTTCTTTGACACAGTCCTGTGGGCCGTTCAGTGCGATCACGCTCGCAATCTGAAGCGGCTGGAAAATACCGTAGTCGAGATAGCTCTTGATCTTCGCCAAGGCACCGACGACCTCTCGATTACCAACACAGAAGCCGACACGCCAGCCCGGCATATTATAAGCCTTCGACAGGGTATAAAACTCAACTCCGCAGTCCTTTGCGCCTGGAACCTGGAGAAAACTCGGGGCTTTATAGCCGTCAAAGACCAGATCGGCATAGGCCAGGTCATGGATAACGATGACGTTGTGTTCCTTGGCAAACGCCACGATCTTCTTGAAAAATCCAAGATCAGCCACCGCCGTCGTGGGATTGTGCGGGAAATTGATGACCAGGATTTTAGGTCGCGGAAAGGTTTGCCGATAGACACGGGTGAGGTCTTCAAAAAAATCGCTGTCTTGACGAAGTTCGATCCCCCGAACCTCTCCACCGGCAATGATGAAACTATACATATGGATTGGATAGGTCGGAGTTGGGGTCAGCACCACATCACCGGGACCAATCATGGCCAGGGCCAGGTGGGCCAAGCCTTCCTTTGATCCGATGGTCACGATCGCTTCAGTCTCCGGATCGAGTTCGACATTATAGTTGCGCTTGTACCACCCGCAAATGGCGTGCCGAAGCTTGGTGATCCCTCGTGATGCGGAATAGCGATGATTCTTCCCTTTACGCGCGGCCTCGATCATCTTCTCGACAATATGCGGGGGGGTCGGCTGATCGGGATTCCCCATGCCAAAGTCGATGATGTCTTCACCCCGCTGTCGTGCTTCCAGCTTCAGCGCTTGAACCTGCGCGAAGACATACGGAGGCAATCGCTTGATTCGATAAAACCCGTCGCCCAACCCCATGAAGTTCCTTTGACTGTTCGTACGAGAGAATGCTCACCACGGCTACGCTGTGGCAAACAAGCATAGGAGTTCAAGAAGCGCCTATTTTAATGGAGCACTTTAGCCCAGTCAATTTCCAATGTTTTTGAAGGCTTCCTGTCATGGGACGAGGATCCGACACGGGAGATTTCCCGTCCTGACTGTTCTTGCCCCCTCTCCCTCCTTTCTGCTACTAATAGCATCGGTGTTATCTCGCTCGTCCGTCTCTTGTCTTTATTTTACCCAGTAGCATATCGGTATAGGAGGGTGAATGGCTCGGCTCGGCGTGAATATCGACCATGTGGCAACCTTGCGACAGGCTCGCGGGGGGACCGATCCCGATCCGTTGGCGGCTGCCGTTCTCGTTGAACTGGCAGGGGCGGATGGTTTAGTCGTTCATCTTCGAGAAGACCGGCGTCATATCCAGGATCGAGATCTTCATCTCCTTCGTGAAATCTCCCGGACAAAGCTTGACCTTGAGATGGCAGCTGACGTCGACATGGCAAAGATTGCCCTCAACATCAAACCGGATCTGGTGACGCTGGTACCAGAGAAACGGCAGGAGCTGACCACGGAAGGGGGCCTCGACATCGTGGGCGAGCGAGAACGTATTCAACACATCGTGAACGTACTTCGTAATGGAGGCATCCCGGTGTGCGTCTTCATTGACCCTGATCTGAACCAGATCAAGGCCGCCCATAAAATTGCGGTGGATTTTGTCGAGCTACACACCGGCCGTTATGCCAATGCCACGCGCTCGAAAGAAGCCGATACGGAATTTGAAGCCATTAGCCTCGCTGCCAAACTTGCCTACAAACTCGGAATCGGTGTGAACGCAGGACATGGGCTGAACTACCGTAATATCAAACGGCTGACGCATATTCCTGAAATCGTCGAATACAATATCGGGCACAGCATTATCGCCCGTGCGGTCCTCGTGGGTCTCGTGCAAGCCGTCAAAGAAATGAAAACGCTGCTTGATTAGGGGAAGGTCGTCTCCTGCCAGCTTCCGTCGATCTGGCGACCGATAGCTTTTCATGATTAAAGTCATTACCGCTGCACAAATGCAGGAGCTTGAGCGCCGAACCATGGGAGAAGGTCGTATCCCTTCGACCACGCTGATGGAGCGAGCAGGCTCAGGCGTGGCCGCCTGCATCGAGCAGTGGGTCGGTACCGTCAGCGGAAAGACGATTACCGTGGTCTGTGGGAAAGGGAATAATGGTGGCGACGGGTTCGTTGCGGCTCGTCTCCTTCGGAGACGCCGTGCCAATGTCCGTGTCCTGACCATGGCCTCCTTATCCGAATTAAGCCGCGACGCCGCGGTGATGTACAGACAGTTTGTGAAAGTCGCCGGCAAATCTTCCGTCATTCCTTACAGATCCAAGGGTACTGCGCGTGCGCTTTTGCAGGAAAGCCACCTGCTTGTGGATGCTCTGCTTGGGACGGGACTGTCTTCGGCTGTCACGGGTCGGTACGGCGAGGTCATCGAGAGCATGAATGAGGTGAACCGCCCCGTTGTGGCAATTGATGTACCCTCTGGCCTTCACGCAGATACGGGAACCGCGTTTGGTCAGGCCGTGCGTGCCTCGCTCACAGTGACGTTTGGGTTGCCCAAAACAGGGCTGTACCAGAATCAAGGGATTGACCTATCTGGGAACATCAACCTGGTTGATATTGGGATACCACCGTCTTATGTCGACGCTATACAGAGTCACGTCACCGTGATCACACCTCAGTGGGTTCGGGGGTGTCTCCCACGGCGTGAACGATCCGGTCACAAGGGAACCTACGGACACGCCGGAATCATCGCAGGTTCCGTCGGAAAAACCGGAGCGGCAGCGCTGTCTGCACAAGCGGCACTGCGGATAGGAGCCGGCCTCGTCACCGTCGCGACTCCTTCCAGTGTCAACGACATCCTGGAAGCCAAACTCCTGGAAGTCATGACCTTGCCGATGCCGGAGACGAAGGCTAGGACACTGTCCCGTGCTGCGCTGGATCGGCTTCTCGCCTTCATGTCAACCAGAGACGCTTTGGCGATAGGACCAGGTTTATCAACTCATCATGAGACTGTTGAACTCGTCCAGGCGTTGACCGCACGGCTTGACCGACCGGCAGTGCTTGATGCTGACGCCCTGAATGCTTTGACGGGACGTACGGCGATCCTCGCTTCATGCAAGACGCCGCCGATCATCACTCCCCATCCTGGGGAAATGGCGCGGTTGGAGGCTGAAGCGACTTCTCAGACCGTCAATCGTGATCGGATTGGCACGGCAACTCGTTTTGCGCGAGAGCGTGGGTTATTCGTCATCTTGAAGGGAGCACGAACGATTATCGCACGGCCGGACGGAGCCGTTGCGATCTGTCCGACCGGTAATCCCGGTATGGCCACCGCCGGGACGGGTGATGTCCTGACGGGAATGGTCGTTGGTCTGTTGGCACAAGGCCTGCCCTCATGGGAAGCTGCCTGCATGGCAACCTACCTGCACGGTACGGCAGGTGATCTGGCTGCAGCGATGAAGGGGGAAGTCGGAATGATCGCGGGGGACTTGCTTGAACACATTCCCACTGCGCTGAACAAGATTTTTGCCCCCCCCCGCGAACCCGATCCCACCGGGCACCTAACGGTTTGATCGAACGGCATCTCTATGGTCCGACCAGCTCGCCCCCGTCGTCTTGTCCTGAATTCTCGACGTGAGACGGAGTCAATAGGAACGGCTATCGGACGGGTCCTTTGCGAAGGAGACGTGTTGGCATTGATCGGTGACCTGGGAGCTGGTAAGACTGCCTTAGTCCACGGAATCGTCTCCGGCCTTGAGGCTCCCCCTATCTCGGTGGCCAGTCCGACATTCATGCTGATGCACCGATACCACGGACGACTCCCGTTGACTCATATGGATCTGTATCGATTAAGAAGCCCTGAAGAGGCTGAGGCCATAGGCCTCGCTGAGGTCTTCGCCGACGACGGGGTGACAGCCGTTGAGTGGGCTGATCGATTCCCAAGCCTACTCCCGTCCGACCGACTCGAAATCCGGTTGGCCCACAGAACATTCACCACTCGATCCGTTCAGTTCATGCCGCAGGGGAAACGGTCCCGTGCCCTGTTGGCACGCATCATGACGGTCTTACCTTCCGTCAAGCATCGCAGCCAATCACAACACTCCGGATTGAGTGGAAAGAGAAAGGCTTCTCCTCGATGACGCGACTGATTCTCGTCGGCATTCTCTTGCTCCTATCACTGGCATTTGTTCTCCAAAACCAAGAACAGGAAGTCACCCTTCGGTACTTCTTCGGCTTACTTGAGGCTTCCACACCCATTTATAAACCCGTTATGGCCGGATTCGTCGTGGGGCTCCTGGTTTCCGCCATCCTGCTTTGCCCTCCGTGGGTCCGCAGCCGTATTCAACTACGCCGAAAGACGAAGGCGCTGCAACAAGCGGAGGTGGACCTCGAGCGGCTCCGACAATCGCTCGAGAAGGTCTCCGGACGGACCCCCGCTTCTGCAGACCTAGAACCCGCAAGACATTTCGCTGATGAGTGAGACCACGCTCAGTCCTCTCATGCGCCAGTTCCGAGACATCAAGCAGGGATACCCTGATGCGATTTTATTTTTTCGTGTTGGAGATTTTTATGAGATGTTTTACGAAGACGCCGTAGAGGCGTCTCGACTTCTCTCCATTGCCTTGACGTCCCGAGACAAGAATAGTCCTCATCCAATCCCATTGTGCGGCGTCCCGTATCATTCGGCGACCGGCTACATCGCAAAATTACTCGGTGCCGGACGATTGGTCGCCTTATGTGAGCAAGTGGAGGACCCCAAGTCCGCCAAGGGCCTTGTGAAGCGCGAGGTCGTCCGACTGTATACGCCCGGTACGTTGGTGGACACCGAGTTCCTGATCCCGGGAGAGCTCAACTGTCTGGCCGCCATCGCCGTTCATCCCGATGCTGACTTTGGTGAACGGATCGGGCTTGCCAGCCTCGAGGTATCGACCGGGGAGTTCTGGTTGATGGAGTTTCGAGGGTCACAGGCGGTGAGCCATGCTCTGAATGAACTGTCTCGACTGGATCCCCGGGAGCTGATCTTCCCGACGGGCCTTGATAGCCGGAGCGTGCAATGGATCCGACAGATCGCGGGGCCGCGCTTGTGTGAACGTCCGGCCGCTCCATTTGAACCACAACGTGCCACACAGATATTGACGAGCCATTTCCACCGCAACTCGCTGGAGAGTCTGGGATGTCAGGGTCTCCCAGCGGCCATCGGCGCAGCCGGCGCGGTACTGGACTATTTCCGTGAGACGCAGCCGACCGTCCCACTGGATCACATCCGCCGATTATCTATTCGTGGGAACAACGAGATCATGCATCTCGATGGGACGACCGTTCGAAATCTGGAACTCCTGAAACCTTTGTCTGCCAAGGAGCAGACGGATGCAACCGGCCCCTTAACGCTGTTGTCCGTGTTGGACCACACGGTCACCGCAATGGGATGTCGGCTGTTGCGTCAGTGGTTGGTGATGCCTTTGTTGCGTTGTGAGCTCATCGAAGCACGTCTTGATGCGGTCGAGGAACTTAAAGATAACTTGTTTGTACGAACCTCCTTGCGCAGGGCATTGCGAGAGGTCCAGGACATTGCACGCTTGGGCACGCGTATCACACTGGGTTTGGCAAATCCACGCGAATTGCTGGCGCTCAAGCAGTCTCTTGCGGCACTGCCTGAAATCTCCGCCCAATTGACATTACTTCACAGCCAACTACTGGTCGAGTCTTTCGAGACATGGGATCAGGCTGAGGATCTGTACGATCTGATAGAACGAGCGATCCGCCCTGATGCTCCCCTCTCTTTACGTGACGGGAATATCATCCAGGAAGGCTATGCCCCTGAGATCGATGAACTTCGAAAGGCCAGCAAGGAAGGGAAGGAATGGATTGCCGCGCTGGAAGGTCGTGAGCGCGAGCGCACCGGAATAGAGTCGTTGAAGGTTCGTTACAATCAGGTGTTCGGCTATTACATTGAAATCACCAAAGCCAACCTGGCCCGGGTGCCGCCGGACTACATTCGGAAGCAAACACTCGTCAATGCAGAGCGTTTTACAACGGCCGAGCTACAAGAACTCGAGGAGCGAGTGATCGGTGCCGATGTGAAACTCCTCGCCTCCGAACAGGAAGCCTTCACGGCGCTTCGCTCCCGGCTGGCAACAGAGACCCATCGGTTGGATAGAATGGCGACAGTGTTGGCTCTGGTTGATGTCCTAGCCGGTTTGGCTGAAGCATCGGCCCTCTATCGCTATGCAAAGCCGACCGTGACGGATGGCGGTGGCATAACGATTAGAGAAGGCCGACATCCCGTCGTCGAACGACTCTGTCACGATTCGGTATTTGTACCGAACGACACGACTCTTGATCTTGGAACCGAGCGGCTCCTCATCATGACAGGCCCCAATATGGCGGGAAAGAGCACCTACCTTCGGCAGGTCGCTTTGATCGTGTTAATGGCTCAGGTAGGAAGCTTTGTCCCCGCAACAGAGGCTCACATCGGTTTGGCTGATCGCATTTTCACCAGAGTCGGTGCATCTGACAATCTGGCCGGAGGGCAAAGTACCTTCATGGTCGAAATGGTGGAGACCGCGAATATTCTCCGGAATGCCACACAACGGAGCCTGCTCTTACTGGATGAAATCGGTCGCGGGACCAGCACCTACGATGGTCTCAGCCTTGCGTGGGCCATTGCGGAGTATATCCATGACTGTACCAAGCTGGGTGCGCGCACACTTTTTGCCACACACTATCACGAGATGACTCAACTGGAGTCTCAACGTATCGGGATTAGGAACTATCGCGTGGCGGTCCAGGAATGCGATGGCGACATCGTCTTTCTGAGAAAGATCATCGCCGGGAAGGCGGATCGCAGTTATGGCATTCACGTGGCTAAATTGGCAGGCCTTCCACAGGAGGTGGTTGGCCGCGCCCAAGCAGTCTTGTCACAACTTGAGCGACCTGAGGCGTCCCCTACCGTCTCCGCCTCGGATCCGCCACGACAATCTGCCCAGACTCTTCCGCAGCCTCACCCGCTGATAGAAGAAGTGAAACAGATCGATCTATTTTCCATCACGCCGCTCGATGCGCTCAATCGACTCGCCGAGCTGCAACGGATGGCGAGAACGGATCCAAGCGAACAATCGGGGAATCAATAATTCTACCGTCTGCACGCTCTCATTCCAGAATTACCCCACGAGATACAGGCCATGGCGTGCTTTATCGGGGACTGTTGTTCCCGTTTATCCTTCCACTGCCAGTTCCGACCAACTGCACACCCTAACTCGTTACAGGACCTCGGAAAACCTTACATCGTAATTGGAGCTATGGACCGTGCTGGTGCTCACGAGCATGGAGCCAAGCTAAAAAATGACAAGGGCGGCACTCCAGGAAGGAATGCCGCCCTCTCTGCTGTTTGATAGCGTTTTCAGTGGGCCTGATTATACTGTGCAGTCCATGGGATCAAACCGCCCAGAGTCTTCCCACCAGGAAGCATTACATCGTATTGCATGCCGACGTTGCTACCGTCTGGTGTGACGGGAGAAGTATTGAGGCCAGCCTTGGCTTTGTTACAGGTTGACTCGAATTCGTTTTTCCCGGCGCATTCCTTGAGTCGAAGCGCGGACATGCTTAGAGGTTTGCCCATTGTGCCGGATACTTCGGGAATCCTCTTCACCGCAGAAATGACACGATGGTTCTGTTCTGTTTCGGTCGCGACAAACTCAATTAAATCTGTCGTACTGCCTGGTGGAACTTCCTTTGCCGCAGCCGGTCCTGCATGAGGGCGGCCCATTTTCTGCAGCTCTTGCCAGGCTGATTTCTCGGCATAAAACTTTAAATTCTTACCGGGGTGAACTTTCTGCCAATACAACCCACTCTCTGCATTGCCACCGAACACGGCCACATTGATCCAGACCGCTTCATCGTACGGGTCTAGCACAATCACTCGCCCCTGGATCGTGGTGGGCTTGCTCATGTCGCCCCATTCGAAGCGCTCTTGAAATGACTCAATGGCCGAGGCGCCCGACCCCAGACCCGCTACGAGGGCCACGGCTGCCAGGATGGCTCCACCTTGCTTCTTAACCTTCATCATCGCGTCCTCCTTCACAACAACGTGCTGGACCTAAGAGTGGCTAGTCTTTCAGTATTTTGAAGCCGGTGATTGTTCGGCCGTCGAGGGTGACCTCCATGGCGACCAATTCCTGCGAGGCCTTGATGATCTTATCCATCAGGGCCTTATCCTTCACGGCAAGCCGAACGGTCGTGGCTGCATGGTACCAGCCGGAATAGGCCGAGTTCTTCTCGGTTCCCCCGACAAACCCCCATGCACAACAGGTAAAGAGAGGGTCCGGCGGTTTCACATCAAGCATGGTTGATGATCGACCACCCGCGTCTCCGGATCCTTGCTCGCCGGAATTCCAATACTGAATCCCGAACAACAGCTCTCCATCGGGATTATCCGCCCACTGAGACCAGACACGACCTTGCAGAGTTTTGGCTGGTGGAGCAGCCTTCAGTGGCTTCCCTCCTACAACGTCATCCGCAAGACCAAGGTGTTCGATTGCGCCAGCAGCAAATGAAAATTCGGCCGCTAGCAAGCCGAAACTGGTACATATGACGGCGGCAGCTAGAATGACAGCCCTTTTCATACCTCGTCCCTCCTTCATCAGTTTGATTGTCATTAATCTTTATAAGGTGTTGATCACATTCAATCGATCATTGTTGGTGTCGCACGTCAGATCTTGGCGATCCACTCGCACCATAGATCATTGCCTGCTCAAATCATGATTCACAAACCAGCGTAATTGAGCTGGAACGGTACTGAAACTGAGCTGTCCTGTCAAGGGCATGTTTCATCACATGCAGCGTCGGCGTTGAAAATACTACGAAGAGCAATTGAAAAACAATAGCTTACAAAGTTTTATGCTCTTGCACTTCCTCGCGATGAGGTTATCGACAGTGGGAACCGTTGCCTTAGTCCCTCAATCTGTCTGGGTGAAAGCGGTCCCAAACCTGTCATCGCCATATTCTCAATCGTAAACAGGCTGCGTGCCACTCGCCTGACCTGTTGTTCCGTCACGGCATCAATGTCTGAGATCATTTCCTCCAAGGAGGTGTGAGTACCAGCGATGAGTTCATCCTTTGCAAGTTTGTTCATACGGCTATGCGAACTCTCCAGGCTCAACATCAGACCGCCTTTCATCTGTTCCTTGGTCCGTTTGAGTTCTTCACTGGTCATTCCACGTCCGGCCATTTTCTGAATCTCTCGATGAATCAGGTCCAGAACACGCGCAACCTCTCCGGCTCTGGTTCCGGCATACACGGTGACGGTACCGGTATCAGAATAACCTGATAAAAATGAATAAATCGAATACGATAACCCACGTTTCTCTCTGATCTCTTGGAAGAGTCTCGAACTGACACTCCCTCCTAAAACGCTGTTGATTGCATAAATCACGTATCGATCCCTATGACCGGCCGCGATCCCTTGAAGTCCGACGCAGAGATGGACCTGCTCCAAGGATTTGTGCTTCAGGGTCACACCGCCATGCAGTTCAGCCGGCCAACGGGTTCCCGAATCGGTGGCTTTCGACGCCTGATAGCGTCCAAAGAGCCGAGTCATCATTTTCTCGAGCTTTGGTTGATCGAAGTTCCCGGCAACAGCAACGACGATGCCTTCGGGGCGATAATGCCGATCCATGTACGCGAGAAGATCCTGACGACGAATGTGAAGGATCGTGGATGCCTTCCCAAGGATCGGACGACTCAACGGATGTGTGCCCATTACCAACTTGGCATGTAGCTCTTGAATGAGATCTTCGGGATCATCTTGCACCATGCGAATTTCTTCGAGCACGACCTGTTTCTCTTTTTCAATTTCCTTCTGGTGGAGGCGAGAATGCAAGAAGAGATCCGAGAGCAGGTCCAAGGCCTGAGGGAGATGCTGATCAAGAACTTTGACGTAGAAGGTCGTCGTCTCCCGCGTGGTAAACGCATTCATTTCACCGCCGAGTGCGTCAATTTCACGGGAGATGTCCGTCGCGGACCGTGAGGCCGTTCCCTTGAACAGCATATGCTCGATAAAGTGAGAATAGCCGGCTTCTTCGGGACGCTCGTCCCGAGAGCCGGCATTCACCCAGAGACCTATGGTGACGGACTTGACGGTCGGGATTTGCTCCGTAACCAAGCGAATCCCGTTGTTGAGGATGACCTTGCGGTACAAGTGTTAGCCACCCGCTGGATCTGGTGCACCGCTGGTGGTCGGTGCCGGCATCGTTTCTTTTCGACTAAGACGGATTTTCCCCTGCTTATCGATTTCAAGCACTTTGACCAGAATTTGGTCCCCTTCGGCCACTTCATCTGAAACCGACTTCACACGATGATGGGCGAGTTGAGAGATATGCACGAGTCCATCCGTGCCCGGCAAGACTTCGACGAAGGCGCCGAAGTCCATGATCTTTCTCACAGTCCCGGAATACACCTTCCCGACTTCAACTTCCTCGGTCAGACGGTTGATGATGTCCTTGGCTTTCTGCAGCGATTCTCCGTCCGATGATGCGATCGTGACAATGCCGCTGTCTTCAACACTGATCTTGACGCCACAATCGGCTTGAATCCCACGAATCGTCTTCCCCCCCTGCCCGATGATATCCCGTATTTTGTCCTGTTTGACCTTCATCGTGTGGATACGAGGTGCGAAGGGCGAGAGGTCCGTGCGTGGTCCCTGGAGCGCATTCGACATACGGCTCAGAATGTGGAGGCGCCCCGATCGAGCTTGTTCCAACGCCTGCTGCATTAAGGCAGTGGTAATCCCGCCGATCTTGATGTCCATTTGTAACGCCGTCACCCCGTTCTTCGTCCCGCACACTTTGAAATCCATATCACCCAAGTGATCTTCAAGACCGAGAATGTCGGACAAGATGATGACATCGTTTCCTTCCTTAATGAGCCCCATCGCAATTCCGGCGACCGGTTCTTTGATCGGAACACCCGCGTCCATCATCGCCAATGTTCCCCCACAAACCGTGGCCATCGAGGAAGACCCATTAGATTCGAGAATCTCGGACACGATGCGCAGGGTGTACGGGAACACATCTTTAGTGGGAATGACAGGCTTCAACGCCCGTTCCGCCAATGCACCGTGGCCGACCTCACGTCTGCCGGGTGAGCGAAGCGGTCTCGCTTCTCCAACACTGAAAGGAGGAAAATTGTAATGCAACATGAATGTACGGGTATACTCGCCTTCCAACGCATCAATCCGCTGCTCATCGTCCGTCGTTCCGAGCGTCACAACGGCCAAGCTTTGGGTTTCTCCGCGAGTAAAGATGGCTGAACCATGTGCGCGCGGCAAGGCGCCGACTTCACAGGTGATCGGCCGGATATCGGATGGCCCGCGTCCGTCCGCCCGTGACTGCTTCTCCAAAATCATTTTCCGGACTTCCGTGTATTCCAGCTGATGAAAGACTATTTTGACATGCCGCTCGCGTGACGCGTCTTCCGGTTTCTGGAGCTTCTGAATGGTCTCTGCCAGGATCTGATCCAATCGCTCCTGCCGCGCACTCTTGTTGGAAATCATGATGGCATCACGAATCGGCTGAGCCACCAGCGACTTAATCTCCGCCTGCAGCGCGGCATCGATCGACTCCTGTACGACCTCTCGCTTGACGCGCCCGACCTTCTTCGCTAATTCATCGATCTTCCGAACGATCTTTTTGATTTCATTGTGCGCCAATTCCAGCGCCTGCAGCATGGTTTGTTCCGAAAGCTCATTCGCACCCGCCTCCACCATCATGACCGCATCGGCCGTCCCGGCCACCACAAGATGGAGGTCGCTTTGTTCCATCGCTTCGAGATCGGGATTGACGACGAGCTGCCCGTTAATACAGCCGATCTTGACTCCGGCGACGGGTCCGTTGAATGGAATATTGGACACGGCCAGGGCAGCCGAGGCAGCGGTAATGCCGATGACGTCGGACGAACCCGTCTTGTCTGCGGAGAGAACCGAGGTAATGACCTGGGTTTCGAAATAGAACCCTTCGGGGAAGAGCGGACGGAGAGGACGATCGATCAATCGGCTGGTCAAGACCTCTTTCTCTGCCGGTCGACCTTCGCGTTTAAAATAGCCTCCTGGAATCTTGCCGGCCGCATAGGCTTTTTCTTGGTAGTCGACCGTCAACGGAAGGAAGTCGATCCCGGGCTTTGCCGTTTGCGCCGAAACAGCGGTGGCCAGAACGACCGTATCACCGTACGAGGCCCAAATCGAACCATCGGCTTGTTTCGCGACGCGACCGGTTTCAAGCCGAAGCGTACGACCGGCAACTTCTACCTCTACAACATGTATCATCTATGGTCTCCTCCGGTTAGGTCCACAGATGCCCACTGAGATACGCTCTGGTCGACGCGCCTCGCCGCTCAGCCGAGCACGCGAATGGGCAATGCGTCTGAGATCCATCGCCGGACGATTTCCCCGGACAGTGGAGGAACAGGGCGCATGTCGGTGTTCATCTGTGGGACATGCGAGTCATGCGTTGGCGCCGGTCCACGCCGTTCTTGGAACGACCGGTTACTTGCGTATACCGAGGCGATCGATAATGGCTCGGTAACGAGCGTCATCCACTCCGCGAAGATAGTCCAATAACCGACGCCGCCGTCCGACCAATTGCAACAACCCACGCCGCGAGTGATGATCTTTCTTGTGGGTCTTGAAATGCTCGGTCAGATAGGTGATTCGATTCGTCAAGACCGCTATTTGAACTTCGGGAGAGCCGGAATCTTTTTCGTGCTGTTGATATTGCTGAATCAGTGTTGCTTTTGCTTCCTTCAATAACGCCATAACTACTCCTTCTCCATTAATGACTCGATAGACTCAATACTTTACGTACCTTAATCGATCCCAGACCGGTCTGATCATGAATTCCGATCGCCAACAGTCGCCCAGCCTCATCCTTCAGTCGTACGTTGCCCGCCCTCAGGGAAGAGAGAGACTGCCCGTTCCCAATCGGAAACACGGGTGTCCCGTGTAAAACCCGTTCGGCCTGCTCCCCGTTGACGACCACCGCAGGAAGCTCGAAGAGGAGTTCGTCCAGCGAAAGAAAGTGCGGCGCGAGAGTCTGCGCCTCAAGGTGAGAGGCGACTTGCTCGACCATTAATGCATGCTCGATCGACAGTGGCCCCACACGGCGCCGTTCCAGCGCCAACAGGTGTCCCCCGACACCTAAGGCCTGACCAATATCGGCGCAGAGCGTGCGCACATACGTGCCTTTTGAGCAGACAACGCGCAGCGTTGCATCCCGGCCATCAAAGGATAGGAGTTCCAATGTATGTATCACAATAGAACGTTCAGCCCGGTCAATCGTCTTGCCGGCCCTGGCGGCCTTGTAGAGTCGTTGTCCTCCGACCTTCACTGCTGAATACATCGGCGGCAGTTGTCGTTGATTGCCACGGAATCCGGTGAGCGCCGCCTGAAGATCGCCTTCCGTGACTCCACATGGATCAATCCTGGCCAACAGCCGACCGGTTGCATCCTGCGTATCCGTCGTCTCTCCAAGCCGCAACTGAGCTCGGTACTCCTTATCCCAATCAACCAGGTATTCAGCAATTCTTGTGGCTCGGCCCACTAGAATCGGCAAAACGCCTGTGGCACTGGGATCTAATGTTCCGGCATGCCCGACTTTGCTTTCTTTCAGCAGGGCCCGAACCTTTGCCACGACATCGTGCGACGTCCATCCGGCTTCCTTGTGAACAACAAGAACGCCCTCTTGAGACACCCTCTGCTGAAGCATCGTGGTGGCGCTGGTCATCGCGTCAAGACCCTGAAATACTCGATCCCTCAGTGGAGTCTTCCGGGAGTTGCCGTTCTCCGTCGGTACTGTGTAATCCCGCCAACAACTGGTCGATTCGATTACCCCGTATGCCGCTCACATCCTTCTTGAAGATCACGTCCGGGAGGTAACGGAGCGACAGACGCCGTCCTAACTCAGCCCGTACGAACCCACTCGCCTTTGATAGCCCTGTAAAGACTTCCCGCTCAGCCGCGTCCCGCTCCATAGTCGTGACGAAGACATAGGCAATACGCAAATCTCCCGTGAGTTCGACATCGGTCACCGTGACGCCATGCACCCGAGGATCTTTAATTTTTCGCATGAGAATATCGGCCACTTCCATGCGAACCTGATCGGCAACTCGATCAGCCCGTTTGTAGGTTGCCTTAGACATTGTAAAATGGCGGTCCTCAGCAGCGACTCCATGGACCGAATGCTAGAGCAACTCCTGTTGCGAACGAACCACCTCGAGAACCGGCATGCTTTTGATCAGGTTCATCGCCTGTTCTAAGACTTGGCTTACAAAACGCCCCTCACTTGCCACACAAGCCATCGCGAGAACGGCCTTCTGCCAGAGATCCTGGCCATCGACTTCGGCCACAGAGAGGTTAAATTTGCTTCGGAGCCGTTCCTTGAGTCCATGCAAGACCTGCCGTTTATCCTTCAACGATTGGCTCTCCGCGATGAACAATTCGACCGTACAGAGCCCCACTACCATAATGACTGCCTACAGCATGGCCCGCTTCTGAGCCGATCTCCGCGAGAGACCCTTACAGCTTACTCTTCCCAAGTACAACGAGACAACGCCGTCGTGACCCGGACCGACATCTAGAGCTTTGTCGCAATTTTGTCGATCGTATATGCTTCGACAATGTCTCCCGCTTTGACATCATTGAAATTCTCGATGCTCAACCCGCATTCGTACCCCTGCTGAACCTCGCGCACATCGTCTTTGAATCGTCTCAATGAGCCAAACTTGCCTTGATACACCACCACATTGTCGCGAATCACGCGGACTCCGGCACTTGTTCGGGAAATGAGGCCGTCAACCACATAAGCCCCTGCCACTGCGCCGACCTTGGGAATCATAAAGACCTGACGGACCTCGGCACGTCCCAGAACTCGTTCCTTGAGCGTCGGCTCAAGCAAGCCTTCCATGGCGGCCTTGATGTCGGCAATGGCGTCATAGATGATCGTATAGAGTCGGACATCGACACCTTGCTGTTCCGCCAAGGCCGTGGCCTTCGGTTCAGGCCTGATATTGAACCCGATGATGATCGCCCGCGATGCTGCCGCGAGCAGGACATCGGATTCCATGATTCCCCCGACGGCATTATGAATGACCCGCAGCTTGACCGCGTCCGTCGATAGCTTTTCAACCGCTCCGGCCAAGGCTTCCGACGATCCCTGCACATCGGCTTTGATGACGATGGCTAACTCCTTCACCGAGCCTTCTTGGATTTTTGCAAAGAGGTCATCAAGCGAAACCTTCGCCGGGCTGGTCAACTCGACTGCCCGACGTTTTTGAGCTCGCTCTTCGGCAATCTCCCTGGCTACCCGCTCATTCGAGACGACATGGAAGACATCTCCTGCCGACGGGACCCCCGGTAAGCCAATAACTTCGACAGGAATAGACGGCCCTGCCTGCTGTACTTTTTCCCCGCGATCATTGATGAGTGCTCGCACCCGACCGCTGAACGTGCCCACGACATATGCATCCCCGCCCCGCAACGTCCCACTCTGCACCAGTACCGTAGCGACCGGTCCTCTCCCTCGTTCGATCTTAGCCTCGACGACCGTCCCTCTCGCTTGCCGATGTGGATCCGCCTTGAGCTCAAGCACTTCGGCCTGCAAGAGAATCATTTCCAAAAGAGTATCCAGACCTGTCTTTTGCTTGGCCGACACCTCCACCATGATCGTATCACCACCCCAAGCTTCAGAAATGAGCCCATGTTCCGAAAGTGCATTCTTGACCCGATCCGGATTAGCGGTGGGCTTATCGATCTTGTTCATGGCGACGATGAGTGGAACGCCCGCGGCTTTCGCATGATGGATGGCCTCAATGGTTTGAGGCATAACCCCATCGTCTGCGGCAACGACCAGAATGACGACATCCGTGACCTTAGCCCCACGGGCTCTCATGGCCGTAAAGGCTTCATGGCCAGGCGTATCCAAGAAGGTGACCTGCTTGCCTCGCACCGAAACCGTATAGGCCCCGATATGCTGCGTGATGCCTCCCGCCTCGCCCTCTGCAACATTGGTTTGACGAATAGCGTCAAGCAGCGACGTTTTTCCGTGATCGACATGACCCATGATCGTCACGACGGGCGGGCGAGGTTCAGGTCGCTCCTCACCGCCGGCCTCCAGTACATCTTGCAGCAAGTCGTCCCCTACTTTTTCAATGGCAATGTCGATCTTAACGCCACTCTCTTCAGCCAACATTGCCGCCGCATCCAGATTCATGGGTTGATGAAAGGTCAGCATCTGACCCATCTCCATGAGCTTACGCACAATGTCCGCCGGACGCTGACCGATCAACTCGGCAAATTCCTTAACCGTCGTTCTCGGAGTGATTTTGACGCTTTTGCGACGAGGCTTCGTCACCTCAGAGGGAGCACTATGATGTAGATGCTTGGATCGATCGTCACGACGCTGGACCGGAATAGCCCGGAGATCTTGCCAGCGTGCGGCATCCTCCCTGAGCTTGACATCTTGCTGCTCGTCTTTGGGTCGACCTGTCTTACGGGCTTTCTTGAGTTTATCTTTCTGTCCTTCGGCTGCGATGGCCTCGAACGCCATACTCTTCTTCTGGCCGGGAACAGATTCAACCGTCGTGACAACGACAGAAGGCGGGACGATGGCGACCTTAGGCTGAGCTTCCTCCGGCTTGGGAGCCACTACAGGAGGCACTACGACAGCTGAAGGTGGAACCGGGACTTCCTCTCGCACCTCATCGACGTGTGGGCTGGGGGCGACGAACTCCTCGAGAATGGAGTGATCCGGATTCACCGATGGTTCAGGCTGAGCCGAGCGTTCGCTTTCCAGAGCCGAGGGCGACGAGAAGACGTCTGCAGGTTCCTCTTCCTTTTTACGCTTGATCAGAATACGCCGCTTATCTGGCTTAGCCGGCTCTTCAGCCGGTTGAGTCTTTCCCGCCGAGGCCTTGCCCTGGCCTGCACCAGGAATAGATTTGGATGGAGAGCCTCCCTCACTTTCGGCTCCCTGACCTTTCGATTGTGGGACAAGTTTTCCCAACACTTTCTCCACGATCTCATCATCGAGCGCACTACTATGGGATGTCACAGACACACCCATTTTTTTGAGCTCAGGGATGAGCACACGATTTTCCATACCCAGTTTCTTTGCCAGTTCGTATACACGCATTGCCATCGGACGATTCCGTATCCTACTCTGATCCGTTCATTGCCTCTTCCGCTCTCGCTGCTTGACGCGCCTCTTCTTGCAAGCGCTGCGCCTCCGTCTCTTCCGCCAGCGCCGCCTTGATTTCCTTATCGCGTTCTACTTTTTCCTTTTCGTACTCCGTGGCACTGATGATGTCGATCTTCCAGCCCGTCAAACGCGCCGCCAGCCTGACGTTTTGGCCGTTCTTACCGATCGCCAGAGACAGTTGCGAATCGGCAGCGACCACCAATGCCGACTTCTTCTCCTCGTCGATACCGACCTTTTCGATCGTGGCCGGATTCAACGCTTCCGCGATAAATACCCGCGGATCTTGCGTCCAGGTAATGATGTCGATCTTTTCACCACGCAACTCACGGACGACCGCTTGCACGCGAGAACCTTTAATTCCGACACAAGCGCCTACCGGGTCCACCGCTTTTTCCCGCGATGTCACAGCAATCTTGGTACGGTCTCCTGGCTCCCGAACGACCGACTTGATTTCGATGATCTTCTCCATGATCTCAGGCACTTCGAGCTCAAAGAGCTTCGCTACAAATTGAGGATGGCTTCTCGACAAGATCACTTGCACATCCTTCGGGGTCCGACGAACTTCCAGGAGCATGGCCTTCACACGATCGCCACGCCGGTATGTTTCACGCGGGATCTGCTCTTGTATCGGAAGAATCGCCTCCGTTTTCCCGAGATCCACCAGGTAATTGCGGCGCTCCATGCCAAGGATGATACCGGTGACCAAATCACCTTGCCTCGTGGAGTATTCCTTCTGAACCGCCTCCCACTCCGCTTCACGAACCTTCTGAAAAATGACTTGCTTGGCGGTTTGGGCGGCAATTCTCCCTAATTCATTCATTTCAATCAGGGATCCGATTTCATCCCCGACTTCGGCTTCGCTGTCATATTGACGGGCTTCACTCAGTGAAATTTCCGCTTTAGGATTGCTGACCGTTTCGACGATCGTCTTCTTAGAGACAACGGAAATTTCTCCGGTTTTCGGATCGATCTCAACCTGAATGTTCTCAGCCTGCCCAAAACGCTTTTTTGCGGCAGTCTGCAGAGCGGATTCGATGGCTCCGATCACGCGCGCCTTGTCGATTCCTTTTTGGCGTCCGATTTCGTCAATTACTGAAATCAGTTCTCGGTTCATGCCTCACGCTCCTGCATCCGGTTTTCACCCACGGCGCCCTTACCCCGTATTTAAATTTTCACAACCAGTTTTGCTTCTGCAATGCTTTCACGACTGAGCTGAATCGCCTGAGGAGCTCGATGCATACCAATCTCCAGCACGACGAGAGTCTCGTCTACTTGCTTCAGTTCTCCAGTAATCCGCCACTGACCTTCGAGAGGCTGTCGAAGCTTGAGATTCACCTGTTTCCCAATCGCCCGTTGATAGTCCTGAGTTCTCTGGAACGGGCGATCCAAACCTGGAGATGAGACTTCAAGCGTATAGGCGTGAGGGAATGGATCGGCGACATCAAGTGCCGGCCCTAGAGCCTTATGTGCTTGCTCACAGTCGGTGATGGTAACGCCACCCGGTTTGTCGACCAACACACGAACAACAGACCGCGGACCTCGTCCAACACAGACAACATCAATCAATTCAAGCCCAAGCGTCCATAGAATCGGCGAAATAACTTCATGCAATCGGTCAATAACCGGCTGCACACTACTCCCCGGCGTCCTCAACCTTCATGTCCCTTTGACACGTGACCAAACAAAAAAGTGGGCGTGCGCCCACTTACAGAGGCGGTACCATAGCACGCACCCCTAAGCAATGCAAGGGGACTAGCCCGTCAGTAGCGCCCACCGAGCCGCCAAAGCCTGAGTCACCGGACCTGGGCGACCGGCGCCAATGACTTTCCCATCGATCTGAACGACTCCGAGTATTTCGAGCGTGGTCCCGGTGAGAAAAACCTCGTCTGCGAGGTAGAGGGAGTCGATCGATATGAATCGTTCCTCGACGGCAACCTCTTCCTCTCTTGCTAATTGTAGTGCAACCGTCCTGGTCACTCCGGACAGAATGCGCGGGCTTTCAGGAGCCGTCACGAGCACCCCCCCCTGAACGGCCATCACGTTGCTCACCGCACCCTCCATGACAAATCCGTCGCGAACAAAAATGGCTTCAAACACACCCGCCCGTCTGGCCTCTTCACGAGCCAACACGTTGGCCAGTAAATTCACGCTTTTAATGTCGCAGCGGCCCCATCGTAGATCCTCGCGTGTACAGGCCGTTACGCCGGTGTGGCGCATTTCCAGACTGAGCGGGTGGAGCGCTCGAATCGTCATGACGACGGTCGGGCGACTCTCAGAAGGAAAGCCATGCTCACGGGGAGCCACTCCTCGCGTCACCTGAATGTACATCTTGGCATCCTGATACCCAGCCAGGCTTAGTCCCTGGTGAATCCATTGTGTCCATTGCCTTCTAGTATAGGGCTGGGGAATGGAGAGTTGCGTTGCGCTTCGATCAAGTCGGTCAAGATGCGCACCTAATTTGAAGGGAGTACCTCGATACGTTCGAATCACTTCATAGACCGCATCGCCGAATTGGAATCCGCGGTCATCGATGGAAACCGTCGCGTCTTGCCATGGAATGAAACACCCATTGATAAAGGCAATGTCTGGCATGGACTCAATTCCCAGCGGGTGGCTGCGCCTCTATCGTGAAGATCCGGCGATCTTCCGAGGTGAATTTCCACCCCATGCGTTTTTCGAATACGACGTGGTAGACACCCGGCTGCACCGCCTTAAACTCAAAGATTCGCTGTCCGTTGTCGACCGCGTTATTACTGGCGATGCGGAGAAAGTCGTCGCCGAGTAGAGCAAGCCCCTTGGTATCATAGGACGCGACCCACTGTTCACCTCTCGTCCGATCTTCCCACAATTGAAGAACAAAGGGTTGATCAACCACGACTTTGCGGGAATCCCCGGCCTCACAGATCGACACAGGTTCGGCAGCAACTCTATTCACATCAGTATCCTCTGCACGTTCTCCACGGT
Source organism: Nitrospira sp. (assembly GCA_019636945.1). Classification (GTDB taxonomy): domain Bacteria; phylum Nitrospirota; class Nitrospiria; order Nitrospirales; family Nitrospiraceae; genus Nitrospira_D. The sequence goes on along the minus strand of JAHBWO010000031.1, from coordinate 11,695 downwards.
TACGCACGTGCTCTTGGATGTGTTCATGATTTCCTTCGCGGACCGATCATGATCTCGGTTCCGTCCACTCGCACCTCGTAACTTCCTACGCAATACCCACCCCCATCCGTCCCTTGTCCGTTTCGGATGTCGAACGCAAGGTCGTGCCACGGACAGGCAATGACGTAGCCCTTGAGTCGGCCTTCAATAAGAGGCCCCCCTTCGTGAGGGCAGCTATTGTGAATGGCATAAAACTTCCCGTCGATGTTGAACAGGGCGATCGGTCGATCATTGACTTTAACGATCTTCGACTGTCCCGGAGGTACGTCTTCAACTTGACCGACCTTTTGAAACGCATCCATCATATGTATCCCCTTGGTGTGCCGCAAGGCCTATAGGCGAAGGGCATATTTGAGTTCGTCGTTCTTGGCCACGCCTGATTTCTTGATGAACCCAGATTCCGCCTGTATCACATAGCGAGCCGCTTCGGGTGGCGGCCCAAACAGCGGACATGGATCTTTGGCGCAGGGTTCCGCCTGCTCGAGCAGATGCACAACATGATGACTCTCATCAACCCACAGCACGTCGATAGGAAATCGGTACTCCCGCGTCGTGACCCGATGAAGACCATTTTCTTCAAAGATGTACAACATGCCCCCGTTCGCCGGTAGGGCCTCGCGAAAGGCAAGTCCGAAGAGGAGCTTCTCAGGGGTATCGGCGACCTCGGCCTCCAATTCGACGCCACTGGGAAACGTCACCACAATCACACTTGACTCTTTGCGTTCAACGAGAAACACCGAGGCGCTCATCAATAGTAGCGCCAGCAGGATCATCATGATGATCCGCTTCTTTTTCTGTTCTCGATCACTCGCTTGGTTCTGATTACCGGACATTTGGAGAAACGTACCGACTTTATTTTTTCACATGCTGGGCCCAACGACCCATGCGTAGAACTGCCCTAGGCCTTCTGACCGGAACTCGTTCCGTTGACTTGGAAAAGAAGCACAGAATAGAATGCCTTCTCACACCGGCCATCGTCAAATTGGGCACTACTATGGTGGCGGACGTGGGAACTTGTCAATATTATTGAAGCGCTTGGGACTGAGAAGGAGGCTTGGGTCATGGCTCTACTGATTACGGACGAATGCATCTCTTGCGGGGCATGCCTACCGGAGTGTCCCAACGAAGCAATTTTCGAAACGAGAAGCGACGCCGAGTCAAAAGGAAACCACGTCGGTGATGGACAGGGAGTCGGCGACAACATTTATGTCATCGCCCACGACCGATGCACCGAGTGTGTCGGCCATTTCGACGAACCCCAATGCGCGGCTGTGTGTCCGGTCGATAATTGCTGCATCTCTGACCCTCTCTATCCGGAGACGACGGACGTCCTCCTGGAAAGAGCAAAGGCATTGAACCCTGATAAAGGAATCGATCCCGCCAAAGTGTGGAGCGGGGTCAGAAACTAAGTCAACGGCTGCTCTTGTTGTTGCAGAAGGCCTTGGTTCTCAAGAGAACCAAGGCCTTCTGCTTTTTGTGAGGCCCGGACACTTCAAGATTATCTTTTTAAACCGCCGAAAAACACAACGGCCTCAAGGAAAATTTCCTTGAGGCCGTGAATCTGCGATGAGATTTTCTTTCTTCGTTGCCCTCGACTATTTCAACATGAGCAACTTGCCGCCGACATGTCCTGGATGCAGATGACACCGATACTCCAATACGTTCCCTGCAGCATAAAACAAGTCACTGGTGGGAATACCGATATACTGGGTTTCGCCTGGTTTGAGCACAATCTTGGTATGCAAGACAGTCGGTGCCGATTGATTCACTGCCGCAGTGAGCTGGAATCCATGTTCAGCCGTTGCCTTGTTCGTCACCTTTAAGAGAACCGGGGCACCTGGACGCGTCTTAAAATCGATGACGGTCACGGGAGGATACCAGACCTTCGTGTCTCCAATTTCGAGTGCGAAGAACGAAGCATCGACAGTGAGTTCTTTGAACGGCTGCCCGACGACGGAGCCGGTTTCCAGATCACCGGTTTCGACACCGCCCGCCTGAAGTGCATACAAATTCGATGTGCCGGCCAATACCATCCCAAGGCCGAGAAAGCCCACCAACAATGACTTGCCCATAACTACCCCCCTTAGCGAGATAAAGAAGAGATGAATATAGAAGCTCGTGACTTAGTCTGTTTGATGCCACACTCTGGAGGACATGCAGGTGTTTGGTACTGTACACCCTTCTTCTGTCGTTGAACCAACTATCAATACTCGAGAAATTCCAAATGATATGGAGGCTCTTATAGCATAGGGGCGAAAACGGAAGCAACCAAGCTGAGAGGGCGCCATCGGAAGGAGAACTTGCCATCCAAGACACAACATTGTGGCTGTGCTGTTCACGCGTGCTTATGGATATCGGCAGTCCAGGCTCGGCCGAAGGATCTCATTCTGGTCCCAAACCACAGCCAGGCTCAGCGCGAGAGATCAAATGACCCCTCTTGCTCGCTTAAGTATTTCATCAAGTTGCCGATACAACAGCTAAGGAGCGACAGCATGCCCATTATTGTGGCGGTCAACGGGGTTGCGGAAGTCTATCCGGCAAAGCTCGTGACCCCACGATACAACCGCACGGAGGCTGTGGCAGATCGGGAGCAGCATGGCCAATCGTCATCGACTTTGGATCACCCCGCCTTGGTTGCACAGACGGCCTACCAACAACAGGGGCCTGATCGATCACATCCCACGCCGGCAGTCCTGGCCCGAGACTTGATGACGACACCGGTGCTCTCGCTTCCATCTGACAGTCGGCTAGTCGATGCCTGGACGATCATGTCTCACAAAGGATTCCACCACCTCCCCATCACATCGGTACATGGCACGCTCGTGGGGATGCTCTCGTATCACGATCTCCTCCGGCATGTGCCGGAATTGATCACATCGGACGATACGCAACAAGCTTCCCACAAGCACGCTGCCGCGATCATGACCCCGCGAGTGATCTCGGCAACTCCTACAACAGAGATCCGTGAAATTGCCCGAGTCATGCTGGAGGAACGGATCCATGCGGTTCCGATTCTCGATCAGAACCGTCGTCTCGTCGGTATTCTTTCGACACAAGACCTGCTCCATAGCATCGCCACCCACGGTCCGCTCGAACTGTGGACCTGACCTTCCAGGCTTTTCGTCTATCGTTCAAGATCTGCTCGCCAACACAGCTCGTCAATTCCTACAATGCCCAGGTTGCTGATTCCCTTCCAACGAGATCGGTGGGAGAGGAATAGCTCGTCACGATCCGACCGCATGTTTCCATGCTGAAAACGTCGCTGCCTGACCAAGCGGACGCTCAGCCACATCGACCACCGTCCAGATTACGGCCTTCTCAACCAGAAACCGACGGCCCGTGGAAGAAATCCGCACTCCGTTATAGCCGTCATAGAAGCCTTGGACTCGCGCCTGCGCCAACATCCGCTCCCGTTCTGCCCGGTTATCGGCTTCTGCTGTCAGCCGCGAGGGAGTTGCGGTGAATTGCTCCCAGGAGACCTCCCACAAGTCCAGCGCCACTTGATTGCCATAGTTCAAAACCGGATCGGGCTCGGCACCATGCGACACCACCACAAATGAGACTTCAAACAATCTCCGAGCTTGCTCCATGGCATCTCCGGTCCGCTCGATCAATTCGTTTCCTAGCCAATGGCGATAGCTGTCCAGCAACAGCTGACTCCATTCCACAATGCGTGGGTCGTTCCACGGTGCATCCTTCACGGGGGTGGTGGTATCACGACATGCGGTGAAGGGCAAGCGGTAGAGACACCTTGTCAACACCATAGGCCTTCTCTGTATAATGGGGCCTCACTTTACAAAAGCAGGAGCACTGATGGCGGGCAAGACACTGTTCGACAAAATTTGGGAGTCGCATGTTGTTCGAGAGGAACCGGATGGGACCACCCTTCTGTACATCGACCGGCAACTCGTGCATGAAGTCACGTCGCCGCAGGCCTTTGAGGGGTTGAAGCTTGCCAGCCGGCGCCCACGCCGTCCCGCCGCCACACTCGCAGTACCGGATCACAATGTTCCCACGACCGACAGGAAACTGCCGATTGCCGATCACATCAGCGCGAAACAGATTCAAACCCTTGAAGAAAACTGCCGTGACTTCGGCATTACCTACTTCGGCATGGATGACGTCCGACAAGGCGTGGTTCATGTCATCGGCCCCGAACAAGGATTCACGCTTCCAGGAACGACCATCGTATGCGGGGATTCTCATACATCCACCCATGGAGCCTTCGGGGCATTGGCATTCGGCATCGGGACCAGCGAAGTCGAGCATGTCCTCGCCACGCAGTGCTTGGTGCAGAAGCGGCCCAAAACGATGGAAGTCCGGGTTGAAGGGTCCCTTTCTGATCGCTGTTCGGCCAAGGACATTATTCTGGCGATTATCGGGAAGATTGGAACAGCCGGTGGCACCGGGTATGTCATCGAATACACAGGGTCAGCGATTCGCGCGCTGAGCATGGAGGGGCGCATGACCCTCTGCAACATGTCGATCGAGGGAGGAGCCCGCGCTGGACTGGTAGCTCCCGATGACAAGACGATCGCCTATGTAAAGGGACGTCCACTGACTCCAACTGGAGACTTATTCGAGCGGGCTATGCGGGCCTGGCAGTCTCTGAAGACCGATCCGGATGCCATCTACGATGCCGTCGTAACGCTGCGGGCGGAAGAAATCGCACCTCAGGTCAGCTGGGGAACGAGTCCCGGAATGGTGTTGGGTGTGGACCAAAGGGTTCCGGACCCTCAAACGATCGTGGATGCTAAAACCAAGAGTGCAACGGAACGCGCATTGAACTACATGGGGTTGTCTCCCAATACGCCGATCACCGAGATCAAGATCGACAAGGTCTTCATTGGGTCATGCACCAACTCGCGTATTGAAGACTTACGGTTGGCAGCCAGCCTGGCCAAAGGTCGAAAGGTGGCGACATCCGTGCACGCCATGGTGGTCCCAGGGTCCGGGCTCGTCAAACAACAGGCCGAGGCGGAGGGACTTGATCGCGTGTTTCGTGATGCGGGATTTGAATGGAGAGAGGCAGGGTGCAGCATGTGCCTGGCGATGAATGCGGACGTCCTGCAACCAGGAGAACGTTGTGCATCCACAAGCAATCGCAACTTCGAGGGACGTCAAGGCGCGGGCGGGAGAACCCACTTGGTCTCCCCTGCCATGGCCGTGGCGGCGGCTATCGAAGGGCACTTCGTCGATATTCGACATTGGAGCTGAGGTCGTTTATGGAACCGTTTACCACTCTCACTGGTCTCGTGGCCCCACTGGATCAAATCAATGTGGACACCGACCAAATTATTCCGAAGCAATTTTTAAAGACGATCAAACGGACCGGGCTCCGCGAAGGTCTCTTTTTTGACTGGAGAAAGAAAAAGGATGGATCACCTGATCCTGACTTTTTCTTGAATCAGCCTCGTTATCAATCCGCCTCGATCTTATTGACGCGCGATAATTTTGGATGCGGCTCGTCTCGAGAACATGCACCCTGGGCTCTGCTGGACCAAGGATTCCGTTGCGTCATTGCTCCAAGTTTTGCCGACATTTTTTACAATAACTGTTTTCAAAACGGCATTCTTCCCGTGGTGCTGAACGCAGACGAAGTACTGGCACTCATGAAGCATGCCGTTGAGACCGAGGGATACCGGCTCACAGTCGATCTCGCCAACCAGACGGTGACGACGCCGGAGAAAACAGTCTGTCGGTTTGAGATCGATCCATTCCGTAAGGATTGTCTCTACCGGGGCCTTGATTCGATCGGTTTGACGCTCCAACACGAGCAGGCCATCTCAGCCTATGAGACTCGTCGAAAGACTGAGGCCCCCTGGCTCTTCGGCGACCTTCACGCGTAACGAGGGAGACACCTGGTGAAAGCAGTGAAAGTATTGTTGACTATCCTCGTGTTTCTCGGTGCGGCCTATCTCATCGTCGTGTTTAACTGGACGTATTCCGATGGAAACCGAGCCGGGTACATCCAGAAATTCTCCTCGAAGGGGTGGGTGTGTAAAACACATGAAGGAGAGCTGGCCATGACCACGGTGCCGGGTACCGCACCGGTCCTGTGGCAATTTACAATCTGGGACGACAAAGTCGCCGATCAATTGAACGACATGATGGGAAAGCGCGTCATCTTACATTACAAGGAATATCGCTATATCCCCACCACCTGCTTCGGGGACACGACCTATTTTGTCGATAAGGTGGAAGTTCAAGAGTAGCCGAGCTTCACCGCCTACAGCCAATTCTTACGGCGAAACCCGACCAACATAATCGCGGCGACGATACCCATGATGCCGAGGGCCATGGGGTAACCCCATGCCCATTTCAACTCCGGCATATGCTCGAAATTCATCCCATAGATGCCGGCGATGAAACTGAGCGGCATGAAGATGGTCGTGATCACCGTCAGTACCCGCATGACGGCATTGAGGCGATAGCTCACACTGGACAGATAGATGTCGAGACTGGCTGAAACCATTTCACGCAGGGTCTCAATCGTATCCACGATCTGCACCACATGGTCATAGACATCACGGAAAAATAGCTTCGTCGGTTCATGCAGGAACGGGCATTCCGAGCGGGAGAGATTGTTGATGGCTTCCCGTAACGGCCACACAGCGCGACGGACGAAGAGCAACTGCCGTTTCAATGCATGGATATTTTGGAGAGTCTCCGGTTTCGGATCGGCCATCACCCGTTCCTGAAGCGATTCAATGCGTTCACCGAGCATTTCGAGCACGGCAAAATACTGGTCGACCACGGCATCGATCAACGCATAGATGAGATAGTCCGAGCCATTTTGTCGCAGTCGCCCCTTACCGCCTTTCAGGCGATCCCGAACAGCCCCGAACACATCCGTCCCGTTCTCCTGAAACGAGAGCACATAATTCCGCCCAAGAACAAAACTGACCTGCTCAACCAGAATATCTCCGCGATCGGAGGTCGTCAGCATCTTCATCACAAGAAACAAATAGGTCTCGTAGTCGTCCAGTTTGGGACGTTGATCGGTATTGGCGATGTCTTCCAATAAAAGCGGGTGGAGGCCAAAGCATTTGCCGAATCCTTCCAACACCTCAACCTTGTGGACGCCGCCGACATTGACCCAGGTCACCGTCTCATCCGCCGGCGGCTGAAGGGCCTCCATGTCCGTTACGACCTGCTCATCGCAGTGCGTACCCGCATAGTTGAAGCGAGTCACGGTCACAGAATCCGTGCGGGTCTCACCGATGTGAATGAGAGTCCCGGGAGAGAGGCCGGTCTTCTTCGAACGCTTCTGGACCAACTTCATCATAGCGAGCTTGTACGCAGATTCTTGCGGAAGGTCAAGCCGAGAACCGGCACGTTCCTTTTCATTCTGCAATAGGCCTGGTACTCTGGGCTCATGAAATTATCTCATGAGCTCAACCGACTTGAAGACGCGATGAGAGCCGCTGGTTCAGAGGCCTTGCGGTTGGCCAGGGATGGATTCGAGACGATCAAAAAGCCAGACCAGTCTCCGGTCACATCAGCAGACCTCGCGGTCAACGATATTCTTCACGTACACCTGCGCTCCGCATTTCCTCAGGACGGATGGCTATCGGAAGAATCCCCGGATGATCCCGAGCGACTGCAGAAAGATCGAGTCTGGGTGGTCGATCCGATCGATGGGACCAAGGCCTTCATCAAGAGAGTCCCGGAGTTTTGCATTTCCGTCGCCCTCATTGAACAGGGCCTTCCCATCGTGGCAGCCATCTATAATCCTTCGACCAATGAACTCTTCAGTGCTATTCGAGGTGAAGGACTTCGGCTGAACCACGAATCGGTAGACTCACGGCAGATCAACGCTGGACAGATACCAGTGATTGCGCTGGGTCCATGGGAACGTCAGACCGGTCGGTTTGCGGCACTCGATCCATCCACTCAGCATCGTCCGATGCTGTCCATCGCCTGGTCCCTCGCTCTGATGGCATGCGGCCGTATCGATGCAGTGGCCACGCTTGAACCGGAAAATGAGTGGGACGTCGCGGCTGGAGTCCTATTGATCGATGAAGCCGGCGGGACGATTACTGATGGAAGCGGACAGGCCCTGACGTTCAACCAACCGACCCCACGCTACCGTGGAATCATCGCCACGAGCCCTTACTGTCCTCCTTCACTCGGTCGAGAGTTGACGAACCTGATTCCCGCGTCTGGAACGCAGATATCGTGAAGGGCCTTAACCTGCTGTTTCAAGTTTCAGGTTTGACGTTTCAGGCCTCTCAACAACATGAAGGTCGAAACGTAAAACGTGAAACTTGGAACATGAAACCCGAAACTCAGGATCGAGGAAACGAACGACTAGAGCCCGAGTCACATCTCACTACCCGAAGTCGCTACATCTTAGCCTGTGTCAGTCGCCGACAGGCCTCTTCTAGATCCTGATCGGTCTTGGCGTAACTGAATCGGATAAAATCAGCCCCGACCTTGCTCGTAAAAAAGGCTTCCCCCGGCACGCCGGCGACCCCGTTTTTGTCTAAGAGAAACATCGCTCGAGCTTTCCCTGTCTGACCAGGAAGATGGGAGACATCCGCGAGGACATAATAGGCGCCCTGCGGGATGGATGGAGTGATTCCGGCTTGAGTGAGTGCACGGCAGAACTTCTCGCGCTTTCCCTGATAGTCATGCCGTAGCTGCTCATAGAAACTATCCGGCAGTTCACGAATCCCTCGCGCGACACCCATCTGCAACGGCGCAGGGGCACACACGTAGAGTAAATCGTTCATGGCCCCGATGGCTTGTGCCCACCGTCGGGATGCAACGCTGTACCCGATCCGCCACCCCGTCACGCTGAACGTTTTGGAGTACCCGCCGATCGTGATGGTTCGCTCCGCCATCTCCGGCAACGAAGCCATACTGATATGACGTCGTCCGTCGTAGAGAAAGTATTCATAGATCTCGTCCGTCAGGACAAAGAGGTCATGCCGGCAGGCAAATTCCGCCACCGCCTCCAATTCAGACTGACTGTAGACCTTCCCAGAGGGGTTACCGGGTGAATTGACGATGATGGCTTTTGTTCTTGGCGTCACAACCTCTTCCAATTGGTCCATGGAATAAGACCAGGCCGGAGGCTGCATAGAAACCGCCACCGGAACCGCTTCGACCGCCACAAGCGCATTGATATGGTATTGGTAGTACGGCTCAAACAAAATGACCTCGTCGCCGGGATTCAGCAGAGCGGCACAGGCAGAATGGAAGGCTCCCGTCGCACCGGCGCTCACGGTAATGTCACTTTCCGGGTCAGCCTGTATCCGGTTATACCGCTCCAACTTCGCGGCGATCGCCTGCCGCAAGTCCGGCAGCCCGTCGAAGCGCGTATAGACGTTGTACCCATCACGAATCGCCTTCTCAGCCCCTTCGAGCACCACCGGAGGAACCGGCGTATCACAGACCCCCTGCGCCATATTGAGGCCCTTTGCACTGGCACAGGCCTGAGTCATGGCACGAATCTCCGACTGAGCCAAGTCCGTCATCCGTCGACTAACTGTGCGCATTATGGTGCTCCTTCATGTCCGCCCTAGATCAGTGCCCCTTAATAGTAGAGGATTATGACCGAGTCACGATTGGGTGACCATTTCTGAATGCTCAGGCCAGGGGTTGGAATTTACCCATCAATCAGAGTGAAAAACTGGCCATCAGTCAATGGTGGGTATATCCTTAACTAATATCAGATTCGCCACCGCGGGCCATACTCGACATACCTGATCACGTGCCAAATATCTACATTCGCTCAGGCTGCTTTTCCCGTTGAATTCCTACTCTTCACCAGCAAGTCGACATCACAATCCAGAACGTGAAGCAGCAAGAGAAGCTGATCCACTGACTTGCGGTAGTTGGTCTGATCAAGCAACCGATACAACTGCGTCGCTGATGTGCGCAATCGCCTGCTAATTTCCCGTGTTGAGAGGAGACTCCTTTTGATGCGCTTTTGCGCTTCAATCGTTAACTTATAGAGCAACGCATCTCTCAGGAGGGACGGATCTTGGTTGTATTCCAGCACTTGCTCACTATGGACCGTCCCTTCTTTCCCAGATGTGAGAACATAGCTAAACCCCTCCGACCCCAATTCCTTATCAATAAAGGCTCTTGCGACCGAATCGTTGCTGCTTGGACGAACCTCAAGCTTTGAATAGGGTAGCCACATTGTGCCCTTTGAAGACTTCACCTGAAACGCCTTTTTGCGGTTATTGCACATTACCGATCGAATCTTCATAACGCTCCCTCGTTGTCCAATTCTTGAATCAAGGCGCGAACTCGTTTGGACGCTTTCCCGACCATCGGTTGGTCGTCGTCTAGCAGGCTGCGGAAAAACTCATTTTGACCCATGTCGCCGTCACGGATATTGAGCTGTGAGAGGACGTTGAATATTCATGTAGGATGCGCAAAAAGGCCGTCCAGCAAGGCCGCAGCCAGCGAAGAGGCGAATCGTACTCTGGGCCGTACGTTGAGCCTCTGAGCGATGCGAGAACGCCGGTGGCGGTCTTTTCCCGCATCCTGCTAGATCCCATTTCACAACGAGCGCGCCACCCCGATAGACATGCACATGTCGAGGAGAATGATCGCCCTTCCATGTGACAAACACATACCCACTCCACCGCACCTTCCCCATAGGCTGTGCGTTACCTACCATGGTATCACTTGTCAAGGTTAGAATTCCAGACTCGCCCCTTCTTCCGATGCATCGCGGAAATGTAGTAGGCGCATGATGAGGAGCAGGAACTTGGGGACCTGTTGCTGAAGAGTGCTTGAGCTGACTACACTGGATCGTCAGTCCAAAACAGTGAGTATAAATTTCCCACGGGGCCGCGTCATGCGACTCGCTCTGGTTTTCATCTTCAGTCTGCTTACTGGATGTGCCGGGGCTCGCCCCGCTGACGGGATCGACCTAGGACCCAGAACCGATACCGCTTCCGACCGTGCAGGGAGTGAACGGACCGCAGAACGCAAGGCCCGGTATGATCAGGCTCGTGAGGGGTTGCGACAGTCTCAGGAACGCTATATTGCCGCCACTCGTCCAGTTCTTGAACGCAAGTTTCGATACGAACACCCCGAATTGACCGACACGGAAATCGAGGCAATGGTCAATGAGGCGCTGGCGCAAGGCTACCACCCGGAGACAAAGTCACGACCAGAGGGCCCGGCCAGGCTCCCTCCGCCACGTCCAACGAATTGCTTACCTCCCCCAGGAAGTTGGCCGTCCAATCCAAATTGCTACTGAGATGATATAGTGGCTAGACTGCTTCAATGCATCAACGAACGACCCTGATGCGGGCATACATTGAGCACGGTTTGCCCTCAACCTAAGAGCACTTCTCCTGAATATCCTGACACCAGCCTCTGAGCATCGCTTTCAGGCGCGTGAAGAGTACCTCGTGAAGCGTCGTTTGCTTGCGAAATACGAGAGACGAGCGACGAAGTACGAAAGGGCGGCCATGCTGGACTACCTCTTTGAATATTCTGTAAGGCACTTGAACTCAACCTACAAGACTTCTCTGGCATCGTCCTCTGAGCGTCGCTTTCCCGTAAATGTTCTTGTTATGATGTTGCCGCCCATGCGACTACACCGAGCTTCCCTGTACTTAATCGTACTCGCCTTACTAATTCCCGGCTGCGCCTCCTGGTTCATAAAGGGTGAGCCCCCGAG
>JAHBWO010000030.1 GCA_019636945.1 Nitrospira sp. | reverse complement strand
CCCCCCAATACACATCCGAACAAGAACCCCAGTACCAAAACCCGTGGAGTGTTTGGAATGGCCGGCACCGTCGGCAAATTGGCCTTGTCTATGATGCGATACTTCCCACTTTTTTGTCGTTTTTCAATATTTTCTTCGACTCTCGTGTGCAGCCGCTTATCAAGGAGCATCGTGTAATTGTTCTTCAATGTATTGTAATCTCGTTCAAGAATCAGGAGTTCCTGCTCCACGATGGGGCTTCTTTCTAGCCGCTTTTCAAGCTCTTGCTTGCTGGAATGGAGCTGCTCGAGACGCCGTTGGAGAAGCGCTAGTTCCGTTCGCACCTCACTCTGCAGCTTGGCCAAGTCCTGAAGGTACGGATCAAGCGGTGCCTTGTCCGACCGGATTACATCCCGACCATACACATTCACGAGTTCGTCCTCTACTTGTCGAAGTTGTTCCTTGACTAACACGACCTCAGGATACCCATCCCAGAACTCAGCCCTCAGCTTCACAAGTTGTTCTCGCAGTTCTCGAAGCCGATTAAACAACGGATCTGGTGCCATGGATCGTGAGGTCGCAAAACCGGGGCTCTGTTGTCCAGACGCTCGGTACTGCTGCACCGCTTGATTCAGCATGGCAAGCTTCTCGGAGTGACGTTGCAGGTCCTCTGTCGTCCTCGTGATATCAGCCTCTATACGATCAAGCGACCGCATATTGGTCTCTGCCTGACTGGGGAGACCGCCCACATGAGATTTCTTAAAGCTACTGAGATTATCTTCCTTCTTCTCCAGCTCACGCTTCAACGCTCGCAGCTCTTCATCGAGGAATTCCCCCGTACCTTCGACGTCCCGCTCACGTTCTCGGTTGTTTTCTTGAATGAACCTGTCTGCGATCCCAGCAGCTACCCGCCTGGCTGTTTGGGGATCCTGATGAAACACGGAAACCACGAATCCATCAAGCAGGTTCAGCTGGCTTTTGCCTCCAGCAGGGTCGATCATAGCTCTCTCAACCATGACCCCACCGGCTAATTCATCCCAGTCAATGACCGCTGATGTTCCATCGCGACCCTCAACGTGCTCACTAAACTCCTTTTCCAACCCCCTTAAGAAGTCTCGGCTTCTGATCTGTTTCTGAATAAGAAAGAGACGTTTCTCAAAAAGTCGATCCGTATTCTCTCCTGTATCCAGAACATTGTCGATTCCTTTGCGACCTTCCTCCACTATTAACGTTTGCGATTGATAATACTTAGGAGCAATCAGCAGGTACATCCCGGCCAGTATCAGTGAAAGCGCAATCGCACCTGCAATGATCCATTTGTTGCGGGATACGATGAGGACATACTCGTGGACCTGGGCGAAGCCTGTTTGTTCCGGTGAAGCAGCTAAGTCAGGATATTGCATGGTTACTCCCAGATACCGTAAAGTCAAACACCGTGAATTCAGGGGAAAAGGCGCCTTGATGGCTTGTTAGCCTTTCGCATCACCTTTCTCTATCCTGCTTAGATTTGTGCCGATCCTGTCATGACCCCAGCAGCCTCTGTATCCGGTACCGACGTTTGGAACATCGGAACGATCCCCTTCAATTGTTCCAATACCACATCCGGCTCATCGTGAGAGCTGGCCGCTTCCAGCGCTGATAGCTTTTCTCGAAACACGTCGAAGTCGAGAGGATTGACCGTCCGGATTTGCAAAATCTTCTCCAGCGGAGAGCTAACCGCAATCTCTCCCTCACCGACTAATTCCTCATACAATTTTTCTCCGGGACGAAGCCCTACGAATCGAATAGGAACATCTCTACCGGGGACAAGCCCGGACAAGCGGATAAGGCTTCGAGCAATATCGAGCACTTTGATTTGTTCTCCCATATCGAGAATGTAGGTCTGACCTTGTTCTCCGATAGTTGCCGCCTGAAGAACCAGCTGAACCGCCTCCGGAATCAGCATGAAGTAGCGTCGGATTTCCGGGTGCGTGACCGTCACGGGTCCACCGGACCTGATCTGTTCCTGGAACCGGAGCAAGACACTCCCACTACTGCCGAGAACATTGCCGAACCGAACAAGTAAAAATCGCGTCCGGCTGGTTCTGGCAATATCCTGGATAACGAGCTCCGCCACCCGTTTGGTCGCACCCATCACACTCGATGGATTGACGGCTTTGTCGGTCGAAATATGAACAAATTGCTCTACGCCATAAAGACTGGCCGCCTCAGCCGTAATACGCGTACCCATGCAGTTATTCTTCACTGCTTCAACGGGATTCGCTTCAACCAGTGGCACATGCTTATGCGCCGCCGCATGGAACAAAATCTGCGGGCGATATCGCTCAAACACAGACGAAAGCCTTTGCGCATCCGTAATATCCCCAATCAGGGGAATAATGGGAAAGGAATATTTCTTATCATCAAGTTCCTTATGGATATTGTAGAGACTGTTCTCGTGACGCTCATACAACAACAGCTCCTTTGGCTCGAACGACGCAATTTGGCGAGCCACTTCGGACCCAATAGACCCGCCCGCACCAGTAATCATGACTGTTTTATTTCTCACTAACTGCCTCGTGGCACGATTGTCGAGATTCACCGGGGCACGTGACAAAAGATCAGGGATGGACACATTTCGGATCTGACTGACGGCGCTTTGATCCGTAAGCAGCTCCTCTTTCCCAGGCAATGTCTTAATTGACACATCATATGGCTCTAGCTTAATAACCAGGTCTCGAAGGAACTCAGGTGTCGGATTGGGCACCGCCACTACAACAACTTCTGGCTTGAGCGCTTCCATGAGTTTGGGGATATCCTGCATGCCCCCCAGTACGCGAACTCCGTGAATGCGCTGATTGAGGAGCAGACTATTGTCATCAACAAGCCCAATTGGCTGGCAGTTGAATGCGCTGCGCGTCTTCATCTCTCGCACAACCCGCTCGCCGGAATCTCCAGCACCAATCACCAACACCCTTCGTCTTTTCTGAAATATTACTTTATCCCGCAAAACTCTCGACGACAATCTCACGCCGGCAAGAAATCCCACAACGAGTATGGCATCGATCGCAAAGATGGAACGAGGATAGCTGCTAATCCCCATTACCCAATAAACCCAGCCCACAAATGCTACCGTACTCACCAAAACGCCCTTCAGAATATTTTGAAGATCCCAGAGACTAGTATACCTCCACAGACCTTCGTTCAAGCCATACAAAGCAAATGCAACTCCTCTCACGGCAACCAATCCCAGGACCGTCTGCTCGAAGACATAGCGATCGCTCTGAGGAATATTCCCATCGTATCGCAGAAAAAAAGCGAGGTAGTTAGCCAGAATGATAAGCCCTACGTCGACGACAACGATAATAGGCCGCCTCCATCTGGTAATGAAAGCAGACAGACCTGCCCATGGAGAATCTACTGAAACCTCCACTGCAGCCCTAAGTTCCGGAAGCGTAAGAACTACGAGGGGCAATCTGGCAATACGAAGCACTGTTTGCAAGATAATGGCGAAATCAAGCCGCAACGACATATGGCGGACATAGAGCTTCGCCAGCCGTAGCTTTTCCGGAAGAACTTTATTTTGATACTCTTCTTCAGGGTTCGTCGAAACGGCGAGAATCGCGGCCTCATCAATATACTTCAACGAAGCCAAATCCGTAATCCCCGGTCGCACCGTAAGCACCTCGGCAAATTCTGCACGTGCCCGCTCCACATAACGAGGCACTTCCGGTCTTGGCCCCACAAGGCTCATATCCCCCAGAAGGACATTCCATAACTGCGGCAATTCATCGAGTTTAAGCCCCCGCAAAACATGCCCGACTCTGGTGATACGACAATCCTGCCCAACGGTGATAAGAGAGCCACCTGGTGAGTCATTCGCGACCATGGTCCGAAACTTCCGAATCGCGAATGGGCGGAATCCTTGCCCAACGCGAATCTGCCGGAAAATCACGGGCCCGGACGAGTCCAGTTTGATCAACACAGCAATAATAGCCAGAAGCGGCAAGGTGATGATCAATCCAAGAGCTGCCAAACAGATATCGCAGGTGCGCTTCATTAGCGTCGGCTCCTCTTCACAAGATCGCGAACGATCCCGATGACACGATCAATCTCGTCCTCCGTCATTTTTGAGTACAGCGGCAGCGAAACGATTCGCTGGAACACCCTGCTCGAAACTGGGAAATCTTCAGGTCGGTAACTTCCCTTATCTCGGTGATAGGGATGCAGATGAAGAGGAATGAAATGTACACTGCACCCAACGCCAGCTTCCTGAAGTTGACGAATGAACTCATCACGGCTGATCCGTAAGCGATCCAACTCTAATTGGATCACGTACAAATGCCATGCATGTTGCACGTGCGCGTCAGTTTGAGGGCAGGCAATCTCAGGCAGATCCTTAAACCCTTCCCCGTACCGAGCCGCATATTGCTCGCGCCCCTTCCAAAACCGATCGCACTTCTTCAACTGAGCCAAACCGAGGGCAGCAGCAATATCCGTCAAGTTATACTTAAATCCAGGTGACAGAATTTCGTAATACCAGGACCCCTGCGAGGAATAGCGGTTCCATGCATCGCGGCTGAGTCCATGTAAACTCATCATTCGCATACGGGCAGCCCACTCAGCGTTATCCGTAGTAATCATCCCGCCTTCGCCGGTAGTAATATTCTTTGTCGCATAGAACGAAAAGCATGTGATGTCAGAGATGCTCCCAATCATTTTCCCGTGATATCGTGCCGGCAACGCGTGTGCTGCATCTTCGATCACATGCAAGTTGTTTGCTTTTGCAATCGCATGAATAGGCTTGAGATCGCAGGGATGCCCGGCAAAATGGACAGGAATGATCGCTTTTGTCTTCTTTGTAATGGCTTTCTCAATCAAATCCGTGTTCAGGTTCAAGGTACTTTCGGTACAATCCAGTAGCACCGGCTTGGCCTTAAAGTACGTCACCACCTCGGCCGTCGCCGCGAAGGTCATGGTTGGAACCAGAACCTCATCACCTTCACATATGCCAATCGCCTCAAGCGCAAGATGGAGTGCAGCCGTACAAGAATTCACAGCAATGGCATGCTGGGCTCCCACCATCGCAGCAAACTCTCTCTCGAATTCTCGAACTTTAGGACCCGTTGTCAGCCAGCCTGACCGGAGAACTTCAACGACCTCAGCGACTTCCTCTTCACCCACATCAGACCTATGAAACGGCAGAAAGTCTTTCATTCGCTGAACTCCTCTCTGGTTAAAGACCGCTCACCAAACAAGACACACTTTCCCATAACTTCAAAAAATCACAATCCGTCTTTGGGGGGGGCAATAGAAACACGGCTATCCTGAAAGGCGGCGCATCCGAACGGCACTTAACCAATAATATTATACAATAATGGGAAACTTAAGGCTACACAGAGAATACCGAGATTAAATCTTTATAATCCAGGATTTGACGATTAACACCTTACGGTGTAACCATATCCCCCTGTCAACCCAGGAGGACCTTGGAATAGAGATGGTGTACTCAGCGGCAGCTTGGCTTTAGAGGATGACCTTGATGGTCCGGAATTCGTTGCATCTGGCGATTTGGACCGTGGCACCGAGAATGTCATCCACGGCAGTGGCGGACGGTTCTCCCGTATGACTGCAGCTGTCGAATAGTGGACGCTATGGATTGCCGCCTCATGCCATCGGCTGTTAGGGACCCCGGCGTTTGTCGGTTTTAGGATAGGCTCTAACCACACTGTCCGAATTTCCGGATCCCCCTCTGTATCCTACAATTTCAAGAAACGCCTCAACCACCAGCTATCTATAGAATGTGGCGACAGCGTCGACGACCTCAGCTTGCTGGGCTAGTGTCAGTTCCGGATAGATCGGAACTGCGACGGTCTCGTTGGCCGCGCGTTCCGATTCAGGGAAATCACCTTCCTGATGCCCCAAATATCGAAAACATTCTTGCAAATGAAATGGTACTGGATAATAGACCTCCGTTCCAATTTCTTTCTGCTTGAGATGAGCCATGATATCGTTCCGTCGCTCCACGCGCAGCACGAATTGATTATAGATGTGATAATGCTTCACACCGGAGGTTCGATAGACAGCCTCCGGCAACCGCACGCGTCCAGTCTGGATCAGACCGCTCTGTTGAAACAGCGTCTCATAGCGGTCAGCATTTTCTTGTCGACGTCTCGTCCATTGGTCTAAATATTTGAGCTTCACAGTGAGCACCGCCGCCTGGATCGTATCGAGCCGAAAGTTCCCGCCGATCAATTTGTGGTAGTACTTCGGCTTACTGCCGTGGGTACGAAGAACTCGCATCCGTTCCGCGAGATCGGGATCATTGGTCACAACCATCCCGCCATCTCCTAAGCAGCCGAGGTTCTTACTGGGGAAGAACGAGAAGCAACCAATGGTCCCAATACTGCCGACGCGTCGGCCGTCGGTATACTCGGTCCCGATCGCCTGAGCGGCATCTTCGATTACGGCCAGCTGCCGGCGGTGTGCAAGATCCATGATCGGTCCCATGTCGGCCGACTGTCCATAGAGGTGGACAGGGATGAGGGCTTTCGTTCGCTGCGTTATGGCCTTTTCGATCTTACCAGGATCCAGATTGAACGTGCGGGGATCGATATCGACAAGCACCGGCTTGGCGCCGAGCCGAACCACAGCTCCGGCAGTGGCAAAGAAGGAATAGGGCGTCGTAATCACTTCATCTCCCGGCCCCACACCCAGGGCCATCAACGCGATCAGGAGAGCGTCGGTCCCTGAAGTCACCCCGATCCCATACTTCGCTTGGCAGTAGGCGGCGATTTGTTCTTCTAATTTTCCCACTTCAGGCCCTAAAATGAAGGTCTGACTCCGGAAGGTCTGCTCTATCGCCGCCATAATCTCCTGATGAAGCGGCTCGTGATGCGCTTTCAAATCAAGTAGTGGAACGCCCATGCCGATCTCCTAGTTGAATGCTGGTCAATACCCGCCGAAGTAGGAAAGGCCGAAATGTAGTACAGCCAAAGCATGTATGTAATCATGCGCTTAACGAGTAATCTGCCGATCGCGGGGCAGGTTAAACAATCATGAAGGTTGGCTTGACCACACTACCGATTAGGCAAATAAAGGAATCAAGAACGTGCAAAATTCCTGTGGTGGCAAGATATCACGTACGAAGTCCGGACTCCAGCTTTTTAGCGACCAGTAATCAGTGGGGCTGAGACCCCGAGCTAAGGGTTTCGTATAGAGGCGGAGGCCCATCGCCAACGGCCTCTGCGTGAGACCAAGCGGACGCGCAATCGGACCAAGTCGAAAATCCTGGCAAAAGTGGAACCTGCGGTCTTGGTGCTGAAGCGGATCTTCGGATGGGCCAAAGTCCGCTACCACGGACTCGCGAACCTGTACGTGGCGCGGCGGCGGCTCTTGGCCGATGCCGCATAGGCGGGGGTCCAGGGGCCTGACGACAACAAATCACCGGAAGGATGTTTTCGGAGTACTGAATACCACGCTGTGAACGCCTGGTACTCCACGCAGAAACAGAATGTTTCGTGCCAACGTCAATTAATCAGACCTTCCCTGGTTTCGGATGTCGTCGTTTTCGGGGGAGACCTGGATGGGTCTTGAGCATCTCGAGGACGCGGGTGGCTGCTTGGCGGCACGCCTGCTCAACCGTATCGCGCTGCGCGGTGTCAAATGGTGTTAACACATATCGTGCGACCGGTGTTCCATCGGCTGGGAGTCCCACCCCAATTTTGATTCGTCGGATCTCTTCACTTTGAAATGCGGCGATAACGGACTGAACCCCTTTATGCCCTCCGGAGCTGCCGCTCATCCGATTCCGAACGACCCCCGGCTGGAGACTGAGATCATCTTGAATGATCAGACAGTCTTGGAGCTTCAATCGTGCCTGATCCGCCAGCTGCCGCATCCATGGCCCAATCCGGTTCATCTCGGTCGCTGGTTTCACCAACAACACTGGGTGCCCGTGCACGTGAGCCCGAGCCACGACCCCCAACTCTTCCTCAGCCCACGTCGCTTGTAACGATTCGGCAAGCAGTTCTAGCGTCCGGTAGCCCACGTTGTGAGGCGTGTGGTCAAACCGCTTGCCAGGGTTTCCTAATCCCACGACGAGTTGGGTGCCCCCCTGGTCCAAACCCGTGCCATCCGTCGAAAGAATGGGGGCCTCGTTCGTGCTCGGTGACGTGACCGAATGATTGAGCTCGCGACTATCTGCGGCAGGCAGCCCTGACGACTTTTGGCTCCACGCCGATACGATACGCGATAGACGATCAGCAACTGATCCCTTGATGAACACGAAATCGCCCGGTTGCAAGAAGCCACGCAAGAATCCATTGAGGTGGTCCACAGTCACAAAGGCCTGCAGGGCCTGGTCGTCGGCATGGCGTTTGGCGCGAAGGGAGCGTGATGCCCACTGCCCAACGAAGAACACGTAATCCGCTGCCTCCACCGCCTGTCCTGCAACCCGTGCATAGGTCGAGCTAGGCGCTCCTCCTTTGTAGTCGGAAAGTGTCCCCAGAATAATGATTTTGCGTTTAGCCATGGCGCGACGTACGTAGTCCAATGCCGGGGGGATGGTCCAGACCGGAGCCTTCACGTCATCGCGGATAAAGGTCACGCCGTCGGGACTCTCAATGGGATACATGCGACCGGGAACTGGGGCCACGCTTGCCAGTGCGGTCGCCGCCGATTGAAGACTGACCCCCATGGCTTGTCCGACGGCCATCGCGGCAAGCACATTCGGCACCAGGTGTGCACCACACAATTGCGTCTGCACGCGAACCGATTCCCCTTCATACAAGACCGTCAGGGACAACCGGCTGGGCCAGTCGTCATGAATATCTTGCGCACGCAGCAGGGCGTCAGGGGACAGGCCGTACGTCAGGGTGCGCCCTTTACAGCGGTGTTGCATCGCCAGGACCAGAGGGTCATCCGCATTCAGAATCGCGGTGCCATGCTGCGGGAGAGCAGCAATCAATTTCCCCTTTTCAGCCGCGATCGCCTCTCGACTGCCGTGGGCGCTGATATGATCATCTCCAACGGTGGTCACCACCCCTATCTGCGGCTGAAACATTGCGAACTGCCTCTCCAACGGGATCGCTTCGCCGAGGCCTCCGATCGTGAACTCCTGGACACAGAATTGATGCCCCCAGCGGATCTGTAATATTGATCGAATCACCTCCATTATAAAATTTCTATTACCCTGGCTTACATGCCCTTTGTACTGATAGGAGAGCACGGCCGCGACCATTTCTTTGGTCGTGGTCTTACCACAGCTGCCCGTGACGCCGATGAACACAACCCCATGTAGCGTCAGCCTGTACATCGAAACGATCCAAACGACAACGTGCAAGGCAACGGGTCTCAACCTTTTCCAGAAACCCGTTCCGGTAGGGAGGAGCCGCAATTTAAGCCTGCCCCACACATAGTCAGCAACATCTACCATTTTTCTCGATGAAGGTTGCATTCGTCCAGCCGATCAGTAGTGTCTGGTCAAAAACAAGACTCTGTCACAGCAAGGCCAACGATATATTCCGATTCTGCGGGGGGTGTGGTTATAGGGATGAGGGCACGGCGCGGCGTCAGCAGCGCCGTGGTGGATACAATAGAAATCGTGGGATCCATGACGTCAGTTAGCAAGCTGGAGTGATGTTGGCGCGGCGAGACTAGTGCTACTAGAGACGAATTCAAAGGCCCCTGCATCATACACAGATTGTTGTGGTCGAGAGACGTTCGTGTATGAGGTCTTAGTCGCAGAGGTGGTCAAGCCCTTGTTAATGGCTGCGCTTCCTGAAGTTAGGGCAAAATTCGGCGCCGACGGATATGTGGCTGGAGCGTTGACGAATTTTGGATTGACCGTATTCACAGTATTGCCAGACTGCGTGTAATGGGTTCCTGCCTTCGCCGAAGTGCCGAGAAACAGCGTGGCGCCAGCCCCACTCGCGAATGCGAAATTGTTTCTAATCTGTATTCCCGTACAGGTTACTGAAGTGAATTCAACGCCTTGCGGAGCGTAAGAGGCGAGCGTGACACCGTTCTCATAGAAAATGTTGTTCTCGATCCGTGCGTTGTTACAGGTTGAGCCCCACACGACCATGCCGGAACGATTTCTACTATAGGCAAAGGTGTTGTTGGCGATAACCCAATTCTTCGAGGCCGCGAATTCTGGGCCTGCATGTAATGATGAGGTATAGATCGAGCTGCTTGAGCCGTTCAGCTGAATCCCATGCCCAAGATTGTCATAGATCAGACTATTCGTGATTGTAATGGCGGTGCCGTTCAAATAAATGCCGTGTCCGAGAGTACTGCTCGGGTTTGTCGCAAAGGGCCCGTTATGATTGACCCTGTTGCGATCAAGAAGGATCCTCGTGCCATTTCCCAAAAAGCCTTGGCTCTGAGCGTCGTGAATCCAATTGCGTCGAATCACCGAATCATGAAGGTTATACAACCTGATTCCGACGTGGCAATTCTTGATCTCAAATCCTTCCAGGTTGATCCAGCCAATTGCGTATCGATAACTAGAACTGTTCTGAAAGAGAACCGAATTAGCTTTGTCATTAGCATTGGAGCTGCACTTAATGATCGGGAACTCGCCAGGGGCGTTCAAGAGCTTAATAGGAGCTGACTGGGTACCGGATTTGCTAAATCGAATACTCGACTCGGTGTAGGTCCCACCTCTTACGTAGGTTGTATCCCCTGCGACCATTTTGGACACTGCATAGCGCACGGTCCGCCAAGGGCTAGAGCTTGTTCCCGAATTGCTGTCATTCCCAGTGGTGGCGACATAGTAGGTCGCGGCATAGGCTGGAATAGCTGACAGGAGTGCACTGGCCAGCGCGCAAGCGCCGATGGTTTGTTTCAGTCGGGTCATAATAAAGCTCCCTTATAATAACATTACATAAATTATGGTTCGCAACGCTGAGACCGCAGGAATGGTTTGAGCAGTTCATCGGAATGCGGTTCAGTGACGCGATATGCTGTACAGCAACTATCA
Source organism: Nitrospira sp. (assembly GCA_019636945.1). GTDB lineage: Bacteria > Nitrospirota > Nitrospiria > Nitrospirales > Nitrospiraceae > Nitrospira_D. Next base: position 24,200 of record JAHBWO010000030.1, on the reverse strand, counting down.
TGCCAATTTCGATCATTCGCTAAGCTTTTAATGAAATTGATGAAAAGTTCTTTTGTGCTGATTCCGGCTGAGTCGTAGGTTGTAAACAGTGTAGGCCGCAAGAAACACTAGCCAGGCTTGTTTGCCCGGCTCTGAGGTGAGCTCGAAAACGTGGACGCCTTCAACCTACAATGACTGGTTCGGAGATGTGAGATGGAGCGGATTCCGCGACAGCAGTCTACGAAGGAATTCCGGGAACGAGCCGTGCAGCTGGTTCAGGACCGGGAGTGAACAATTTCCGAGGCGGCGAGACGACTGGCGATGTCGGATTAAGATACTTGCGAACCGGGTGTTTCGAGTCCGGCGTGGCCAACTTGCGACGCTAAGGGAAAGCCGACGGCCCATGACGGAGCTGGAAGCCGAGGTCTCTCGGCTGAAACGTGAGCTCCCGAAGCCCGGATGGAGCGCGACATCTTAAAAACAAGCCACCGCGTACATTGCCAAGGCACAGCTGCCCGGTACGCATGCATGACGGCGCTGCGCCCTTAGCATCCCGTGGCCCTGCTCTGTCGGGTCCTGGAGGTGTCCAGCAGTGGCTACTATGCCTGGCGGACCCGCCGACCCTCGACGCGCGCCCAGGAGAACGCACGGCTGGAAGTGGCGATCCAGGCGGCGCATGTGCGCACCCAGAAGATGTATGGCTCAGAACGCCTCCGAGCGGAATTGCGGGACGACGGGTTTTCATCCGGGGTGGTAAGCCACACGAGAGAAAGCCCGGCAAGAGATCTCGGGGTATCGAGTTCTTCTATAACCGTCACCGGAGCCATTCGCGGCTGGGGAATTGCTCACCCGCCACGTTTGGGCTCGTCAATAGCCAACAGCATGAGCGGCAATTCATGGCGTTCACTGTTGACAACCGAGGTCACGTTGATCCGAGGCCAATTGTGCGTGCAAACATTTCGGCGTAACGCTGAATGGAGTCGAGAGGAACACCGGACAGATTATGTGCTACATACACCGGTCACCTTCACTTGCTATCTACATTGCTTTTGCCTTTTTTGAGCAGGAACAAGTCAAATGGTGTAAGATCCGATGAGGATCGTCGAAAAGGTTTAAAAGAAATTGTGGCAACTACCTCGCAACGGCCTAACCAAGACCAAGTCTCGATGAGCAAAACACCGCGGTTTCAAGATTGGCTGATAGTCACCCAATATTATCATCCAGAGATCGGAGCCCCGCAGATCCGCCTCAGAGCCTTTGCGAAGGAGTTGACCAATCTAGGGCGACGAGTGACGATTCTGACGGGAATGCCGAATTATCCGGAAGGGGTGATTCATGAGGGCTATCACGGGAAGCTCAGTGTGACTGACAACGTAGATGACATCGAGGTCAAGCGAATCTGGTTGTACCCTGCAGGTGGTAAGAAACCCTTCAAGCGCTTACTCAACTATTTGAGTTTTACGTTTCACGCACTCTGCTATTTAGGATTAGCTCGAGATAAGCACATAGTATTCATCGAAGCACAGCCAATCACACTCGCACTCTACGGACTTCTGGCCCAGTGGATCTTCAAGGTGCCCTATATCTATAACACGCCGGATCTTCAGGTGGAGATTGCAGCTGAGCGAGGCTGGATGGGTAGTATTTTTGTGAGGGCGGCTGCCTTGATGGAGACGTTTCTTATGCGGAGGGCTTACAGTGTGTCCACGGTCACTCCTGCATTTATCGAGCATTTTGTCAGTGTTCGAGGTATTCCTAGGAAGCAACTGAGTTTTCTCCCCAATGGCGTGGACTTAGAACAGCTTCGGCCTCTACCGTATGATGCACAATGTGCGGAGCAGATGGGCGTGACTGGCAAGAAGGTTCTAACTTATGCTGGAACCCATGCTGATTACCAGGGGCTCGACCTCATCTTGGATGCGGCGAAACAGTTAAAGGATCGTTCGGATATCGTGTTCCTAATGGTGGGGAAAGGGCCTGAAAGGCAACGGTTGATTGATCGGGCGAGAATCGAGGGTATTTCCAACGTGCTTTTTAAGGATTCACCGTTCGAAGAAAGATCCTCGTTGATGTCGATTACATATGCGTTTATCGCTGTTCTTCGTAACATTCCAGTGGCGCAGAAGATGCGTCTTTCGAAAATATTTCCGCCGTTGGCGTGCGGCGTGCCGGTTATTTACGCAGGAGTTGGAGAATCGGCGGAAATCATTCTGAACAATGACTGTGGTATCGTGGTTCCTCCAGAGGATCCGGCGTCTCTCGCTGATGCCGTGTGCAGGTTGGTGGATGCGCCAGGACGTCGCGATGCGTTCTCGGTGGCAGGTCGCAAGCTTGTCGAGCGTGAATTTTCATGGAGTACCATTGTCCCCAATTGGCTTAGACAGCTGAAGAGATCGGGAGTGGTCGCAGAGGGGAATCTATCCGTTGATGACGCGGGGGGGTAAGTCAACTCCGTCTGGGGGTCAAAAAAATGGTGGAGGATAGCCTATCGTCAGTTGTACTTATTTGTCTCATCCGCAAAGGTGAAGTTTGGATAGACGTTGTCTGAAAGAAGGGCAGCTGCGCCCCACTCATCTTTTATTTTTTAGAATGCGGGTATTCAGGCATGTTTGTAAGATGCTTGCTTCACTTTCCTTCCGAATCTATCTTCGTTTGCCACACTAACTGATGCATAGAATAGGGAGACGGTTGCGCTCTCCGAAGAAATAAGCAGGCCTGTGACGAACGGATGTCCCTGTTATGGTGAGACACATCTTTGAGTGTTATCCTACCGTGTTGATGCTGAGGGAATCAATTTGGTTCTCGACGAATGAGGCTGATTTCGAGCCAATGTTCTTCGTCCCACGATTTCCTTTGGATAGACGATTGGGACATACTGCCCCCTCACCAAATAGAGGTGTCCATGGCGAAGTCGAAGACAGAGTGAGGCCGGTTTTCCTCTCGGAAGAAGGCGCATACGGTGCACTGCGTACTGCGGGGTGAGGGTCTCGACCTGGTCTCACGGGAGGCTGGCATTACGGCCGCCAAATTGTCCGAGTGGCGAGACCAATTTGTGACCAGTGCCAGGCCGGCTTGAAGAGCTGGGTCACCGATGGCCGCGACGACAAAGTGACCCCTGCCTGAAGGCGTTGGTCGGCGATTTGGCCATGCCGTCCAACGGTCGCGAGGTGAGGTCCCTTTGGCCATCGGGAGGTCGACGCGATTAGCCACACCACGTCGCCTTCCTTGCATTATCGGTATGGTGTAGGCTGGGTCTGTCCGGAATGTGGCGTGCCACGGTCGACTTATCATCACCAGTGGCCCTGCACCGATGAGCCTTCTGCCATGCCCGCTAAGCCGGGCCCGAAGACGGCGTACACCGACGAGGTGCCCATCGCCCACATCCGACATGGGTAGGTGGCCTCGCCCTTTCCCGGCGAAGGGCACCCCAAAATCTGGGCAGGACTGCAGGCGCAAGGGACTTGTATTTCCAAACTCCTTGTGCTTTGACTCACGCGGCAGCCGACCTCTTGGCTCCAAGCCGGGTGCCGCCTAACCGCTGGACGGCCTCCCCTGAGAGTTCCAGCTGTATAGTTGAAATATCTTGTTGAGAAGGGGGTCCTGTACCACGCTAGAGTCGCAGGCCACTTGAAGAAGGGATCCCATGCCGACATCCACAACCAAGGGAACTGACGACACTAAAGATCGCCAAACGGTATCACCACACCATCAAAAGTCGTCTCGCCATCGTGACTACGCCATCGAACATGGAATCAAAAGGGTCGCCTGGGGACTCACAAGGTCACAAGTGTCTCCACCAATCTATGCCGGCGCCTAGCCCCGCTGGCGCTGTTTGATCCGAACCTGCTCCTTCATGATCTGTGCGGCACCCCCACCACGAAAAAGCTCAATCACAAGCTCGCACATGCGGGGTGATGAGAATCATCAATCTCGAATGAGAGTCGGACAGGCAGAAACGGCGTCTCAGGCATCAGTCTTCTCCTTGGTGTTCTGTTCACCCACCCGGTGATGACTTAAGCAATGGAGATCTCCATACGCAGTTCTCCTCCGCATGCGGTTGGACACCATTGTGGCCGCTTCCAGTCCATGCTTAGCCGGAGAATAGGAGCGGTACAGGTATTGCCATCCCGAGACAGGTTGCTTTAAGTTATCGGACAGGCGGTACAGGCTCCGTCGTCATCCATCCATGACTCTTCACATATTTGGCAATGTCGTACATCTATGGCGAAGGGAACTCACCGCAAATCCAAAGACTCGACGACTGGAGGTCGGGTCCAAGAGGATTATAGCTCCCTCCGCCCCCTGTCCAAGAAATCGGGAGCGATGTGCTTGTAGCAGTTTCATCGGAGGCAACAATGAAGCTTCATCGCCAACAATTAAACCATTGGCCAAAATTGTCCTGGTTTGCAAAAGTCACTGACGACACCGTGAGTGTTCTTCATGGGTGTCGAGTCGAGTATTCCGACGAATGGATCTTTGAAGGAACGTGGGCAGGAGAGTTTGGCAAGGGTGATTTTGATCGTGAGGCTCCTGTCATCATCGGAACAGGAATTCGGCTCAGAGAGAATATGGTGTCGTTCGTTTGCTCCACCGGTGCACTTGATCGCTTGTTTTATGTGAACAGAAAGAAGGAGCTCCTGGTTTCCAATTCATTAGCTTGCTTGTTGTCAGTAGCTAATCTTCGTTTAGATTCGGCATTCCCCTACTCAAAAACGTTAAAGGGTTATCTCAAGAAGCATCAGAATCGACCAAAGACTTTGCCTACATTAGACGGGGATGAAATCCACTTTCTGACCTTCGAAAAACTCGTCTACTCTCAAGAAAGGCTTGAAGAACAAGCCCCCGCCGCTGAAGATGCCTTCACTTCGTTTGAAGAGTATGAGGAGTTCTTGCGTTCAAGGATGTTCGCTATTCGAAAAAATTTGCAGGATGAACGGCGTCGGTTCAAGGTGGCTCCGGTCACTACAATTTCTAAAGGGTATGATTCAGGAGCTTCCGCTGCGATCGCCAAGCCCCTTGGTATTCGTTCCGCGCTTACAATCGCGCGCGTCGGGAAGTTGCGGCACGATGATTCTGGTGAAGAGATCGCTGAAAGGCTTGGTATCCCAGTAAAAAGTGTGATTGAACGTCGATCGGCTTATCGAGACTACGATTTAGTGTTGGCTGGATTGGGCCAATCCGCTGGCCTAAACATGACACTATTTGACTATCCGGATGATTTAACTCTTCTGGTTGTGGGAACTCGCGGGGATGTTGTGTGGCAAAAAGCTTTAAGGAAGGAATTGGACGACTCTCATCATTTCCTGGATCGACATGACACAACTAGCTGCGATTTGGCCGAATGGCGATTACACAAAGGGGTGTTTCTTGCTAACCCCCCATCCATCGGGGCTTCCAGAGTCGATTGTTTGAAAGGAATTAACGACAACACTGCTATGGATCCGTGGCGGATTGGTGGTGATTACGATAGGCCTATCCCCCGTAGAATACTTGAACAACAAGGTGTGAGGAGAAATACATTCGGAATGCAAAAAACAGCATCAGTTTCCGCGTGGCAAAGATACCAATTTAACGATTCCGAGCTTCAAAATGATCTAGAGCATTTTTTTGAGCTTCATGGCAGGCACATGCCGGGACAAGTATTAGGTGGACTTGTTGATATTGTGCACGGCCTTCGGTTGAAGTTAGCCGAATTGTCTCATAAAAAGAAATTCATCAAGTTCGCACAGTTCGTTCGCTTGCCGGATCACAGCGACTTGCTCTTCGTTTGGGCCAATGAGCGGTTGGCAAGAAGGAATTATTCTATTCTACCTCAAGAATCTGCCGCGAAACTCTAAGCTTCCAAAGTATATTTAGCGTATTTCAACACTCTGTACCGGGGTGGGTGATTGGACGTCGCCATCAGCCCGGTATTCATAGGCACCAATATCATAAGCACGCCCTTGAGGGCGAGACGTTCCGGCGAAGTCTGTACGACGAGTCCTTAAAAGAGCGTCGTCAAAAGCTGTACGAAGAGTCTTACCAGGAGTTTCATCAGAGGGAGGCAAGCCCTTGTCGATGGCCGGGCTTCGTGGCGTCAGGGAAAAATTTGGCGATGCGGGAAGTTCCGCTGGGGCGTTGACAAATGCCGGACTACTGATATTTACGATGTTTTCGGTAAACACCAAGTCCGACGGTTGCGTCCCGGTCGATGCGGCTGTCCCCCCTAACCCGCTAGCATAAAAGTGGTTATTGCGTACCTGTATACCGGTTGCTGATCCTGCCCCCACATAATCAATCCCATTGGCCGATCCTCGCACATTGCGACTGTTTTCGTAAAAGATATTGTTCTCGATCCGTGAGTTATTACAGTTTGAGCCCCACACGACGATGCCGGCACGATACTTATTGTAGGCCAAAGTATTGTTCGCAATGACCCAATTATGGGACACAGCAAATTCCGGGCCCGCATGTAGTGATGGGTCATAGACGGAGCTGCTTGAGCCGTTCATCTGGATGCCATAGGACAGGTTATCGTAGATCACATTGTTTGTGATTGTGATGGCAGTCCCGTTCATATAGATGCCGTGCTCTTTATTGCATGAGACAGTACCTGCGGCGCATCCAGAAAAATTACCGTTGTGGTTGATAATGTTCCGGTCAACTAGGATTCTTGTGCCGTAACCGAGTATCCCCTGGTATTGGTTGTCATAGATGGTATTCCCTCGAATAATCACGTCGTTCGCGCTATAAAGTCTGATCCCCACCGCACTATTGGTGATCGTAAACCCCTCGATTACGATCCAACCCACGGCCTTATTGTAGCCGCCAGAGTTCCACAGCGAGATCCTATGAGTGCCGTTGGTGCGATCAGTAAACCGGATGGTGGGGGTTTCACCTGGGTAATTCAACAGGCGAATCGGGGCGTTGGACGTACCTGATCGTTTGAAGCGCACTTCCGCCGACTCGATGTATGTCCCGCCACGTACATAGGTCGTATCGCCTGCAACCATGGTATTGACGGCATGAGCGATTGTTCGGAACGGTTTGTCTTCCGTCCCAGGATTGCTGTTGGTCCCCGTCTCGGCAACATAGTATGTTGCAGCATGGGCCACGCTAAAATAGTGCTGACAACCCGCAACGGTTGTCCAGAGGGCGCTAGCCAAAACGTAAATGCTGATTGCTCGCTTGAGTCGAATGATCATGTGTATCCTCTTGATGGTCCACAACATAGGGCGTTCGCAGTGACGCTTTTCGCAGTTTCACCGACGAAGTTCCGGAGCACCAGTTTAGAGCAAGCATCATGCTGGTCGGCTGTTTACGAACGGGCACAAACAAAGAGGAAACTACACGAATTTGTTTGCAGTAGTTCAAAATTGTTCATGGACTGTAAATGCGGTGTACTGAAAGGGACTTTGGAATCGTGTTGTTCTGATTCCTATGCCAACGGGCACCACGGCTGATGCTAGCGCAGCAATGAAGGTCGCATCGGCGGCGATGGTCGTTCCTATGATGTGCGTACTTCTCCTTGGAGACGTAACGGGGGGAGGTCAGAACAAGGCGACCACCTACCACACTATCTCAATCCACGGAGCTTCCTCTGATTTTCTAAGTCGCTCCCACTGTAAGTCAGAAAAACATGGGCCTTGGGTAGCCTCGCTGAATTTAATATCATTATGTTGCGCGTTCCACTCCATAATCCTGACACGCTCCTGATCGTCAACAGCAAGGTCCCATCCTATACATCGTGCATAGGGCACTCGCTGATGAAGACTCGTCACCAGTTTACGGCAATCATCATACACAGGGATGAGTTTGCCATCAAACTTCACCTTACTAGCAGGGTGACTCTCGATCTCCAGCCAATCTGTAGTGAATCCGACGTGATTGAAGGCTCCGGTTTTGATGTCTATCGGTATTCGAATATGACTGCTAGATTGCACGTGAGTGTCAGTACCGTTCCCCAATCTCAAATAACAAGCCCGGAGCGAAGTCGTTCCGGTATCCGTAATCACTGTGGTCATTCTCAGTGTCGCGACGGACGCCCCCGCAAATTCACGAAAAAGCTCATGCTGATTAATAAGACTCTGAAATACTCCATTGCCTAGATCGCAGACTTTACTTAAGTCAAATGACTCTCTATCAAAAAACCAAATCCCCTTCCCTCGCGAGGAGTTATCAAGCTTAAAGACAACTCTCTCTCGATCTGAAAAAATCATACTTATAACAGAATCAGGATGAATCGCCCGATAGTCGGTATCAAAGAACACGCCATTTACATATGAAAGGATATCGGGGAAATTTTCACTTGAAAAGATCGCAGGATGCAATGATTTCAGGCCCGAGATTTTTCCGTAAACACCTTTCAGTCGAGGGCGCACGACGGACCCATAGTAATTGTCTGGTATCCACCCTTCCATAAATTTCCCTGCAACAGCAGAGTATACATACAACCAGGCTGCGAAGTGACGATGTCCAAAAACATCTATCGCATAGTCATTACACTGTTTGACAAGTCGACGAGATAAAGGGCCTTTTGCATGCTCTATACGCTTCAGTATTCCCTTCGCATCCATCATGTGCCGACGATGATAGTGATAGCTAAGCAGCGACCTCAGAGAAGTTCTCAGAAGTGGCTCAGGTAGTTTGGACAGCTTTTGCCAGTTCATAAGTGGCAACTCCTACTGAGAAGATCTGGCCTAATAGCAGTGGATCGAGTACCGCTGCTGCCGATCGCGTAGAACGTCTCGATGAATTCGAATCCGCTTGAGCGCCCCGAAGAAACGGGAGCTCGTGTACAATCGGCATCCCCGCACCCAGAAGCCCGTGCAGTTCATGCTGACCCCGCACCGCATCACAGCCAGTATCTAGCGACATACTGACGCATATCAGCAAACCATGCAATCAGATTGCATGCAGGAATCCTGGTGCTCGGCGTCAACCGGGCCGGGCCACGCCCCGCTCAGGATAGTGCATTGTCATGCCGTATAAACTTCAGGAGAGTCCCCATGGCGTGGCAACATATTTTAACGCCTCATTCCATGGCCACTGAAATGCTTTCTTCTTGTCAAGATGGATAAACAAAAGTCCACCAGTATACTAGGATTGATCATCGTGCCACTCGCAAGACCCAGTCTTTGATGAGACTCCACCACTTCACGGTAGAAGCTCCCCAAATGCAGGGCAGTCTGCTCCAGAGAAAGCGACCGCATCTTTGTACGGCCTGCTATACGCCCCTTGTTAGCCGCCACCAAGCTTAGCTTGATCCTCAAATCCTCTGGATCTGGCAGCGCGATATGACATCCCGCAATCCCATCAATTCTTTCACGCACATCCCCCACATCTACTGAAACGACCGGGAGATCACACGCAAGAGCTTCTTTGATGATATTGGGCGACCCCTCATGTAAAGAGGTCAGCAGCACCACATCGCTGGCATTCAACCAGATAGAAACGTCTCCATGGGGCACTCCACGAAGTTGATGCAACTCTGCATTCAGTCCCGATCGGTTAGCTTTATCGACTGCCGCTTGTGCCAAGTAGAGACGTTTTCGAGGGTCGCCACCAGCATTCGTGGGGAACAAAACATGAAACCTGTTTGGATCCCACCCTAACTTGTTGCGACAGTCCACCAGGTCGAGCGGTCTGAACCGCTCAAGATCAATGCCGTTGGGAATGATTCGAACCTTGGATCGACTAATGGTAGCAGGAAGTGCTTCTTCAAGATTCCGAGATTTGACCACAATACCAACGGCTCGCCTCGCAGCAATATGCGAAGCCAAAATCCCATATTCACTGCTGACTCTTCTAAGTAATCCCGACAGATATTCTCCTAACAAGTCAGACCCACAGAATGAAACCACCGTCGGCCTATCCACAACGATTCGTGTCACGCGCTCTGCCAGAACCCCCCCATACATAGCATGAACCACATCGGGACAAAACTGCTCAATACGACGTCGAAGCTCTGCTCCCATGGTAAAATAGGAGCGCATGCCGCTCTCAAAACGATCAACAAGCATCACGTCAACATCCAGACCGCTACGTTTTAGCCCAACGACTTGCTGTTCGACGAAGGTACCCAACGTCGGAAACCTTGTGGTCGGATAGATATTGGTCACCGCCAAAACGCGCATGGAATCCTTTCGGGAGACTAGTTGCCGAGTGCCTGAACAGATTTAGGCTTTTGGAGAACCAACAAGACGCCGCTTGTTAGGGCGTCTGTTTCGCTCATTTTTGAAAATCGCAATGCCAGAGCCGATGCGTCAAGTCCGTGCGGTGCTTGATCTCGCTGCGTTAGGAGGAGATCAAAACCCGCTTTCTTGGCGAGAGTGAGATGTGTGCTGAGCGGCTCACGATTTAACAGAAATTCCCGCTTTCCCCGGACCAGTTTCCACTGCCGATCAGAGTAGGCCCGATGGCCGTTCCAAAACGGCGACCGACCATGAGCCCTAAAATCGATCACATGCGATGAGTAGCCGCCTGGCTTCAGCCAGGCAAACATAGCCCGATACGTCTCCTCAAGACTGTCAACGTGCTCAAGCACGGCTTGCGAGAAAATTAAGTCCAGAGAGGCTTCATCAATCTGCGGCAACGACATCCATGGAACTCTGTACCCGAGAAGAAAACCACTGTCGAGCCCGCTTCCGAGCTGAGCGCGAATCTCGTCGGCTTTAGCGATGACATTCCCCCGATCAACGGCATGACGTGGAAACTCGCACGAATCGATCCGGGGTCGAACGGAAGGAAATTCCTTGTCGTCCGGGACCTGCGCCTCCTTCATATACATGTCCAGCAGCTCATCAAGCATCTTGTTCAAATCAGCCTTCGCTGAATAGGGGACGATATCCAATCCCACGTATCGGCCCGCACCGGAAAGCAAGGCCGAAAGGCCGATACCAAGACTGTCTCCTGGACCCAACTCACCAATGTTCGCCCCATTAACATTGAAACCATACCGGTTGAGCGTGATTAAGTGACGAAACCAAACGGAATAACAGTATCGAGCCGAGTCAGATCCTCCGGTCGACGCATGGCGTTGACGCCATGCATTCAAGATAGGCACCCATGTCAACATCCCCAATAGGATGTGTCGGGCCTTCCACATTTGCATCACATTACCCCCCATGTTCTTGCTTTATCTCCCCCGATCGACATGCAATAAGGTAACGGACTCTCTCGTTCGCACAGGCATTGCGTGCAAAATCTCCTGGCTCAAACATCCACTCGGAGCTCCCTGCCTTTTGTACAAACCTCCCCGCTACCCCATCTTTTCGCATCTGATCCACCGAATGACTCGCCCCGAAGACGGCTTGCAGTTCATTGACTAGCAACCGACCATCTGTAGTTTCGAACACATCAACGTCCATACTTCGAAATCTTCCCTTTTCGGTAACGTCCAAAAGAAAATTAAGATGCCGTTCTTCAGGAACATCCCACTCAACGACTCCGGAGCCACTGTGGAAACCGCCGACGCAACCTTTTACGTGGCCGAAAAATGAGTCTCCAATCCTTACCAATCTCCATTCTTTGAGCACGGAAATGTACTCCTGAAGGAGCACGGTCCCCCATTGCCGGTCGCGGCGATCGAAACCATTGGGCAGAATACCTTTTTGAAAAACCTTGCTTACAAAGCGCCGAAGCTTATCTCGATCATGAAATAACCGTACTCCGGAAGCCACCGCTCCAAAACTCGCCTTGAAAACTATAGGCAGGTCACACGAAGCAACAAATTGCCGACACTCATCAAGATCATAGAACACCCAGGTTCGCGGATGAGGAATCCCATTGGTTGCCAGCCAATAGGCCAACCGGCGCTTATCTTCGTAGAACCACATTTCACGCGTGGTGGGAAAGACAGTAATTCCCATTTCGCGATCGAGAATTTCGATTCGGTCCTTGATCATTGAGTTCCAAATACTTAAATAGGGATCCCCCCAAACGAGTATGGCCTCGCAGGAAGATTCCCGTACTCGGTCAAGCCAGTCCGATTTCGTGATATCGATAACCCTAAACGGCACTCCCATTTCCAGACATGCGGCTACATAACTTCCGTGTGCCTGCATAGAATTCTTAATGATTCCAATACGGAATGGGATACCACTTGAATTATTATCGCTCGACAGAATTCCAGAATGAGAAGATAGTTCTTCGTTCCACCGCAATTTGAGCGGAGTGAGGCACACATATCGCTGTATCCAATATCTGATACTTTTGGGGATCCAATGCCTCGCTAATGAGATCCACTGACTCCTTTTCACTGAGTAAATACCCTCCTTCCCTCTTCCCAACTCTTGAAAATTATGCCCCGAAATCGGTCACGAAACGTTGAACACCAAACCGTTCATACGCCAGGTTTCGAGAGCGGCAACTCATGCCCATGCGATCTGACGACCGCATCTCCAGCGTCACCTTACAAAGCAGGGATTATCTCCACAGGGTCAAAAGCCATACAGGTCATTGCTATCCAAGAGTGATTTTATCGTCGAAACAAATTCTTAACACTGATTTAATTGTTTCAATCTTTCCCCATTACCACGGGGGAATCACCATCTATTTCATCTCTCCATCCTGCGACCCTATAGGCTGCCAGTGTCTCTGAGACAAGCCTCTCTAGGGTGAACTCTCGCTTCGCCTTTTCTCTAGCGGCTTCCCCCATTTTTAAGCAAAGTCCGTCATTACTAAACAGAAGGGATACATACTTCGTGAACGTCGCCTCATCCTCCTGACGCACCACAAATCCGGTCTTGCCATCTTCCACGAGATAAGGGATCTCACCTGTTTCCATCGCGACCACAGGAAGTCCACAGGCCATCGCTTCCATCACAACATTGGGACACCCTTCACTTTGTGACGTATGAACTAAAAACTTAGCCCCACTCAAGAAGGCGGGTATGTCATGGATTGCCCCTCGAAATTCAACGATCTTAGAAACACCCAGGTCATCCGCAAGTTTATCAAGAGCGGGACGCAACGGACCATCACCAGCAATCTGAAAACGTATATCCTCGCCCAAGACATTTTTCAGGTTTCGAGCCACTCTAAGTAGTCGATCCCAACGCTTGACCGCCATCAACGACCCGATTGCTGCCACATATCCTCTCTTCTCAGAAGCCTCACTCATACACGTGAACTGGTTGAGGTCGAGAGCGTTGCGGACGGTGACGACGTGCCTGGATGTGAAGAGACTCAAGGCACAATTTGCCGCATCAGCCGATGGGGTACTATTGACGATATGAAAAGCTGGCCACTTTGCGTTTAGCAGCCGTTTGACTCCGCCTCGTCTTCGCTTGCGTGGATTATACTCGCTGCGTCGAGAGCCTATCGCCAGCGTTTTGGTAGCCCATGCCGCATAGGCTACGGCAAAGTTTGTATAGAATCCGTAGGAATGAATAACTTCCGGTCTGAGTTGCCGCGTCAAGGCTCTTAACGCTTTCAATTTCGCCGGGAAAGACCACTCAGGGGGAAATCCGTACAGCGGGATTGTCAGTGCTTCGATGTCCTTGTAATACTTGTCATTGTGATTGAGGTTCCATACAACGACCCCGGGACAATATCTAGCATGGTTCAAATTGGCGAGAAGATAGTACAGTTGCCGCTCTAATCCGCCAAGCCTAAGTTGTCCTACCACATACAGCAGGCGACACCTAACTGCCTCGTTCTTAGCCATGATACCATGTCCGTCGATCACAGCGATCACCCGATCCAAAAACGCTTGAGCAGGTAAAACCTCTTTCAGAGCTGATCTTCAAAGAGGGTAAAGTCTCGAGTCTCGCAGGTCTGACAGACAGCACGAATCTCCTCAAGTAAGGACAGGTTCCGTCTGCAGGATGACGATCTCATAAAGCTTTCGCATTCCCCCCTTAAGAGACCGAGCCAGCACCTTCTAAATGCAAATGGATAGACAGCAAGAAAATTGTCCGTCGAAATATGGCCGACCTGGAAAACCGTCCGTCGTGGCGACCGCTACAAAACGCTTCCACGATTGACTGATACCCTTCCGGCCTGAACAACTCGGGCAGTCGACTTGATGAACCAAGTAGAGTCTCTCTGACACAAGACCTAAACTCAGCATTTACCCATCGATCCACCGGAACACCAAAACCACGTTTGGGTTTCTCGGCAATCGTTCGAGGAAGTTGTCGTGCGGCAACCTTCCGCAGGACCTGCTTGCACTCACGCCCTTTTACCTTGAGTCTATGCGGCAAAGTGAGACCAAACGAAAATAATTCTTCATCCAACATGGGTACACGGACTTCCAGACTTTCTTTCATGCTGGCAAGGTCAACCTTGAATAGAAAGTCGTTCGCCAGCATCATGCGCACATTTGCTTCCGTCGCCAAGGCGGAGAGCCGCTCCACTCGATCTGCCTTGCGAGGTAGGCAGTGCTCCCATTGCTGTTCAAATAACCGTCGAATGGGTAACATCTTCTGATAGTCCAAACATAAACCGTGTAATTCCTCTTCTTGTACGGAGGTGAACAGACCTTGAACGACTTGCGCATCATCGCCCTGCGCAATTGCTCTGAAACGAGCCGGAAGATAGGTCGGCAGAACGGTTAGTTTTGCCAGTCGATCAAGCGCCCAAGCACTTGCTTCCCACATAACAGCTGGAAAATGTTGCATTTGCGCAATTCGTGCCAGCCGCCAATAGATATCATACCCTCCAAATGCCTCATCCCCGCCATCGCCCGAAAGAGCCACGGTCACATGGGTACGCATCAACCGACACACCGCATTGACGCCAAACAGTGACGTATCGGCAAAAGGCTGCCCCGCATGGGTGAGCAAATCTACAACGTGTTCCCATGTGCCTTGCCCCTCATCCATATCAAGAGTCACATGACGGCTTCCGATGTGCTGAGCCACGGCTAATGCAGCCGCCGTCTCATCAAATTTTCGGTCAAAGAAACGAACATTATAGGTCTGCAGTGTCCCCTGAAGTGCTCGTTGAGCTGCCGCGCTGACAAGCGAAGAATCAATCCCGCCGCTCAGCAGAGAACCGAGATGAACCTCACTTTCTAACTGGCGTTGGACCGCCGCAGTCAGCAAACCTTCCGCTTGATCAACAGCTTCCGACAAGGACAAGCTTTGGTCCGGTGCGATAACCCCCCTCCAATATCGGCGTGTTTTACAGAAAATCGCACCATCCGGCATCAAACTCGCTTCAAGAATTTCTCCGGCTTGCAATGCACAGATACCTTGATAGAAGGTCTCAGGAGCTGGAACATAAAACAGTGCTGCTGAGTCATAGATTGCCTGTTTGTTGGGTCTCGTATCGATATCCTTTACACACCGCAGGGCTCTGAGTTCACTTGCAAATGCCAGCCTCGTCTTCGTCAGGGCGTAAAAGAGCGGTTTGATTCCGAAACGATCGCGAGCAAGAAGGAGTGTTTGAGCACGAGCATCGTAAATCGCGATCGCAAACATCCCCCTCAACCGCTCTACAAAACCTGGGCCTAGCTCTTCATAGAGATGAGGTATGACCTCAGAATCTGAATGGCCGCGAAATTGATGCCCTTTTCGTTCCAGATCGCTCCTCAACTCCCGATGGTTATAAATCTCTCCATTAAAAGCAGTCCAGATTGTTCCGGCTTCATTTGCCATCGGTTGAGCGCCAGATTCCGACAGATCGATGATGGACAGTCTCGTGTGGATAAGAGTAGCAGAGGAGAACGACCGGACTCCGTAGCCGTCCGGCCCTCGGTGATGCAGCGCCTGCCGCATGCGATCGGCAACTGTGTCGCCGTCATCTTGAGACCCAATCCACCCCCCAATTCCACACATTCTACATATCCTTCCATTTCTCGGTTCGATAGACCGTACATGTCTCAGAAACCAAGTGTTCAAGGCTAAATTCTTGTTCAGCTTTGAGTCGGCCGGCTTCTCCCATCCGGCGTGATAATTCACGGTCTGCCAGGAGGATGGCCAGGCGATTGACCGGTGCAGCCGCATCCTGTCTTCTTGATACGAGGAACCATGTCGTCCCGTCATCGATCAAAAAAGGAACGTCAGCTACGTCAGTGCCAACGACAGCACAACCACAGGGCATTGCCTCCAGAGCAGCATTCGGCAGACCCTCCACGTCGGACGTATGCACGAGAAAGGCAGGACCGGCAAGCAAGCTCGGAATATCATCTCGATGGCCCAAGAACCGAATCACGTGTTCCACATGCATCCCTCTTGCCATGGCCTCTAGATCTTCTCTCAATGGGCCTGAGCCTGCATGAAGCACCTCGAACTCTAACCCTTTCGCTTTGAGACAAGCGACGACTCGAAGAAGACGATTCCAACGTGTTACCGGCAGTAAGCTCCCCACAGCAAAGATATACACGTGTTCAGGCAGGCGCTGGGGCGAGAACTTACCCAGCTCAACGTCGTTCTTGACGACGTAGCTGCAAGGAGAACAGAAAAATGTAGCGACGTGCTGGGCATTCTGCGCAGCTGTCGAGCGATTGAAAATCTGAGCGTGAGATCATCGGGCAGACAGCTTCCCAAGCAACGTCTTATGTCGACGTTCTGAAATGAAGCTCCTTTGCACCGCCTCAATCGGTATAGCGGCCGTATCTCGCACCACCCATCAACTGGTATAGAACGACTACGAATGAATCACCTCTGGTCACAGATCAGACACCAAACTGCTTAGAGCTTGTAATTTGGCTAATCGTCTTGGCTCAGTTCCTAGGGCACTCACGAACACATCAAGCACACGAATTTCCGTAGCGAAACGATCGTTGGGAGAATTCCCCCATACGGCGACAACCGGTTAATACTGCTTTCGGTCCATGGCTTGTGTCAGGCAGAAGGGTGATGCCCTAAATCCCCCTAGACCTAATTGTCCGACAAGATAGAGAAGGCGGCAGTTCATTTCTTGGAATGAAACGATTCCCTCAGTACTTCTATAGGGCTGTTTCATACCAATACTGTTCTCTTTCGCGAATAGTTCCGGCCTGATCAAGTCAACCATCCGAACTACCTACAATCAAAGTCTCAGTTAATGTCAGTATTGGCACCCGGTCGATGTGTGTTCACCTCACCTGTCGACACGATACCCCTCGGCCAGATCCCTTGCCTAGCACCAATCAACATGCCCATGGCAAAGGCATACACTTTGTCATACACAATGTGCGACACCAACAAATATAGAGCGCCTGAAACGAGGATACTCAGCAGCGCAAGAGAAAGCTCATCACGCCCACATCGCAATGGAATGAAACGATAGACGCACCATATGATCCACAGAAACATCAAGAGACCGAGAACACCCCACATAATTGTGACCTGTAGAAATGCGTTGTGTGCACCAAGCACAGCGCCCCTTCTGACAAACCCCTTCTCAAATCCCCACTTTCGAAAGTAATTTCCCGAACCAACACCGGACACAAAATATTCCGACAGGTGGTTGATGGCCGTGGTATATATAAATGCACGTGCCTCGGTCTTTCCGTACTCATCCTTCTCGGTCGTAAACTTCATCCGAGTCCAGACAACGTCAGGAACCAACGGATAGATGCTCAAACCTAAGATGGAAACAAGAATCAATGCTTTCCCATATCTTCTGACTCCGTAAGCATAGAGAATCGCCAGAAAGGCCACGAGGCCGATCACAAAAGCACCCCTCGACATCGTTAGTAGCGCGGCGACGAGGCAGAAGATGCTCATTCCCAACAATGGGACCCGGGAAAGGTTGAACCGGTCCGATAGAAACAGGGCAAATGCGACAATTGCTCCCTGAATGCATACATAGGCTACCCTATTTAAATTGTTCTGGAAGCCCGCATCCACTCCACCCCGAATCGTGGTAGCCTCATTGAAACTACTTCCTGCCCCCATGTCGTTC
Source organism: Nitrospira sp. (assembly GCA_019636945.1). Lineage (GTDB taxonomy): Bacteria > Nitrospirota > Nitrospiria > Nitrospirales > Nitrospiraceae > Nitrospira_D. The sequence continues at coordinate 6,404 of JAHBWO010000030.1, read as the reverse complement.
AGCGTTCCGTACGAGTTGAAAAAGAGAAAAACGGATACCCACAAGGCTGCCGCAATATGTCCATACAGGCCGGCAGTTAATCCTGGCCGATCTCTACTTAGTACCGCCACACACATTGCACCTACGATCATTTGTGCAAATCGTATAATCGTCTCATAGCTGGATAGCGGACTCGAAAATTCCAGAAGGGTGCTAACCACAATGAAGGCATACGCTGCGATGAAAATAGGATGGTACCATATCACACCTAAGGTGCGAGGACGATTCAGAATGACATATATAGCGAGCACGGCAAAGATGAGAAAGCTGATGCTCATCCCAGCCACTGTGGGAATATGATTTTCCAGCGGTAAAATGGTAACGGTGGCCAGCAGCAAGAATCGCTCGACCAGGGTGGTGCCGGTTTGAGGCAAGATGGAACGCAGTGGGATAGGTGCCGCGCTGACTGAAGGCCTCTGCTCAGATCTAATAGGCTTATCAAGCATAGAGGCTATTTAGATTCTTCTTTGCTCATGTGTTGAATGACCACATCAGTGTATCAGTAGTGTCCGGTAAAACCAGAAAAGGTCATTTATCTGAGCATAATCTGTTGATACATATAGGCATGAAATTGACCACGCTCTCAAATCGGAGGCATCTTGGTACCGATGAAACGCCACGTTGTTATTGGTATTTCGTACTAGATTTCCATTTTCTATCGGATACTACTGTCAGTGTATGACTTGTCGATCACTCCCAGCTCCGTCTCTCAGATAGTAATGACCCGTGGTAAACGTCAAGCACCCCCGTAGGATGACATCGAGATTCTTTGAGAGTGTCGTCCAGGAACAGCTCTCGATATTCTTAGGCTGGAAAGCACGCCCACAAACCACATCCTGGAGAAACGATACCATACCCTGAGTGTCGGAGCCCGAAAAACTTTTCACTAATCCGGTGGGAGTCAGCAGCGCTGTTGCGTCGCTTCCGAGAGGGGCAATGAGAAGAACCGGTGTTCCGAGTCCGATGGCTTCAAATATTTTCCCCGGTATGGTCCCTTTATCAATTAGTTGGCTTTGCTCATAAATTGAACTGATGCCCAGAGCAAGGTTTGCACCCTTGACTGCCGCTAAAGCCTCGCGTCTTGGCACTCTTCCATGCAGCACGATTCGATCAGTCAGACCATAGTGAGCTGCCTGTTGACGAACGTAGTCTTCTTGGACCCCATAGTAATGAAAGTACCATTCATTGCCCCTTTCATTCTGAGATTCATTCAAAATTTTGAGCGCAGCCAGGAAAGGTGCGGGTGCGATCTTCGGTGGATAGAAGCTTCCTGTAAACACAAAGGCACAATGCCCAAAGTCGTATGGTCTAACAGCTGCCACCTCGTCAGGGTCGTAGCCGTTTGTCACCACATGAACCTTTTCCCCGACTCCGTAACGTTGATGCAAGTCCTCGGCCCACGAAGGCGACACAATGGTAACCGCTGCACAATCTTTAAGAAGACCGGCCTCTTCCCGAACGTTTTTGGGTCGCGGTGGACGATCAACAAAACGGCTCTGAGTCCAGGGGTCACGATAGTCTAGGACATAAGGCCGCCTCAGTCGGTCCGATAGGCTTTTTGCCAGCCGAAACGCCACGAACGGCGAACCGGATGCGAGAATTATATCCACGTCCTTCGGACTCAGATTTGAACAAGCTCTCTCCGCCTCCTTGACCCAACCTATATGCATATCAATACCTAGGTGTCGTGCAATCGTTCGGCAGATTCCTCCTGCAACCCTTCCCACGTTCTGATCCCAGCATTTCAGATGATTAGGCACCAGGAATCGCCATTGATGACCAGTCAAAATCCGCTTGAGACCACCACGATCTAACTCGGTCAAGAGCTTCCCAATGTCATCGACATTTCGCCAAAGAGAAGGATCGGGCGTTACTACCGTCACATCCCACCCTAATCCACCCAAATACCTTGCTATTTTCCCAACACGAACAGCACCAATCGCCTGCACCGGCGGAAAGTAGCATGCCAGGAAAAGCAGTTTGGGCCTGTACGACATCTGCCCCGTCCTTTCCTCTAGATGCATTCGCTCAAACAACTGCTCAGCGGCCGTTACGAGATAATTCCTTGTGCTATACCGAAGCTTGAAACGCTGACGCCATCTCACATCGTCGGCGCAAATCCAAACTGGACATCGCGGGGGATCTAAAGTAAATGCGTACTGATGGGTTTGGAAAGCTTTGGTGGCAGGGAGTCATGTTTCTCGCACAATTCCCATGTATAACTCCTCCAATTTCTTATTCAAGGAGTTTGTATCAAACTTTTGTCCGACCTGTCTCCTTCCCGCCTGACCCATCTCCTTACAGACTTCCGGATTGCGTATCAGATAGATAAGCGCATCTGCGAGAGACGCCGCATCCCTTTCCGGCACCAACACCCCTGACACACCATCGCTCACCAGCTCAGGTATTCCACTGTGAACCGTACTGATCACCGGTAAGCCCGAAGCCATTGCCTCTTTTATAACATTCGGAATTCCTTCCTGATCACCACTTTCAGAAGTCAAACTCGGCGCGATCAACACATGTGACTTCTCGAGAAACATTTTAACTTCTTCGTGGGTTTTCGATCCCACCAGTCTGACCTGTCCCTCAATACCCCGGTCTTGTATCAGTTGCTGCAAACTCTGACGAAGTATTCCATCACCGACGACCGTGTATTCGATCTTCTCCCCTGTGGATAGAAGGCGTGACACAGCGTCAATCGCAATAGCCACTCCTTTCTTTTCAATTAATCTCGCGATGGTCAGCACCTGTATGGGCTCACCTGGAACCCGCTGCCTTTGACGATATTCAAATTTCGAACAATCAATGCCGGAATAATGAACCTCAATCTTTTTCTTCTCACACCCCTCGTGGATTAATCGCTCTTTAAGAAACTCACATACCGGTAAAAATAAATCTCCTTCCCGGAATAAGTCATGATAAGCGCCCGGATGCTTTTTGAGAAAGACGGTCACATCATAACCCCGAATGGATGTGACAATCCTGCAATCACTTGAGAGAATTTCCTTTAAGGGGCCCGCAAACAGTCCTAACGTACCGAACTGGGCATGGATGACGTCAAACTGACCTCTTTCTAATAGCGAAAAGCTCATAAAAAGAAGGGTAAGTGACAAGGACTGCTTCCCATACCTATAGACATTTAACGACCTGGCTACAACGCGATAGTTTGCTGGCGAATACTTGATGATAAGGGAAATAGCCTTTAAGACCCTCCGTACTTTGTTCTCAGGTATCCCATAGTAGTGGGTTTTCGTTAACAAATTTGATTTCCGATACTGGTCATGAATTTTTATATTTTTAACTGATCCGTTTGCAAAAATATGGACATCATGTCCCAAGTCTAATAGCCCCACAATCTGATTCAATACAAATGTCTCGGCTACAGATGGGAATTGGTCAACTAGAAATGCAATTTTCATAATGCTACTTGGCACCTCTCCATAGAAAACCACACTTGAAAATGATGGTTTTACAGATCAGAGATCTATCACCCCACACGATCATAATTTTCTTTTCAAGAATTTCCTGATGCGGGAAATATTTCTCATGCATACGAATTGTACCGGAGAACAACTGCGGTTAAACATTCGATAAACTGTGAGATAGGCATGCACTCGCTTTAGGGGAGACCGTATTCCCGCAACCCGATTGTAATTTCTATTGCAAAAGTATGACACTCCCCGTTCTCTTATTACGGTCGCATGCTCCGGCACGACATCACACATCACATCCAACAGATAAAGACTGTCTTCACACCACTCAGAGTAGTGAGCATCATCTCCAATATTACTTCCATGCCTTCGAAAACTGGCTTTTACGTCGAAAATGTCGACTCTGCCGTATTTTGCAGCAAGTTGAACGTATGCCACGACGTCATCGTATTTATTCGCCTTGGAGCGTATCCCCCCAAGCTGTTTCAATCTCTCAGTGTTGAATACGGTACTGCACAGATACAAAGGCAGTTTGCGATTAAACCATCCTAAGATGAAATCTACTGTTGTGCATCCTCCAACCGTGTTATGAGAAGCGGACAAGACATTCCCGTTAGAATCAATTTCACGCACTCCAGTGAGAATGACTCCGGGGTCATTATGTTTCACTGCATCCATACAGGTGGCAACAAAGTCCTCGTCAATCAAGTCATCATCCAAGAGCAGGACGAAGTACTTCCCGCGAGCTTGCTCCAGGCAAAAATTCCGGTTGTTCACTGGACCGATATTTTCTTTTTGTCTGTAGTATCTTATTCGAGGGTCCCCAAATTCCTTCACAATCGATTCAGTATTGTCCGGCGAACAATTGTCGGAAACAATAATCTCAATGTCCTGGAATGTTTGACGCACGGCGCATCCCAGCGCATATTTCAGATAACTGTTTGCTCTGTTATAGGTCGGGATGCCTATAGAGACTACGGGAGGTACAAGATCTAGCATTTTAATCTGTTCGATGAAGAACTATCTCTTAAAGCACGGTCTCCCTACGACACAAATTGCCCTTAGCTGGGATGCTCCAGAGTTATTAAGGCTGTGAGGTCCCTCATGATGCTGAGTTTGAAAACTCAGTGGATACGTACCTGAGGCCTTGTGAAGTATCGCTTTTCCCATAATGCTAAGCTTAGCAGTGGCCAAAGCCCTCGTGCATAGTTATATCGCCCATTAACATGGCTTTCAAACACTGTGCGCAAGTCCCTTCTGTTGATCTCAAGCCCCAGGATATCCGTCCGTTTCAAGACATGTTCCTCAAACATCTCTTTCAAAGATGTCCTGAGCCATGCCGCCATCGGCACTTCGAACCCTCGCTTCCCCAATGTCTTATATTTCACCATCCTCGCCAATGTATACCGTAACGGTAGTTTTCCCAGCTTCTGCCCCACATGCAGGCAATCATGCCAATCGATCTTTGATGCCACGTCAATGACTTGCCTATCGAGCAACGGAACACGAACCTCTAGGGAATTGTACATGCTGGCTCGGTCAACCTTCATCAGCACCATGGTCAGATGATAGACAAGCTCATGCCACCGTGATACCTGAGCAATTTGATCGGGGTCACACCCCTCATACACATACGCATGGCACCCAGACGGCCAGGCAGGTAACGAGGGAAATAGGGTTTTCAGGAGCGCTTCGGGGAACCGGGTATGCATTACACGATGGCCGTTGCCTATTGAATCCATCAGCAAGCACCTGTCGTCGACCCTTGAGAACACTCGTTTCATACCCCACTGCAATCTTCTCACCCAAAGTGGACTCCTGAGATCCTGGGTCAGCTGAATAAGTCTTCCAAATCGACTGGGGTAGCCCCAGAACAATTCGTCCCCACCATCACCTGACAACACCACCTTATGCTCACGTCTGGCCAATCTTGAAACCATCAAGGTCGGAAAAACCGAATAGTCTCCAAATGGTTCCCCACAGGCATCGATGACATCTGCAGTCAAATCGAGCACCTGATCACGAGAGATATAACCGACCGTGTGCTCTACACCAATCTCTCTTGCATATGCCCGTGCATCCGCAGTTTCGTCTGTATGCTTTTCACCGGTTCCTATCGTAAAAGTCTCGATGACCTTCGAACTGGCCGACCTCATCTTCGCCACTACCAAGGGCGAGTCGATACCACCGGATAAAAATGCCCCCACCGGAACATCGCTGATCAAATGTCGTTTGACAGCCGCTGAGATGGCCTCGTCCACTGCCTCTAGGGCTTCTTCCCCCTTCAGCGACGGTTCGGCATACTGCGGGAACATATAAAAATGACCCCGCCTGCAATGTCCCTCCGCAGAAACTTCCAGCCACATACCCGGTTCAAGCAGGTGGGTGTTTTCTTTTAGCGCCCAAGGAGCGGGAATATAACCCAATCGCAGATAGAGTCCTAAGGCCTCCTCGGAAACTTTAAAATCAGCGCTCCAAGGATGCGCCAGTAACTGATCATACTGGGAACCGAAGACTATGCCGTCATCGCATAACAAGTAGTAGAGCGGCTTCATTCCCGCATGGTCACGCGCCAGAAGCAACTGCTTCTCAACACTGTCATACAAACCCAACGCAAACATTCCGTTAAACTTGGCTAGCGCCTCTGTCCCCCACTCTATTAAGGCATACAGTACGACTTCGCTATCACTATTTGAACGGAATGCAACACCACGCGCTTCCAATTGCTTCCTCAGATCTAAGAAGTTATAGACCTCGCCGTTAAACACCAATGTATATCGTCCGTTCCCGACGGTCATGGGCTGATGACCTCGTGGGCTTAAATCAATAATCGCCAATCTGCGAAATACCAAGGTACAGTATCCGTCACCTGACCAGTATCCACTATCATCTGGTCCTCGGCGGGACATCATCAAGCTGATTGCTTCCCAG
>JAHBWO010000003.1 GCA_019636945.1 Nitrospira sp. | reverse complement strand
CCGGATTTCGATGGATTGCCGCTGGAGAAGTATTTCGTGCCGACGAGGATCTTGCCTTATCTGGCGACGCGCGGCTGCTACTGGGGGCGCTGCGAGTTCTGCGACCATGGCGAAGGGTATACGGCCGGGTACCGATCGAAGAAAATTCAGGATGCCCTCGCTGATATTCAGTTCCTCCGAGATAAATACGGCACGACGCATTTTCATTTCACGGACGAGTCCTATCCACCGGCTTTGTTTCGCAAGCTCACGCGTGGGCTGATTGATAGCCAAATGGGCATCGTCTGGACGACCCACATGCGATTTGAGAAGAGCTTGCTCGATGAAGCGGTGTGGCAGGATGCAAAGGAGTCTGGCTGCAAGTATCTCCATTTCGGCTATGAATCAGGAGTCGAGCGAGTCCTACAGTTGATGGATAAGGCGACGACGGCTGAGGTGATGACGAAGCATCTTCAGCTGACGGCAGAGGCGGGGATCTGGAACCACTGCATGGGCTTCTTTGGATTTCCGGGCGAGACAAAAGAAGAGGCCTGGCAGTCGGTGCAGTTTCTTGAGCAGAACAAGGACTATGTCCATTCGCTCGGGTTCGGGACGTTCGATCTTGGCCGACACAATCCGGTCGCGAAGTATCCAGAGAAGTGGGGCGTGACGGCGTACAAAAATCCTGAGTGGGATTTAGCGCTCGATTATTATTACACCGTCAAGAATGGAATGAGTATTGAAGAGGCTGAGCGTGTGTTTGAACAGTTTGAACGGAACCACAATCCTGGCTGGGATTTGCGGCTCTATACGCGTGAATACATCTTCCTCTATATCTCAAGATTTGGTTTAGGTAAGCTGTGTGATCTCCAATATAAATCGGTGAAAACAGTTGGTGTCACGACCACGCTGGCAGGGAAAATGTAGCAGATAGTAAAACGTAAAACGCGAAAAGTGAAAGGTGGGCCTTCAAGGATAGAAGTTCGAACTTTTCACTTCTCACCTTTTACCTTTCACGAATGATGACCATGAGTAGTACCGGACTTGTCCAAATCGACGGCTTAGTTCCGATCAAGAAAGAGGATCGGAAGAAATCCAAGGTCATGCTCCTGTTTCCACCGGAGTGGGTACCGACGGCGCCGTACCTTGCCTTGCCTTCGCTGACCGCCGTACTGCGCGACGCCGGACATACGGTCATCCAGCGCGATATCAATATCGGGATGTGGGATCACTTCTTCAGCATGGAATTCCTGATCTGGGTCAAGGCACGATTGGGCATGCAGCTCAAGATGCTGCAAGAGAAGGAAAAAGCCGGTGCCCTGACCGAACGAGACATGAATCAACTCGCCGTGGTTGAGCAGGCCCATGAGCGTGATGTATTCGACCTGGCCGACAGGGCTGAAGATGCCAAGCTGATCGTCCGGGGTGAGCGATTCTATCAGGCTGAGTTGTTAGAAGGGGCGCTCAATACCTTCCGTGAGACTATGGCCTATATCTCCGCTGCTTACTATCCTGCGTCGCTCGTCTTCTATCCGATGGAAAGCAACCTGGGCTATCGACCTGGTGTCTCGAAGGAAGTGTTCGCCTGTTTGGCAGACGAGCAGGTGAATGTCTATCGGGATCTCTGTAATCAGCTCGTCCTACCGGAAGTGGCCAAAGAGCAGCCGGATGTCATCGGTATTTCGATCGGCACGCAGATGCAGCTGCTAGCCGGCCTCACCTTCGCTAAGATGATCAAGGACACCTTCCCGCAGATCCATCTTGTTGTGGGTGGCAATGTGATCACGCGACTGCATGAAGATCTCGTGCATCACGAGCGTTTTTTCACGGAAGTCTTCGACTCCGCGATTCTCTATGAAGGAGAGCATGCGCTGCTCTGGCTGATCGAGGCCCTGAACGGACAGCGGTCGCTCGCGTCTGTTCCCAACTTGATCTATCGTGATGCTTCAGGACTTCAGCGCAATCCCGAGGTCTATACGGAAAAGACGCAATCGTTACCATTGCCGGATTTCGATGGGATGCCGCTCGATCGGTATTTCGTTCCGGAACTCATCATTCCTTATCTCGCGACGCGTGGTTGCTATTGGGGACGTTGCACGTTTTGTGACCATGGGCAGGGCTACTTCGATCAGTATCGTGGGATGCCTGCCCAGCTCGTCGTTGACCAGATCAAGGTGTTACGGGACAAGTACCAGTGTCGGCATTTCTTGTTCAGCGATGAGTCTTATCCGCCCGCACTGTTTAAGAAAGTCTCACAGTTGCTGGTCGACCAGGATGTAGGGATCAAGTGGACGACGCTCATTCGATTTGAAGAGACCCTCCAAGACCAAGCCATGTGGGATCTTGCAGCCAAGGCCGGCTGTTGCACGCTCTACTATGGGATGGAGTCGGCCAACGAGCGTGTGTTGAACCTCATGGATAAGCATGCCAAGAAGAGCGTGATCCAGCGCAATCTTCAAATGGCGGCCAGGTCGGGGATTTGGAACCATGTGATGGCCTTCTATGGATTTCCAGGTGAAACGTTCCAGGAAGCAATGGAAACCCGACAGTTTGTCCTGGACAATCAGCCGGTGATTCATTCGTTGGAACTGTTCTATTTCGTGGCGTATCGTCATACCCCGATGGTGCGGCACCCTGAGAAATTTGGGATTACGATCCACAAGCAGGAGGAATACGACCTTCCGCTGGACTACTACTACACCTTGAACGATCCGAGCACCCTATCCTGTCTCGATGCGATGCAGCTGTGCGAGGAATTCTATAAACAAGATTTTCACCCCTGGGCCGTACGGGTGAACTCGCGTGAACATGTCTTTTTGTATATTTCAAAATTCGGAACCAACCAGTTGCCGCAGATCTATGCGCAGCAGACGCAGCCGGTGGGATCCGCAGACGGTGTCTCCGGCTTGATTACGTGGCCGGTGGCACAGTCGTCTGGTGATGAAGGGATGTCGCGGGTCACCAGCCACGAGGCCACTTAATACGGCACCTGTGTGATGAAGGCGGGCTGGACGAGAGATGCGTACGGGATTGTGTGCTACCTATTGGGCTTCGTCATCCGGGACGAAGACAGTGGAAATCAGCGCGTAGGCGGCTTCGACCGTCTTAGTCATGTCCTCCGCTTTCCGAAACTGTTGCATATATTGAGCGGGGTTATTCGTGAGGCCGGCATAGCGCGACGGGTTCCAGGTATAGAGCTGGACGCGTTTCGCTCGTTCAAGGTCTTCGACTGTGAAGGGATGGGTGAGGCCCAACACGTCTAAGGCATGGGCGATGTCTTGCTCGCTGATCGAATCCACGGGCGGAGTGTGCCAAAGGGAACGGATTCTGTCAACAAAGATGGGTGACAGTGCTGTGGGAAGAGCCGGTATTTCGGTATGATCGCAATAAGTTCAGGAGGGGCGATGACGGAACAACGGATGTTCAAATTCTATCAAGCCGATGTCTTTACGGCTCAACCGTTCGGTGGCAACCCCGTGGCGGTCTTTCCAGAGGCGGATGGACTGACGGACGACGAGCTGCAGCAGATTGCCCGAGAGATGAATCTCTCAGAAACGGTGTTCGTCTTTCCACCGACCGATCCCACCGCCGCTGCACGATTACGGATCTTTACTCCCACACAGGAGATTCCATTTGCCGGCCATCCGGTGCTGGGCACATTCTATGTCCTGGCTTCTCTTAAACGGATCGCATTGAACGAGGGTGTTACCTGTCTCTTACAAGAATGCAATATCGGCGTATTTCCCATCGAAGTGCACTGTGAGCAGGGACGAGTCGTGCGGGTCGTCATGTCTCAACCGAAGCCCGAGTTTCTCGATCCCATTGAGACGGTTGATGAGGTGTATTCGGTTGGTCGGGCTCTCGGTTTACCGAAACCCGGTGTTGTCGAAACCAACTGGGAACTGCAGGTCGTCTCCACCGGCTTACCGGTGTTGATCGTTCCGGTGCGGACTCTCACGGCTGTACGATCGATCATTCCTGACGCATCTGCGATCACGGCTGTCTGTGAACGATTCGGTGCCAACGGCATCATGGTGTTCACCACTGTGACAGTCGAATCGTTCACCTCAGTTCATGCGCGGATGTTTGCGCCAAAGATTGGAATTTTAGAGGACCCTGCGACAGGAAGCGCCGCCGGCGCATTAGGAGCATACTTAGTTCACCATGGAATCGTTGAGGTGGGGCCGACGACGGATATCCTCATCGAGCAAGGCTACGAGATCGACCGTCCGTCACGGATTCTTGTCCAGGTGGAGTCGGACAATGATGCCATTCAAGGGGTGAAGGTCGGTGGGCATTGCGTCATGGTGGTAGAAGGTACGCTCCGATTTTAAAGTCGTGCTGAGTTATACATGCTCAAGAGGCTCTTCTCGTTCGTTTCCTGACCTTCATGCTCTCGAAACGTCCGGGTCGTTCGTTTTTTTAAGAATCTGGTCGTTGAGTACATGACGCAGAACGGTTCTAGTGGGCGGTTCTTCCTGCTCCTGTTTTGAGCTCTCCGCGCATTCTGTGCTACTCTTACCCAAGGCAACTTGAGCGTGGCCGGCGTTCATCCGTCGAAAATTCACCCACCAATGGAGGAGAAAGCCATGTCTACTGTCGCACAGATCATGACCAAACGGCCTAAATCGATTGGACCCAAGGTATCCATCGCGAGTGCCGCGAAGACAATGCGTCAGGCGCGAGTCGGATCGTTATTGATCAAAAAAGGAAAGCAGTTCGTCGGGATCGTCACGGATACTGATATTGTACGGCGAGCAGTCGCATCCGGAAAGCCGTTAGGAAAACTGACGGTCGAGAAAATTATGACGGCACCGGTGTGCACGATCGAGGGAAGTGAAGCCATTGATGACGCGCAGTCTATGATGGCTGATCTCGGCGTACGCCATCTCGGCGTCAGTAAGAACGGTGAGATTATTGGCGTGATCTCTGTACGTGATGTGTTGTCGTTTTATAAGCGATATGCGCAGTCGAAAATTTCTGCCGAGATATCGTATGAGGAGCCAAAAATTACGCAGGATTGAGGAAGCGAGAGAAGTGAAAGGTACGAGATGAAACGTGACCTCACGGCAAGCAATTACTTGCCAGATGTCAGATCTTTTTTTAATCTGCCTTACTTTTCACTTCTCACTATGTACCTGTTATTTTGACAATTCTTTCACCAGATGGCCGAGTTCAGGCAGGATGAGCTTTTCCATGGCCATTCTGACGGCATGTTCCGAACCTGGAATGGAAAAAATACACCGCCCTTTGATAATGCCGGCGGTGGCTCGACTCATGATGGCAGGTGACCCCATTTCTTGGTAGGTCAAGAGCCGAAAAATTTCGCCGAATCCTGGAAGCCGCTTCTCCAACATCTCATCCACGGCTTCGAATGTGCTGTCCCGCCGTGAAATCCCCGTCCCGCCGTTGATGATCAACGCTTGGACAGCCTCGTTCGTCATTGCCCGAGCGATCCAGAGTTGAATCTGTGCCGGATCGTCCTTGACGAGATGATATTCAACAACCGTATGTCCCTGGTCTTTGAGCAGCTTTTGAATCAGCTGGCCGCTGCCGTCCGTCTCGGCGATCCGAGTATCGCTACAGGTAATAATCATGCACCCGATCGAGCGAGGTGCATGGATCTTATGTTCATGAACCGTAGGCGCCGTCATAGATGCAGATGATCAGTCATGTTTTTACTCGCCGACTGCAACCACGATACTTGCTCAAGTTCGGGCTCCGATACGTTCTACTTCCATACCGAATCGGGTTTGAGTGTAGCAGCTGGTGTCCCCTTCGTCACGTGTTCATCGAGAATCGTGGCAACGTCCGCTTCCGTGACTTTGGAGTACCAGGTATTGTCAGGGTAGACGACCACAGTCGGACCCTGTTCACAAGGACCGAGGCACCCAGTCGCACTCACCAAGACCTGTCCTGGAGGAACCGCGCGCTGCATCAAGCCCATATTGAAGGCCATGAGCAGTTGTGCGGCTCCGGCTGACCCGCATGATGGCTTGGGATGGCCAGGGGGGCGCGAATTCGTGCAGACAAGAATATGATATTTTGGTTTTGGCATAATCTCCTCTATGTAAGCTGAGCCTCCCGCTGTGTGCAATCAGCCGTCGACTCACATGTTACTTCGGTCTATATGATTCCCATTGCTGAATAACATCTTCCGGAAACTTCCACTGTTTAAGCCCTTTGAGCACCCAATCCAGGTAGTGATCCTTTGGCTTGAATTTCCCGATGGGGTTGGCCGCATAGGTGGTGACCAGCTCCTTTTCTCCGGTCTCGGTCAAGACTGTTACCTGGAGATGACGGTAGGCTCCCTGCGGGACATCCTGTTCAAACTGATCCATACTGTTCACATCCTCATCCGTTAACTCGAACACGCCGCCCCAAGCTTGTTCACCCTGTGAGGGGACAATGCTCGCGAGTCCGCATCGCCATTGGGATGACCATCGGCAAAACTTGACGGTGTGATCCGACAGGGTCGCACGGTGCAGAAATTGATGTTCAGGAGCTCGCCGCTGAAGCTGTGACGGATTGAGGAGATCACCGTACAAAAAGAACTTCATATCCTCCACTCATGCTATCTGTATTCTGGTGAATACCGAATCGTATTTGTAACACATCGGCTTTTGATCAGACAAGCTGCGGTCCACACTCTGGTTGGATTGACAGAACATTCCGGATCTTCCTAAGATGCAGGGCGGCGAAGGATTTTCCGGCACGGCACTTCACCCACCAAGACAGGAAGCCACAGCTGTGACGTTCTTGAGGATTACACAGTGGGCGTCCTCCGACCCATCAGCCAGAGCCCATGGGCGGCGTGCCGAAGCCTTGGCGGAGGAGGATCCGCTTCGTCTGGTTCCGCCGAAGCCACAAGAGGGCCCACGGCTGCACGTCCTCCGCAGTCGTCTGCTACGGAGGAAGGATCAAGCCGTGAGGCTCTGCACATAATGACTGGTAGCGTGACTTCTTTACGATCGTTCGGCACTCACATCATCCATTACGCCGTTGTAGCCGTGTTGTTGCTCGGTGGGCTGTACTATGTGTGGACGTCGCTGCCTTCGACGGCTCCGTCGAGAACGACCCAAGAGGTTGAAGCCTTGGCCCTCGTACAGCACCATCCGGCCATCGGGTTCCCCTCAATCCTTGATGCCATGAACGAGCACGTTCGCAGCATGAAAGAGCGTGGGCAGGGCGTACGGCTCGGCGAATGGCGTGTCAAACAAGTCGAAGGGCATATCTATGAAATTCGTGTCCAGCTCCGCGATCAGAGTGTGCGCGGCCAATGGTTTGAACGGGAGTTTATTTGGCACGCCCATCTCGATCTCAAGAAGGTGAATGCTGCCTCCTTACCGGCTGATGGTGTCACTCCCAAAGCGCCCGACTCCGACCCACAGTCGACTCCTCCGTTCCCCCCTCCGTCCTAGCCTGCGCTTGAGCCGGTTGCAGAGCAACGTGTCCGGCCCTTGAGGCCCCTTGGAGAAGAAGAATTCGACTGGCTTCTTGATGAGTACACTCTCGCTACCTTGACAAAGATCGGTGGGCGGGAAAGGGAAGGTTATCCATCAGGGACAGCACCTCTTTCATTGAAGATGGACCTTCCGAGGAGCCTTCGCACAGCAGTGATCGGACTAATCAGCTTTTTCTCGGTTAGACCAGATCCCACCGGCGATCAGGGCGAGGATCAGAGCCTGCGGAACAAGACTTTGCATAGTCGGGTGAATACCCAAGAGTGGTAAGGAGAAGAAACGAACATCCGTCACGTCGAGGACGCCTGCCGCTTGAAGGGCGGCGATGCCGTTCCCAACAAAAATCACGGCCATCACCGCCAGAAGGATTGAGGCGACGGTGAAGAATGGCCCGATGGGCAGACGGACGCTATAGCGAAGAATCATACCGCCGATCAGCACCAACAGCATCGCTGCGATGGCGATGCCCCACATGACCGCACTATGCCCGGTTGGCCCGGCCTGTGACCAAAGCGTTTCATAGAACAGAATCATCTCAAACAACTCTCGGTACACGACAAGGAATGAGAGCCCTGCCATTGTCCAGAGCGTCCGGGTGGCCAGCGCACTGTTCAGTTGTTCGCGGATATAGCGGTTCCACGCCTGTGCGTTCGAGCGGCTGTGTAACCACCATCCCACGTAGAGGAGCATAGCCGCAGCCAGCAAAGCTGTGAGACCTTCTGTCAACTCACGGTTCGCGCCAGAAATGCTGAGCATGTAGCGCGCAAGGATCCACGTGACGACGCCGAGTGCCATAGCTCCTATCCAGCCGAGATGGATGTAGGGGAGGGCGTCACGTCGACCGGTTCTCACAACAAAGGCGACAATCGTGGAAATAATTAAGATCGACTCCAGCCCTTCTCGGAGTAAGATCACCAAAGAACTCACGAATGCGGTATTCGGGGATAAGGTGCTGCTGGAGAGCCGCTCTGCAGCCCGATCAAGTAATGCCGTAATCTTCGTTGTCTGCGCGGTGACGGCATCGGCGCTTGCTCCTTCTGCGATGGCCGTCCGAAGGGCCATCATTTCACGCTCTATTTCCGCACGCAGCGGCGTGTCGACATTGTTCAGTGCGGACTCGATCAGTTCCACCCCCTCGAGATAGGCGGCGACGGCAAGGCGCCGAGCGTCTGCTTGCTGGCCATTGACGTAGGCTACTGCGGCCTCCTCAACTTTCATGCGCGAAACGTTCAACGGCGAATGCGCTCCAGCCTCAAGCGCATGTGGCTGCTGCGTGAGATAGGCGCGCACAGCATCAAGTGACGAACCGGCAACCGCCTGTTGGGCGGGTGTGGTCATGACGAAGGTGCGGAGGGTGTAAAAATCTGCTTTACTCTGTTCTTGCCGCCAGAGTTCCTCGCCCTTCGTCACCATACGAGGATCGGTGCGCAGGCCGGCGGAAAAAAAGGCCAACGCCCAACGATCGGCTTCGGACAGTTCGCCGAAGGCGCGCATTGGCGTGCCGCGTACACCAAGTGTGATGGTGTTGTATAACCCATAGAGACTACGCTGACGCATCCGAGCTTCATCGTGAAAGTTGCGGGGAGCTGGGTCCATTCCCTTGGCCAGCGGCCCATCGCCCCTTCCTTGCAGGCCGTGGCAGGCGGCACAGTATTGCAGAAACAATGTCTCACCACGTCGGAGGTCCGGAGCCTGACGTGGCGCCACGCTGAGCTTCCATGAGTTGATGATGTGAACGAGCAGCTGATTGGCGAGAGTTGAAATCACCTCTCCCGACGCCTTCGCTTCGATCTGGGTCAAAAGTTCTCGTGCCTGCTGCACCAACACATCCTGCTCAGACACAGTGGGTAACTGACCGAGAAGTGTGAGGGCCTGGGCGGCAAAGTCGCGTTGTTCGGCATACTCTTCCGGTTTGATCACCTGACCGTTCTGCACGGACTCAGGATAATCGACGCCGACATAGTCAAGCATGTGGACGATGGCCTGCGCCTTGTCGTCGTCATTGACTTCTGCCAGTGCGACGCCGGGGAGACTCGCTCCCAATAGCAGGATGGGTAGCCACCAGTGCACTACAGTGAATAAGAATGATCGCATGGGCTGCATTACGACCGAGTCTTTAATGGGCTGGAACCGTATGTCTTCACGGTCTGTCGCCGCTCAGAGCTGGCTGAATGTGATCGATGTCAATCGTGACCGGCTGCGTGAGCGTCTCTGTGGTTATGGTTTCGGTCTGATCCTTATCAAGGATGCCACAACCTGCGAAATAATGAACAGAAGCAGAATGGGCAAATATAGACTAAATGAAAGTTGTCAGATTCTGCAAGAGCGTGCCCATACTCACTTTTTGAATGATCGTTCGGTTCGGCCCCTCAGTGTGTTCCGGATTCTTACCTCATTCACGCAGTGATGTTGCGTGACCTTGTGTCGGTCAGCTGAAACGATACGGCTGGGGGGCTTGGGAAGAGGGGAGGGGACAGTATCACTCGGCACAGATATCGGGGCATCTGTCAATAAAATCAATTCGATGAAAGAAACTGCAACTCTGCTGGAAGTCTGATCTCGACCCGACCGTCGATGACGCGCACATCACAGCGAGGCACCTGAAAGGTTGGGTTACCGACGCGCTCTCCGGACACGATGTTGAATTTCCAGCCGTGCCAGGGACACTCAACGTCGGTACCGCAGACTTTGCCTTCACCGAGTGGACCACCCGCGTGTGGACAGGCGTTATCGATCGCATAAAACGTCCCGTTTAGGTTGAACACAGCGACCCAGACTCCCGCAACCTCCACAGTCCGTCCTGTGCCAGGGGGAATCTCAGAAACAGAAGCGACGGCTATGTATTCACCCATAAGAGATGTCTTCCCCTTCATCGGCGGACGCCGCAATAGGAGCGTCCTTACTTGATTTCATCACAACCTTATGGCATAGAAACAGCTGTGATGTAGCTGGGCCCATCGGACGAGCCTTTCCCACATTCGGGAGCTCGAGTGAGGATGAGGTTGCTGCATGGAAATGACCCTCCTGCTCAATTCCACGTTTGAACCCCTACGGGTTGTACATTGGCAAAAAGCGATCGCGCTTCTCTGGCAAGGGAAAGTCGAAGTGCTGGAGGTCTACGATCGTGAAATTCATGGTATTTCGCTCTCGATCAAACTTCCCTCGGTCATGCGGCTGTTGAAACTGGTGCGATTGAAGGACAGCCATCGTGCCGTCAAGTTCTCCCGCATCAATATCTTTACCCGGGACGGATACTGTTGTCAGTATTGTTACCATAAATTTCGGACGGAAGAACTGACATTCGATCATGTGGTTCCCATCGCCAAAGGCGGGAAAAAAACGTGGGAAAATATCGTGACGGCCTGTTGGCGATGCAATAATCGGAAAAGCGGGCGCACGCCTGAAGAGGCCGGGATGAAGTTGAAAAAGAAACCGGTAAAACCTCGTTGGAATCCCGTCATTACCATCACCATTGGCATCAGGAATACACCCGAAAGTTGGCGTGACTATCTGTATTGGAACCTGGAATTAGATGCAGATCCAGCCGGAACGTGACGCGTGCTCGTAGCGAATGAAGCTATCTGCCGTCTCCGTTGCAAGAGAGGTTTCCTCGCCGGTTATAACGTGAGCCTCTTCTCACTCGTGCACCCATCGCAATGTCCTGCACTATAGCCACGCTGTATTAAAAAGTGGAGCGTGAGCCTCAGAAGTTCCTCTTGCATGTGACCCATCCCTTCCTCGATACTAGTCTTTTGGATTGCCATAGGGAGTAGAAATGATGGTTGCCAATCCTGGTTTTCCCTTGGTGTTGGATGTCAAAGGTTGGCCGGTTCTGGTGATCGGCGGTGACGAGGAAGCCTCTGAAAAATCGGAGCGTCTTCTCGAGTCCGGTGCACGAGTTACGGTGATCAGTCCGACATTGAATGAGCCCCTCCGCCAGTTAGCGGCTTCCGGGAAAATCATCCATCGGGGACGTCATTTTCGTGACACGGATCTCGATCATGTCATTCTCATCCTGAATACCGTTCGAGGCGATCGGGATTTCGCGAAGATGCTCATTGCAAAAGCCAGAGAACAACGGGTGTTACTCTGGTCCGTCGATTACCCTGAAGCCTGCAGCGTCACGATGCCGGCAGTCGTGTCGGCAGGGCATGTTCGTGTGGCCATCAGCTCAAGCGGGGTCGCCCCCGCCCTTTCTGGATTCATGAAAGAGGATCTGGAACGGATCCTTGATGCTGAATTTATCGAGTTTGTCGAGTGGCTGGGACAGCTACGAGAGCAGGCTAAGGCAAATGAGCCGGATGCCGAGAAACGACGTGCATTGCTTCGGGAAGCCTTGGACGGTTTTCGTTTGCTTGGCAAGGTGCGTTACCCGTCCGTATGGTCTGCACGACGCGCGGAAACCGTAGCGAATGCGGCGTCTGGCACGAGCGCGGAACCACGATAAGGAGCGACGATGGTCTTGTTGGAATTCAGCATGTCTCCGTTAGGCAAGGGGGAAAGTGTCGGAAAATATGTGGCCCGTTCTCTGGACATCATTGATAAGAGCGGAGTCGCCTATCGCTTAAACCCCATGGGAACCGTCTTAGAAGGGGAGTGGGAAGAGGTGTTTTCAGTGGTACAGCAGTGCTATGAACGGATGAAGAAGGACTGCAACCGTATTTCCTGCACGATCAAGGTCGATTACCGAAAAGGGCATTCCGGCCGCCTCAAGAGCAAAGTCGCCAGCGTTGAAAAAAAGCTCAAGCGGTCGGTCAGACAGTAGGCGATCATACTCTCTTTCACCTGGCTGGTCGGTGTCGGTCATCCCGGATCCGTGCCTGCTCTTCCACTGATTGCCTCCCCGAGTTCCCCATCTTTTGATCGGTGTTGCCCTACGGATGTGAGGAACGCACCCTTCGTATTGCAAAGCGTAGGGAGCGTCGATATACTCGCCCAGCCATACGTGCTATTCCGGTAGGAAAATTGTCCTATCAGGCAAACCAGTGACTCGCTCGTCGGAGCACCTTGTGGACAAAGGATCTTGGTCTGTTCATCAACTATGTTGTTGAAGAAGTAAGAAGAGCACCAAGTCTCCGATGAGGGGTGGTACAGCCTGGTAGCCGACGGTGCTGTTAATGAAAGCACGACCCATGTACATGGGCTTTCGACTAAAACGAGCACAAAGCTGCTTGGTGGGGTCACCGTCCTGTGAAGGGATGACACCATGATAAGCAGTACGCTCGACGGCACCGAAGCCAAATCCCTCCCCACGGTTGAACTGTTCCCCAAAGAGAGGACCATTCTTGAACAGAGTGCCATGGTGTTTCGTCCATTCGGGTTGGATGAGCAGGGGCATACGATCAGGGACCTCAGTGGAGTCAGCATTCGGGCGGTCACTGTGTTTTTAGAGAAATTGATCACGGCTCAGCGGGGAGAGCCGGCCGGGAAGGAGGCCGTGGAGGACCTATGCCAGCTGTTGAACGATCGCATCAAAGACCCTGTCTATCATGTGACGCCAGAATTTTTAAGGAACCCCTGGAATAGTTATTCGTACGAGTTTACCAGCTATCTCTACGAGTTCTGCGAGCGCATATCCGGCGACCCGCGCTTCGCCTTCAAGGCCGGTGCGGAAAAGATCTCTCCCATCATGCTCGCGCTGACTCGCCCCTTCTCGATCTCGCAGATCTTCACCATGTTTCCCTACTTTGGGAACAAATTCACCTCCGGTTCCGCCGAGTTCCGAGTGGTCGAGGTCACAAGCACCACGGCCGTGGTGGCGATGCGGTTTACGGAACGAACGCTTCGTCAATTTGGTCCTTATCGGAGACGGTGTGCGTGTCTTGTGTGCCAGTCTGCGCAGGGCATCATGATCGCAATGGCCAGTCGAATTCATGGTCTCTCGCAAGCAGAGACGATAGAAACGTCTTGTATCGGAAATGACGATGCCTGGTGTCAGTGGACCATTCGATGGCAGGAAGAACGAGGGTACGGCAAACGCTTCTGGCGTACGACATCCCCCTTAGAACAAGCTCGAGCCCTCCTGCCGAACCAGGAGGCATTCTCTAAAACAGACAGCGCGCAAGCTGGTCTCCTCACGACAGCCCCTCTGCAGGTAGAACCTCGAACGTCTGCTCAGCAACATTTCACATGGTTTCTCTGGGGTGGTCTGGTGGGGCTTCTCCTTATGACAGGGGTGGGTATCGTCAATCCGATGGTGAGCCTCGGCGAAGTCTTGTTAGTCGGACTGTGTCCACTCCTCATTATCGGCATCTTGGTTAATCGACGGCTTCTGCGAGAGAGCGAACGGCGCGAGGCGCTGATTCAAGAACAAATTACGTTTGTCGAGTCGCGTCATGAAGAGTTGCGCGAAGCCTATTTGGAACAAGAACAGATGCGGGTGGAGTTGCGACGAAAAGTGGCTCAACTGACGGCACTGCATCGAGCCGGACTGTCCTTCGGCTCGACGTTTGAACGAGATACATTGCTCCATCAGGTCTTAGAGGCCTTGACGCATGAGCTCAATTATAACAGCGCCATGGTCTCCATGTTTGATCCGGGTGACCAGACCGTCCAGCATATTCGACTCATCGGTGGACCACCGGAGGTGGAGACATTCGCCCAATCCTGTCGGATTCCGATCACCGATTCGGATAGTCCTGAAGGAACAGTCGTTCTGCAAGGCCAACCACTGCTCGTGAAAGATATCGAGATCATTCGACATCGTCTCCATCCCCTGAATCAACGCTTGGCTGAGTTGAGCAAAACAAAAGCGTTGGTCGTGGTTCCCATCAAGACAAAGGACCGCATCTGGGGAATGCTGACAGTGGATCGTTCACACAATCAAACCGTTACGGAAGACGATCTGGAATTGATGACGACGGTCGCCAGTCAGGTGTCCATCGCGCTCGACAATGCGTCCGCCTACCAACAAATTGAAGAGTGGAATGAAGGATTAGAGGTCAAAGTTAAAGAGCGTACCGAAGCGCTTGAGCAAGCCGATCGGTTGCGGGCTCAGTTCCTTTCACACGTGTCTCATGAACTGAGAACCCCGCTAACATCGATCAAGGGATTCATTCAGAATTTATTGGACGGACTGACTGGGCCTCTGAATGAGAAGCAACAGCGCTATCTTGTGCGGATGTCGGAAAACTCAGACCGTCTGGTCCGCATGATCGAAGACCTTCTTGATCGTACGAGGATCGAGACCGGACGGTTAGAAGTGCATCCCGCCGACGTGGAGCTTGAACCGTGTCTCGCTGATGTGCTGGAACAACTCAAGCCATTGGCGCATGCGAAACAACAGACGCTGGAATTCTACAGCGCCGACACCAAGGTCGTCGTCTGGGCGGATCGAGATCGGCTGATTCAGACCGTCGTCAATCTTGTCCAAAACTCCATCAAATTCACGCCTTCGGGTGGCACGATCACCGTGATCTGCGCGATGCCCAATCGCCGAACAGCCACCGTGCTGGTTCGCGATACAGGGCCAGGTATTCCTCCGGAATGCCTCGATAAGATTTTCGATCCGTTTTTCAGAATTCAGCAAGGTCATCGTGCTGGCCCCAAAGGATTAGGCCTGGGATTATCCATCGTCAAAACATTGGTCGAACTCCAGGGAGGGGAGGTATCGGCACGCAACCGTCCGGAGGGGGGAGCGGAACTTTCCTTCACCGTTCCGGTCCATGCAGCGACCACACCGCATCGCTCGGATCCGCAGACGACAGGTCGGCATATCCTCGTGGTCGATGATGATCCAGATATTCAGCAACTGCTTCATGATCGATTGAAGGCCGGAGGCTACCTGCCTTGTTCTGCACTCGATGGCCGGCAGGCGTTGTCCGTACTCCAATCACGCGAGTTCGACGGGATGATTCTTGATATCGGGATCGGCCAGATTGATGGTCTCGAAGTGCTACGGCGGGTGCGCATGACGAACCAACGCCTGCCGATCCTTATGATTACGGCATCTGGATCGCAAGAACTGGCAATGAAGGCCATTGGGTTAGGGGCTCAGGCCTATGTGCTCAAACCATTCGACACCCACCAGCTCCAACAAATGATGGACCGGTGGTTTGGCCCTGCTTGAGACGAGATGCTGGAAAACATGAGGCAGTATCGGAAGGCCTTGTGAGAGGAAGGAGGGCGATCTACTGTGCGTGACGTTCAGAGCGGTGTGAGACGGATGCTGATGCTTCTTGTGATCACGGTCATTGTCGGGATTACGGCACCGGTCTCAGCCCAGGTTCCTCGCGTCTATGGGCAGGGGGCCGCCGCTTCCGGGATGGGGAACGCCTTTGCTGCGCAAGCGGATAATCCTTCAGCGCTTCATTACAACCCAGCCGGCATGACGCAACTCCGCGGAGTTCAACTGATGGGTGGGCTGAGTCTGGTAGGAGGGGCCACCGACTTTCGGAGTCCAAGCGGAGTCACCACCACCGGTGACCATGACGGGACGGTTGCCTGGCCTGGCCCCGGTCATGGTTACCTTACGGCAAATCTCCAAGACCTGGGGCTTTCCTCGCTTGGGAACATGACAGTTGGAATCGGAATCACCACACCGTTTGGGTCGGTGATGCGATGGCCGGATAACAGTCCCCTTCGAACGATCACCACATTTACGGCGCTGCCTTTATTTGATATTAAACCCACGATTGCCTATCAGTTAACGCAGGATCTCTCCATCGGCGTCGGAGCCGATATTTATACCTTTGCAAGCTTTTTCGGCGAAGGACATGCAGAACTGCAATCGATTTCCCCTGGTGGGTTGGTACCGGCCGGAGGCAAGCTCGAGTTCAACGGCAAGGACACTGCGGCTGGATTCAATGTCGGAGGATTATATACTGCGCTTCGCAATGGCTCAGGACAGCCGATCGCAAATCTCGCCGTGGTCTATAGAAGCCAGGCCACCCTCCACTTGGATGGCACTTTTTCAGCCAATGGCGTCAAGATCCAAGACGCAACGACCACGTTGGTGTTACCTCAGGTCATCACAGGGGGCATTGCGCTCTGGCCGATCCGGAATCTGGAACGCGAGTGGAAAGTGGAGTTGAATGTCGACTATGTCGGCTGGAAATCCGTCAGAAGTCTCGATATCCATCTCGCAAATGGATTCACTATTCCACAGCCACAAAACTGGAAGAGCACCTATACCATTCTGGTTGGAACGGAGTACAGATGGCTCCAACTCGAACGATTTCCGGGATGGGAGGTTTCAGTGCGAGGGGGGTACACAAACCAGCAAACGCAAGTACCGGATCTTACCTTCAATCCTGGTGTCCCCTCTGCAGATCTCCATGTCATTTCAAGCGGGATCGGATTGATCTGTCGGGAGAACGGCTCCTTTCTCGGCCTCCTGCCTTGCGGAGGTCTTGGCGTAGGCCCCCTCAAGCCGAAACTTGTGGGTTTGGACCTGTTTTACCAAGCCTTCCTCTACGAGCCACGGACCATTTCAGGGGTTTCAGGAATTCGTGCCCCAGTCAATGGACGCTACGATACCACTCTGCACGCTGGAGGTCTGTCTGTCCGGGTGAGTTTTTAAACAGCGTGTTATGGTTCAACCCGATGATCCGTTTCGTCAGACAGCGAACCATCAGCTCTGCTGAAAGCGGTCCCTCCTCCTGAAGAGTGCCTATAGCGTCTTGGAACTCTTGGACTGATCGCACAGAGGACTTCGTACGGGATCGTTTCTGTCCACTCGGCGACATCTTTCGCTGTAATCGTCTCTCTCCCTTGCTGTCCGATCACAACGACCTCGTCACCAATCATCGCCTCAGGGACGGTGGTGACGTCTACCATCACCATGTCCATACATACCAGTCCGACGATCGGCACACGCTGCCCGCGAATGAGGACGATTCCTCGATTCGAGAGACGTCGGCTTAATCCGTCAGCATACCCGATCGGAAGCACGGCGATGCGTGTGGATCTCCTTGCAATGAAGGTACTATTATAACTCACACGGTCACCGGGCTGAATACGACGGAGTTGCGCGATGCAGGTCGTGAGCGAGAGGACTGGCTGCAAATCAGGCACCGGTATCGTACTTGGAAGCGTGTGGTAGCCGTATAGCATGATACCGGGACGGACCATCGTATAGTGGGCCGATGGAAATCGGATGATGCTCGCGCTGTTCGAGAGATGAACCAGTGGAATCTCATATCCTCCACCACGGGAGACGTTCAAGGCTCGGTTGAATCTGGAGATCTGTGCTTCAGTGATATCTTGTACCTCACCGTCACTATCAGCCAGATGCGACATGAATCCTTCGAGGTGCAGCGAAGAAGGAAACGCGTGCGTCGTGAACAAAGTCTCAAGATCTTCCTGCGTCAGACCCAGCCGATTCATGCCGGTCTCGACTTTGAGATGAATCGGGTAGGGAGTGGGCCGTGCACGAGTGGCATGCGCCATCACCTCGAGCATGGAACGATCACTCACCACTGGAGTAAGCCGGTGGACAATGAGGTCCTCAACCTGTCGAGGAAAGAATGGTCCAAGCACCACGATCGACACAGTAATTGCTGCTTGGCGCAGTGCAATCGCTTCATCGATTGAAAAGACCGCAAGATGCCCCAGGTTCTGCCGAACAAGTGCCTGTGCGATTTCGATGGCCCCATGCCCATAGGCATTGGCCTTAATCACAGGCATGACGGTACAGCCAGGAGCAAGACACTTTTGTATCTGAGAGAGATTGTGGCTTAGGGCAGTCAGGTCTACAGTTGCTAACGTTGGGTGAAAACTCGAAGGGCTCGACATGTAAGGAAAGGCGGGTCAGGATGAAGCTACCCTACACTTCCATGATTTCCTGTTCCTTTTTCTTGATAATGTCATCAACTTTTTGTCCATACTGTTCGATGAGTTTCTGGGTCTCTTGTTCAGCCTTTCGTAGTTCATCCTCGGTGAGCTTCGCATCTTTTTGGAGTTTCTTCAACTCCTCGTTGGCTTCTCTCCGGAATCCCCTGATCTGAACTTTAGCATCTTCCCCATGCTTCTTGCATACCTTCGTCAATTCCTTGCGCCGTTCTTCAGTCAATGGGGGAAGGGGAACTCGAATGATTTTTCCGTCATTCGACGGAGTCACGCCCAAACCGGCATTCGCGATGCCTTTCTCAATCTCTTTGATGAGCTGGGGCTCCCAAGGTTGGATGGTAATCAATCGAGCTTCCGGGGTCGACACACTGGCAATCTGTTTTAACGGGGTCATGGTGCCGTAGTAATCGACACGAATCCCATCGAGCAGCGCGACGGAAGCTCGCCCGGTTCGCAGACCTGAGAGATCCTTCCGTAAATGCTCGAGTGATTGATCCATACGGGAGACGAAGGCCTGGCGAACCGGGGCAGCGTTGGACATGATACACCTCGTAATGGGATCAGCGGTTACCGATCGTAACAGAGGTCCCGATCGGCTCACCCAAAGCCACTCGTTTGAAGTTACCGGGTACCTTGAGGTTGAAGACGGTGAGCGGCAGTTTATTATCCATACACAGACTGATGGCCGTCGAATCCATCACTTTGAGATTCTGATTCAAAATAGAGAGAAAGGAAATCTGATCATACTTCTTTGCCGTGGGATGACTGACCGGATCTGCGTCATAAATCCCGTCAACTTTAGTGCCCTTCATGATGACCTGCGCACTGATTTCCATGGCTCGAAGAACAGCTGCCGTATCCGTTGAGAAGTAGGGATTTCCGGTGCCACCGGCAAAAATAACCACTCGGTTCTTTTCGAGGTGGCGGATAGCCCGCCGCCGAATGTAGCCTTCCGCCAGTTGGCGCATTTCAATGGCAGATTGAACTCGGGTAATGATTCCAATGCGTTCCAATGCATTTTGAAACGCCAAGGCATTGAGCACGGTCGCCAGCATCCCCATATAATCGGCGGATGCCCGCTCCATACCGGCCGCACTTGCGGCGATCCCTCGAAAAATATTGCCGCCTCCTATGACAAGAGCCACCTGAACTTCAAGGGCCACGACCGAGGCGATCTCTGCTGCAAGTGTTTCCAGAATCGAGGGTTGGATACCGTACCCTTGCTCACCAGCCAACATCTCCCCGCTGACTTTCAGAAGGAGGCGTCGGTACTTGGCAGAGCTCATACTTCGCCTAACTGATAGCGAGTGAATCGGCGAATGTTCATATTTTCACCGATCTTCGAAATCTTTTGCGCAAGTAGATCCTTCACGGTTACGGCCGGATCCTTGATGAACGACTGCTCCATCAAACAATTTTCTTGATAGAACTTTTCCAGCTTTCCTTCGACGATTTTGGGCCACGCGGCCGGAGGCTTGCCCATTTCTTTTGCTTGCCCCTCGTAGATCACTTTTTCTTTCTCAGCCATATCGGCGGGAACATCTTCGCGCTTGACGAAGTTCGGTTTCGCAGCAGCGATCTGCAGGGCCAGATCGTTGACAAAAGCCTTAAACTCCTCATTGCGAGCCACGAAATCTGTTTCACAGTTGACTTCGATCAAGACGCCGATCTTTCCACCCATATGGATGTATGAATGAATGAGACCTTGATTAGTCTCTCGCCCGGCTTTCTTTGCGGCTGCCGCCAAACCCTTTTGCCGCAAATAGTCGATGGCTTTCTCGATATCATTATCGTTCTCGGTGAGGGCTTTCTGACAATCAAGAATGCCGGCCCCGGTTTTCTCACGAAGTTCCTTCACGAACTGGCTGGATCCTGCCATGATTCATTCTTCCTTCACGTAGGCGTTGAAAATAAAAGCATTGATGAACCGCTCTGCAAGAGAGCTTATGATATCGCTACGCCTTCAGAACGCACCACCGGCTTCTTCTCTCCGGAGGAGGAAGGCGTTGATTGGAACTCCGCCTCCTCGCGCTGTGCTTTCACGTGGGCGCCTTCAATGCAGGCATCGGCAATTTTTGACGTGATCAACTTGATGGAACGGATCGCATCATCATTCCCCGGAATGGGATAGGTAATGTGATCTGGATCACAGTTGCTGTCCAGAATCGCAATGACCGGAATATCAAGACGCGTCGCTTCTTGAACAGCAATCTTTTCAATTCTCGTATCGAGGACAAAGACGGCTCCTGGAAGACTGCGCATATTCTTAATGCCGGATAAGTACTTTTGGAGTTTGGCGATATCCTTCTGCATGAGAAGGATTTCTTTCTTTTTCAGACCATGCTCGCTTGGGTTGAGCAAGGTCGTTTCCATTTTTTTCATTTTATCGATACTGCGGCGAATGGTCTGGAAATTGGTCAACATCCCTCCCAACCACCGCTGATTGACGAAGTACATATTGGCCCGTTTCGCTTCCTCTTCAAGGATTTCTGCGGCCTGCCGTTTTGTCCCGACGAAGAGGACGGAGTCGCCGCCTGCAACGAGATCTCTAACGAAGGCATAGGCCTGTTCCATTCGTGTGAGGGTCTGTTGTAAGTCGATGATATAAATACCGCTGCGTTCACCAAAGAGAAACTTCTTCATCTTGGGATTCCAGCGATTGGTCTGATGTCCGAAATGTACACCGGCTTCCAACAATTCCTTGATTGCCACTACCCCCATGCCGTCACCTTCCTCCAGGCTTGCAGAGCACCCGTAAGACGGGTGAGGGAATCGCTTCCCTTATTCTCAAGCCACACAGCGAACAATGCGCTGTTATTGATTTGAATAATCAGCCGGTTCACATTCTGTGAACGCGACCCCTGTCAGATATCGATCGGCGACGCTACCATAGTCACAACGAGGTTTCAAGCGACAAACGGTCTTCACGGGCTAGGATCGATAACTTGCATTGATACGCACATAATCGTACGAAAGATCCGTGGTCCACATATGGGCGCATGCCGTACCCAGGCCAAGATGGACCGCAATGGTAAACTCTTTCCGCTTGAAGACCTGTGCGATCTTGCGCTCGGCGTCGAGCCCCAGGCCAATACCCTGATTGACCATCTGGATGTCGTCGAACCTGACGGTCACCTTAGCCGGATTGATCGCAACGCCTGATCGTCCGATGGCCGCCATGACTCTTCCCCAATTGGCATCTTCCCCAAAGAGCGCAGTTTTCACCAGATTGGACGTAGCAATGGTGGCTGCAACGCGTTTCGCAGCAGCGATGGTCTTGGCCCCTTCAACCTGCACCTTGACGATCTTGGTCACACCTTCTCCGTCGCGGCAGATGAGTAAGGCCAAGGTCTGTGCAGCCTCGGTCAGAAGGCGCTCAAACTCTCGAGAGGTAGGGCTCTGTGGTTCGATCACCCGATTCCTTGCAAGACCGTTCGCCAAACACAACACGGTATCATTCGTGCTGGTGTCTCCATCCACAGTGATGCAGTTGAATGACTGGTCGGCCGCAGTCTTCAAGGCCTGTTGCAGAGCAGGGGGGGTGATTGCTGCATCGGTCGTAAAATATGCGAGCATCGTGGCCATATCGGGATGGATCATGCCCGATCCCTTGGCCATCCCTCCGATCGTGATCATGCGACCGCCGATTCTTGCCTGCACTGAGACGGTCTTGGGCCGCAAGTCCGTGGTCATGATGGCCCGAGCAGCTTGAGCGCCACCCTTGACACTAAGACGCGAAAACAATGCGGGAATCGCTGTTGTGATCCGGTCAATGGGAAGTGTGCGTCCGATCACGCCTGTCGATCCTACAAAAACGTGATGGACAGGGATTGAGAGCTGTTGAGCCACCGTCCTGGCCATCGTCGTAGCTGATACCAGCCCCTGGGCTCCCGTGCAGGCGTTGGCATTCCCACTATTCACGAGGATTGCACGCCCGCAACGATGCCGAAGATGGCGACGATCGAGAAGGACCGGAGCGGCGGCGACACGATTTTTCGTAAAGACTCCTGCAATCGGTCCGCTCACATCAGAGACACATAGTGCAAGATCGAGGAGTCCGGGTTTCTTAATTCCACAATGGATACCGGCTGCCTGAAATCCTTGCGGGGCGGTAATGCCTGTCTGTTTTGTGCTCATACAACGAGGTTCCGTGAGGGTGACCAGTCGGGCTGAGATGGCGAAAGAGAATAAGCTTATGGGTAGCTACCAGGGGCCGTCAGGCCGGTCTCCTCAGGCAGACCCAACATGAGATTCATTGCTTGAATGGCTTGACCAGCGGCTCCTTTGACAAGATTGTCGACGGCTGCCACAGTCACGACCCATCCAGCCCGTGCATCCGCGTATACGCCGACATCGCAGTAGTTTGTCCCCTTGATGTAGCGGGGATTCGGTACGATCTCGTCGCACAGCCGAACAAAGCGTTCGCTTTTATAAAACTCTCGGTACAAGTCTCGCAGGTCCGCGAGGGGCATCGCGTGAGTCAGCCGACAATAGGCTGTACTCAAAATCCCTCGATTCATCGGGACAAGGTGTGGCGTGAATGTTACGGTCACCGGACCGACTTGGTCCCGTAACGCAGAAAGCTCCTGCTCAATCTCCGGCGTATGACGATGTTGTCCGATCTTGTAGGGCTCCAGAGATTCGTGCGCTTCAGGGAAATGATAGGGGAGGGCCGGACTCCGTCCCGCTCCCGATACCCCGGATTTGGCGTCAATGACGATCGTCTCCGGCTGCACAAGCCTCTTGGCAAAGAGCGGCGCCAATTGAAGAATGGCTGCCGTGGGATAACAACCGGGAGACGCGACGAGTTTCGCCTGTGCAATGGCGCGCCGGTGGAGTTCCGGGAGACCGTAGACCGCGTCCTTGAGGAGCTGTGGGTGGGTATGCGTGGTCTGATACCATCGCTCATACGTACCCACATCCTTCAAACGATAATCCGCACTGAGATCCACGACAAACTTACCGGCCTTGATGCAAATGGCAACCGGATCCTGAGACTTGGTATGCGGAAGAGCAAGAAAAACCGCATCAGCCCGCTCTGCCAAGGCTTCCGGTGCCAGGGCTTCAAACCGGTGATCCACAATCCCTTTGAGACTGGGGAACACGGACGCTACCGCTTGCCCCGCAGACTTCTCAGAGGTCACTGCAGTGATTGTGAAATGGGGGTGAGCAGAAGCCAGACGCACCAATTCCGCACCGGCGTATCCACTTGCTCCCGCAATGGCAACTCGAAACTTCTTTCCCATCAATGAACCCCGAATCTCAACAACATTCTATTGACGGAGAGTCCAGATCGACCACATAAAAAAGGGAAGGCACGAGGCCTTCCCTTTTTGGTATCGGTGCCTCCTGCGTCTAGCGCTTGGAGTACTGGAATCGCTTGCGTGCGCCCTTTTGTCCGTATTTTTTTCGTTCCTTCACGCGTGAGTCACGGGTGAGCAGTCCTTCCTTTTTCAAAGGGCCGCGGGTCGACGGTGTCATGGCCACGAGCGCCCGTGCGATCGCATGGCGCAACGCACCCGCTTGTCCCGTCGGACCACCGCCGTAGACGGTCGCGCTGATCGAATACTTGCCCATCAGGCCTGCCATTTCGAGCGGGAGCTGAATGATCTGTCGAAGAGTTAACCGAGGAAACGCCTGCTCCAACGGCTTCTCATTCACGGTAATGTCGCCTGCGGTCCCTGTCACCCAGGCTCGCGCCACCGCACACTTCCTCCGTCCCGTTGCATACTGTGTCACTACTGCCATGCGACTGATCTCCTTCTCGTTGCGGTCATGAACTCGTTAGAGTGAAATCGGTTGCGGTCGTTGTGCCTGATGGGGATGATTCGGCCCCGCGTAGACACGAAGCTTCTTGGCCATACCATTGCCGAGTGGTGTCTTCGGAAGCATCCCTTCAATCGCCGTGATCAAGAGCTGCGCCGGATCCTTTTGGAAGACATGTTTGGCTGAAGCGGTTTTTAAACCACCGGGATATCCGGTGTGACGATGGTAGAGCTTCTTGTCCAACTTCCCGCCGGTCAATTGAATCTTTTCCGCATTCACAATGACCACATGGTCGCCGATATCGACGTTTGGGGTGAAGGTCGGACGGTGCTTCCCTCGTAACACACCCGCAACTCTGGCAGCCAAGCGCCCCAAGGTCTTCCCGTCGGCATCTACCAAATGCCAGGTTTCTTTCACATGAATCGGATTCTCAAAGTACGTCGTCATCATCTTCTTCTTTCTCCACTGCGGCTCTTTTCAGCCGACGTTAAAGGACTTAGACTTCCTGTGCACCGATATTCTTCGTTTCCAACTTCGACAGCCATGCGTCCAACTGTTGCCCGCTTCGCCGTTGCCATACATCCTGCGTGACATAGATGGGAGCCTGACAGCGAAGGGCCAAGGCAATCGCATCGCTGGGACGTGCATCAAGGGTACGGGTCACTCCTTTGTTTTCAAGGAAGACCGTTGCATAGTATGTACTGCTCTTCACGTCGGTCAGAACCACACGTTCGGTGGTAATCCCAAGATGCTCGCCGCAACTCTTGATGAGATCATGGCTCATTGGTCGTGCAGTGAGCGACGTATCCAAGGCTCGCTTGATCGCTTCCCCTTCGGACGCACCGACCCACACCATGAAGTGTTCGAGGTCACCGTCTTTTCGAGCCAGCACCACAATCCTCGTATCCGTCGCAGGGTCCTCGACCACACGATCAACCAGAAGCTGGATCAAGGGTCCGGAGTCTTGTGGTGAGCCACCGTCCATATCAGATCAACCTCGCTTAGGAATCGAGCTTGCCAAAGTCTTCCGGCTTCAGGTTTTCCAACCACTGACCAAGCTCTTCGGAGCTTTGCTTGCGAATCACCGACTCACTGGCAAAAATCGGAGCCTGGGTGCGTAACGCCAGCGCAATGGCATCACTCGGACGCGAATCTACGGCATACTCAGAATCACCGTACATCAGATGAATCTTGGCAAAGTAGGTATTCTCGCTCAAATCGGTGATGACCACGCTGATCACTTTGGCATCAAACGCATCCAAATAGGATTTCATAAAGTCATGCGTCATGGGACGAGGAGGAGCCACTTTTTCCAGCGCCAGACTGATCGAACTGGCTTCCGCTTTGCCGACCCAAATAGGGAGCATCTCAACCTGATCGTCGTCCCGCAAAATGACGATATACGCATTGTTGTAGGGGTCGAACATCAACCCTTTGACCTGCATCTGCGTAATCATCTGTATCCCTAATCGTTCTCACGGGCACAAAGCACATAACGCTGCACCGTACCACTTTCAGATTGGCCATGTCAACGAAGTCGGCGACAACGCAGGAGAAAAGTTGAGTCTGGTCCCTACAACACTCAAGATAAACTGCGACGGTCAGCCACCGGTTGGCCGATAGTTCTCCGCAACTTTTGACGAATCAACCGCCTCACCGATCTTCAGAAACGCCTTCATCTGTTTGCGCACGAGCTCACGGCCGCTCTCATCGCCGAGATTCACCTGATATTCGTTGATCACCATCACGCGCATACCTTCCCACTTTTTCCAGCAGCCGAGGCAGACTTTACTTTTCACTTCCGCCTCAAGCTTGCCGAGAAACAGGGGAGCGGTGATGGCTTCACCAGTTTGACCACATGTCACACATGCCACCTCTGCCATATCGGTCGTACTCCTTTTTTTGAGCGTGCTCTCGGATGAAATCGTCGACAAAACCAACTATATATCAGGTGTCATTCTAGCAGAGATGGCCCCATGAAAAATAGTTTGAGTTTCTCCTGACCTGATAGCTGAGGTGGAGCTCCACGCCTCAACAGTGGTGTTCTGCGTAGATGAGTGACTCGGCGCTCGCGCCTAGCCGGATCATCGGCCATCATGTAGTCAGGAGATTACGAGTTTCATGACCCACCTGACGAGTGATGCGCTCCTGCACGAACCCTTCACCTGGCTCTACGGGCAACGGCGCGCCCGGCGGACCATGCCGACGAGTGTGACATGCGCCGGCAGTGGCCCCCGTGAAAAGACAACACTCACAAGACATGCGAGCAAATCCTTCAATCTGTATCTTGGTTTTCCTGAGATCGATGCCGCTTAACGTTTCTTCCGGTTGGCCAGATGTCCTGATCGCACCTGGCAGGCCAGCACATCGCAGATCACCCTGGTGGCCATCAGGCTTGTGATCTCCGCTGCATCGTAGGGTGGCGAACATTCCACGATTTCCATCCCCACCAGTGGTTTCGTGTCGGCGATGATCTGCAGAAACTTCAACACTTCACGGGGGAGAAAGCCTCCAGGCTCAGGCCAGCCGGTGCCTGGCACGAAGGCTGCGTCTAAGCAATCTACATCGAAGCTCAACCACACGGCATCTACCCCGTTAAACGCCACTTCGAGGGCCTGTTTTGCGGCATTCTCGATGCCCATCTCCACACAGTCAGTCACGGTCATAATACTTGTTTGGCGTTCACGACCGGACTTCACGCCGGGTCTGGGCGCTTGCCAGCCGCCGATGCCGATCTGGACGAGGTTCTTCGCCGGGACGTTAGGAATGTTCGTCGCATGAAACCAGGGTGTGGTGTGCATACGTTCGTCGAGATCAGTCTCCTGCGTGTCGACATGACGGTCAAAGTGCAGGATGCCGAGTTTCTTGCCGTTCATATTCTGAGCCACCCCTCGCACGGTCGCAAATCCAAGAGAATGGTCTCCCCCCAGCACGACAGGGAAGGCCCCGCTGGCATAAACATGGCCCACGCCCTTGCTGACTTGATCAAAGGTCTTTTCGATGTTGCCGGGAATGGTAAAGATGTCGCCCAGATCGCACATGGAGATCGACTCTCGAAGATCCACACCCAGTTCAAAGCTATAGGTGCCGTACAACGCGGAAATCTTGCGGATGCCTTGAGGGCCGAATCGAGTGCCTGCTCGATAGGTGGTCCCGCCATCGAACGGTGCCCCGATGATGGCGACATCGTAGTCCCCGCACTTGCGGACATCCTCGACATAGGGCGCTTTGGTGAAGGTATTGATGCCGGCGAAGTGCGGCTGTTCTCCGCGGCTGAATGTAGGAATGCGACGATCTTTAATGGACTCAGCGCCGGGCAAGCCCAGCTCTAGTCCCCGGGCGACTTCCTCTTCATATTTCGTGGTCGGCAGCAGCGCCTCCGCTTCGACCGCAAACTTGGCCTCCGGTCCGTAGTTATCATGTAGGGGAACCTTGCCTTGGTATGTTCGCTTCTTTGCCATGCGTACTCCTTTTTTACCGGATAAGTGAATCGGACTCTCTGTGAAACACCTTCTACCGCACAACTCGATACACAGTGCCTTCCGTCTTGCTTACAGTGGTTCGGCTTTCCCCGGATGAACTGAGCTCGGGTTTCTGCCGACAAGGATATACAGCGTCGTCACCGTGAGGATACTGCCCAGTACGAGCGGGACGGCCCAGAGTTGCCACCAGGGAGCGTTGGGGGAAGTGGCATAGGGGCGTGGCCACGCGATGTTGACGAATTCAAACAACGACCAGAAAAACGCTGCGATATTGATCAGCAAGCCCCACGAACCCAGATTCAGTTGACCTAACGAGGGATCCCATCGACCCGTGAGCCTGGTGTAAAGCCCAACACCCGTGGTCATTGCAAACATGGCATACAACCCACCCGTGCCGAATGCCAGGACTGTGGCAACGGCTTCATCGTTGAGACCAAAGAGCAAGCCAAGCATCGCGAGCAGCACTGTAAAAAGCACAGCGTTGCGCGGAGCGCCGGCAGCGGTCACCCGACTGAGGACGGCCGGCATACTCCCTTCGCGCGCCATGGAGAACACAATCCGGGAGGTGTACTGCACCATTGAAGACCCACAAGCCAGGAATGCGATCATGACGATCGCCAGAAAGGGAGTCTCTGCCCAGTCCCCAAAGTTGGCCACGATCACCGGGGTGACAGGATCGGATACGGCACTCGTCTGCTGTAACGTCTCGCGGTTGAAGCTAAGGGTCAGGGCGGCAGAGTTGAAGAGCACCACGCTCCCCACCATACACAGCGAAAAAAAGATTGCGCGAGGCACCATCCGTTTCGGTTCATGCGTTTCTTCGGCAATGGTCGAGCAGGCATCGAAGCCGATAAACGCCCACCCCGAAATGGCAAGCGCCGCCAGAAATGCAGCGGTCTGGCTGGGAGCGGTTCCTGTCCCCAGATGGGCAAACAGTTCGGAGAAGCCATGCTGCCGGAAAAAGAAAAACAGCAACAGGGCAACGCCGAACGAACCGATGATTTCCGCATAGACTCCCAGTGAGATGAGAACCTTGAAGACCGAGACACGGACAAGATTCAGCACGGTGCAGACAAGCAGAAACACCGCGCCCCAGATGACCAGAGTCATGCCCGTTCCACTTGAAGATCTGAAAAAAATCGCCAACCAGACCCCGCCGGTATAGGCGGTCGTCGTGAGCATGGCGATCGTAGAACTGACGTAGATAGCTCCGGCATAGGTGCCGGTGATGGTACCTCCGAGCTGCCGCGCCCATTTGTACGCGCCTCCCGCGATCGGGATCTGCGAGGACAACTCCGCATACACGGTGGCGACCAACAACTGCATGATCAGGCAGAGCGCCAGTGCCGGAAACCACCCGCCACCCGTAACGACCG
Source organism: Nitrospira sp. (assembly GCA_019636945.1). Lineage (GTDB taxonomy): Bacteria > Nitrospirota > Nitrospiria > Nitrospirales > Nitrospiraceae > Nitrospira_D. The sequence continues at coordinate 36,148 of JAHBWO010000003.1, read as the reverse complement.
TTTGTACCCCGATAATCGCGTAGAGTCCTGCCACCGGCGACACGGTGGCGAAACCGATGGTCAGACTGTTCCAGAGAGTCAAACTGCGACGCAGGGTTTCGGACGTACTGGGCGCCGTCGCCAAAAGATCTCGATCCGGAACATTGTGACTTACCATGACGGACTGCTCCAGTTCGGCAGCAGGTCTGACCGATACGTTAAGGAATGAACGATGGGGTGGAGGTGCATAACGAAGTCTCCTGGTGAAGGGCTTACTTCCCAAAAGGCCATGTACCTGCGTACATGATCTCCCGGGCTTTTATCCCTCCGTGGAGCCTCGTTAGCGAGGCCGAAAACTCTTGGACCAGTCGCTCCATCCGACAAGGAAGGAAGCCGGAACCCTAGTTTTCCTTTTGGAACAATTTCCTAGGAGCCTATTCATTTGTCCGATTAAAGTCAAGGCCATAACCCTCGGCTGTCCAAACAGCTTACGCAATGTCCATCGCGATGGGAGAAGACCGTTGGAGTGCCAGAATGGGGCGCGAGGAAAGAATGTAGGATCAACTGCCTGCACGAGAGCTGTTAGGTGCTCTGTATAAGTCGAAGAATGAACGGAGAGAAATGAACAGGCCGTCGTCTTGTATTTTGAGGCGTTCTATAATTTATACATCACGTCAGTACGCAAGACGTATTTCTCTCCACGCTGGACCACAGCCCCTTCGTGCCAAATAGAATGGAGAAAGACCAACGCTGCTCCTGCCGTTGGCTTCACCGTCAGATAGGGACATCGTCGAGCAACCTGGTCCATGTCTGTAAAGAATCGGGTTTCTCCACCGACCATGTTGTCGTTCAAATAGATAAGAAATGTCACCTCGCTCTTTTCATAGGTCTCCAGAGACAGACCGTGGGAGCCAGGACGCGGCACGCTGGAACAACCTATCTGCGAGGGTTTTGTCGTCAACCAGGACGCGTTCATTGTTTCTGATTTCCTCGGCGACTACGCCACCCACAGTTCCCACCTCATACGTCAGCCCTTCGCTCCGACGAATCAGTGCCGCACACTCATCGTTCGACTGAAAGTTGAGCAGAAGAAATATCTTCCCGGGATCCAATTCTTCCTTGATCATGAGTGACTCCTACGAGTTTTACCATGATTGATGCATAGCCACCGACGCTCACAACCGTACCGCAGATTGCCGAATCGTCAAATGGACCCTCATTCTTCGTGAGTTACGGTCACACTGATGACCAAACAAGAATCTGACTGTCCTGCAGTATGTGCCTGGACAAGCGGGGGCATGATGTCAACAGCGCATCGGAGTACTGGGTGAGAGCACGGTCTGGAACCTGTTTTCTCCCGTGGAAGTGGGGAAGGGAGAGAGTTGCCGATTGACCCTTGGACGGCGGCATGTTAGAAACAGATCCGCTTGATACAGGTGAGTGTGGGTACGCCCGGATGGCGGAACTGGCAGACGCGCCGGACTCAAAATCCGGTTCTCGCAAGAGAGTGGGAGTTCGACCCTCCCTCTGGGCACCAACGAATACAGACATGCGGTTGTTGACTGAAGACTAGGGGTGGCTGCCGCCTGGTTTCCATACGAGGAACGACCTTAATGAGACAGGGATGGCGGTGAAGGTCAGTCCGAAACCTGATGCGATCCGACAACCCTCTTGACAGCGTCTCGCTATTAGCCTACTTTCTGCATATTTCTCAGGGATGTACAGCGTGTCTTGCTCGATTCAGAAAGCGTCAGCATCGAACCAGACTCAACGTCTTCTAATGGTGACCTTGTGAATTCTTATTACAGGACAACCGGTCCACTTACTTTTAAGGAGGCAGCACATGCGTAAAGTGTTGGCACTGGGAGCCGCCCTGCTCTGCGTCGGCTCAATGAATGTTGCAGTGGCTCAAGAGCGACTCCAGCAATCATCTGGGGGGTCTGCAATGGGTGTGGGAACAGGGGTTGGCGACGTGTCTGGTAACTCGAATCGCGTCCAGGCCTTTGATCGTAATGCTTTCCTTGACCGACTCTCTCTTCCTGAAACGATCTACGGTCGCGTGTTGGCTATTGATTTTCCAGCCGCCAAAATGCTTTTAGAGACAGGCGGGAGCTCTCATGATGAAGGTCGTGCGGGAGCTGGTGCCATGAGTTCCATGACGGTGTACTTTGACGAGCGCACCAGCTTGGACCAGATTAAAGTATTGAACAATGGTGATGATATTTCTCTACAAGTAGTTGAAGCGGTCACACCCAATCAGCAATATGGGGTGGGGCGTAAGATCGTTCGTGAAGTGTACTTGCTGCGCGGGAATGAAAGACTCGCCGGGTTCGGTGGTCTAGGACAGCGTCCGAATCCTTCAACTGAGCGTGCCATTGAGACGAGCAGCGGCAGCACCACAGGTGGGGTGGCGGGTTCTGTGTTGCCGGGCAAGATTACAGGAACGATTGATACAACGATCGGAGAATACACAGGGTCAGCTCCTTGCTGGAACTGTGAGCCACAGCCAGGGTGGGGGTATCAAACGGTGGCACCAGAAACGAAAATTCCTAACAAGTCCGACTACGGTACGGACACATCGAAGCCAAACTTGATCAAAGGATTTAATTGAGACGTTCCAAGACTTGAGCTTTCAAAGGGGGCAGCAGAAGCTGCCCCCTTTTGTTTTATTGCGATCTGTACATGGCTTGCCAATGGTCGCTGGTCATCGGCGAGCTGACTCGGGGAATATTCTTTCATTCAATGAGTCTGTGATTATGAGCGAATCGGAGAAAGCACCTACTGGGCCGTCCTCGGAGCTGGATCTGCGCGGAGTGATTTGTCCCTATAACTTCGTGAAGACGAAACTGAAGCTTGAGACCATGAAAGAAGGAGAGGTCCTGTCTGTCCTCTTGGACGACGGCGACCCCATTCGGAATGTCCCACGCAGTGTCGAGAATGAAGGACACACCGTCTTAGGCCAGGAGCGAGTGGAGCAAGCCTACCGAGTGTTGATTCGTCGGGAGGATAATGACTGATAGGAATGTCCCTACGTCCATGGGTGATGCGTTCGCCGTCAGGTTCGAGAAAGCCAATACGTAATGAGTTTCCAATCGGCCTGTTTCGTTGGCCGCTACTTCCTTCCTGACAAGACAATCGTGATGTCTTCCCCCGCTGTGTCCGACAGTTGCCGACTTACCTCATAGGCCGTTCCTCGAATAATCACCTCATTCGGTGTCGTGAGGTCGCAGGCCGCGACAACCAGCCGTCTCGGCGCAAGCCGGACAAGGGTTTCAAGAGCACGTACGGCCGTGCGTCGGGTGCCATAGGCAACAGTCGGAACCTTCATTTTTACTGCATCAGCCAAACGTCGCGTGAGATGTGGGCCGGTACTCGGCAGCTGTCCAGAAAAATAGAAGGACTCGCAAGAAAATCCAGCCACCGTCAGAGCCGTAATTACTGCGGAAGGTCCGGGGATCGGAATCACCCGGGTTCCTTGAGAAGCGGCTTCCGTGACAAGCAGCGCGCCTGGATCCACGATCAGGGGCGACCCTGTGTCCGCGACAATGGCAATCCTGGCTCCCTGTCGTACTCGTTGAAGAAGCACCGCGACCTTCTCCTGCACATTCACAGGACCATAACTGGTCACGGTTGCTGAGATCCGATGATGCGCGAGTAGTTGCTGTGTCCTGTTTGGATCTTCAGAGGCAATGAGATCAACAGACTTCAAGATCGCCAACGCACGCAGGGTCAGATCATCAGGATGTCCGATGGGGACGGCCACCACATACACCGCCCCTTCCTCATCCGGTGACTGAGCCGAAGCTATTGACACGCCAGCGTTTTCTTGACTCTGTTTAGGCGGCACCGATATAATTTCCTCTCAACCTGTTCGAACGTCACGCCGGAGATTCAGCAGGGACATTCCCAATGGCAGCCGTCTGTTTCATGATCGCCCTCAGCCTATACATCGTGGCCACGGTGTCGTTTCTGTCCTACTCCCTACGACGTTCTGAAGCCCTCTCAAACGTGTCGCTGAGCATTACCGCAGTCGGGTTCGCGTTCCATACGATCACCCTTATCATGAGAATGACGGGAGCGTCATCCTCCGCTCCACCGAGTTTTTCCGATGCCTTGTCGTTTTTCTCTTGGATGATCATCCTGGTGCTGCTCATCGTCGAATTTCGTCATCGCATTCATGTACTGGGATCCTTCATGGTCCCCTTGGCGATTGTCTCGCTCATCTCGGCGGCAGCCCTTCCGGAAAGCGAGCCGACGCTTCAACCTGTCTTCAAAACTTTGTGGTTTCATGTCACTCTCAGTATGTTGGGGACGGTCGGATTTGCCGTCGCATTTGTTGCGGGAGTGATGTACCTCATTCAAGATCGGCTCCTCAAGTCGAAACAATTCAACGTCCTCTATAGTAAACTGCCGGCGCTCGACTTTCTCGATCATCTGAATCAGCAGTCGATCGTCCTGGGATTCCCGTTGCTGACGTTGGGAATCGTGACAGGTGCCATCTCCGCCGAGCTCGCTCGCGGGTCGTACGTCAGCTGGAATCCTGAGCAAACATGGGCCGTCGTGACCTGGCTCTTTTATTTCGTCGTCCTCCTGGGAAGACTGACCATCGGCTGGAGAGCCAAGCGGGCAGCCTATCTCACCGTGGTCGGGTTTGCCTGTGTCATCCTGACATTGGTCGGCGTCCTGCTCAAAGGGCATAGCGCCTTGTCGTAGGGTAGAAAGTGGTCGTGCCATGCATTTGATCGTCGTAGGCTTAAGCCATAAGACGGCTCCGGTAGAAATCCGTGAGCGTCTGGCCGTTCCCGAAAGCCGTCTGGGTGAAGCCCTGACTCGCCTCTGTTCTTACCCCGGCGTGAAGGAAGGCATTCTGCTGTCGACCTGCAATCGAGTCGAAGTCTACTCCGTGGTTGAGGATGTCGACACCGGATACGGCCGCATCCAAGAATTTCTGGCCGACACGCATCTTTCTCTCTCCTCCGAACAGTTGACTCCGCATTTGTACTGGCATACCGGGGATCGGGCGATTGCCCACCTGTTTCGCGTGGCGTCCAGTTTGGACTCCATGATCATCGGCGAGTCTCAAATCTTGGGACAACTGAAAGACGCCTTCGAGGTCGCACTGGCACACAAGACCACCGGTGTGATTATGAACAAAGTGGTGAAGAAGGCGATCTCCGTGGCCAAACGTGTGCGCACGGAGACGAAGATTGCCGAGATGGCGGTCTCCGTCAGTTACGCTGCGGTGGAGCTCGCGAAGAAAATCTTTTCGAACCTGCATGAAAAGACCGTCTTGTTGGTCGGAGCCGGAGAGATGGCCAAGCTCGCGGCGAAGCATTTGATCGCAAACGGCGTGGGACATGTGCGGATCACGACCAGAACTCCGCAACATGCGGTTGATCTCGCCGAGAAGTTTGGCGGAACCGCAGTCCCGTTCGATCAGTTCAAGGATGACATGGCCTCGGCAGATATTGTCTTGGTCTCGACCGGCGCAGCCTATTACTTGGTCGGAGCCGAGGATGTGCATCGAGCCGTTCAGGAACGCATGAATCGTCCGATGTTCCTGATCGATATTTCCGTTCCGAGAAATATCGACCCCGCGGTTCGCCACGTCGACAACGCGTTCCTCTTCGATATCGACGATCTCAAACATCGGGTTGAACAGAACCGTGCCGAGCGGGTGCACGAGGCGGAAAAAGCCGAGCGCATGGTGATCGAAGAAGTGACGATGATCCTCGACTGGATGAAATCATTGGAGGTCACACCGACCATCGTGGCCCTTCGTAACCGGGTGGAGGACATCAAGCGGGCGGAGGTCGAGAAAGTGCTGGGGCGATTGGGACACCTGTCCGCACAGGATCGAGAACTCGTCGAAGGTCTCGCCTCCTCCATCGTCAACAAACTGATCCATCGGACGATGGTGACGTTGAAAAGCGAAGTCAATTCGTCCAGTGGCCCCGCGTTCGTCGAGGCGGCTCGGCAGTTCTATGCCCTGGATAGACCCGCTGCCTCTACTCAACAGGCAGAGACCTATTCCGAGTCGTCTCGTTACCTCACGGACAGTCGCCCTCAATCCGAAGCCGACGAGCCAACCCCTGAACCCTCAGTGCCGAAACGAGCCCGCTAGCCTATACGTACAGAGAAAGGATTACCCTGTGTCGACATCGAACGGTCAACGCTCCACGCTGGTGCTTGGGACAAGAGGGAGTAAGTTGGCGCTCTGTCAGAGTGAGTGGTTTCAATCACAAGTTCACGAGATTGCGCCGGAGGTTCGCGTCACGCTCAAAAAGATTCAGACCTCAGGAGACAAGATTATTGATGTCCCGCTGGCCAAAATCGGGGGGAAAGGACTCTTCGTCAAAGAGATTGAAGATGCCTTGCTTTCCGGTGACATTGATTTCGCCGTTCACAGCATGAAAGACGTTCCGGCACAACTCCCGGCTGGACTCGATATTCTCTGTGTGCCGGCGCGCGAGGATGCCCGTGATGCCCTGATCAGCCGAACCGGTTGTTCGTTCCAGGAGTTGCCGTTGGGAGCGACGATCGGGACGGCGAGTCTCCGCCGCCAGGCGCAACTGCTACAGGCCAGACCAGACCTCACGATTACCATGCTGCGCGGAAATCTTGATACGAGGCTACGAAAGCTTAAGGACGGGCAGTTTGATGCCATTGTGCTCGCCGCAGCCGGTTTGCATCGCCTGGCTTGGGCTGAGACCATCACCGAATATCTCCCCCCTGTCCTCAGTCTTCCTGCGATCGGACAAGGCGCACTCGGTATCGAAGGTCGGGCTGACGACGGATTCGTCCGCGCGATCTTGTTGCGGCTCAACCACCAAGAAACCCAGACGACGGTCACAGCAGAACGAGCATTTTTGCAACGATTAGAGGGTGGCTGTCAGGTCCCGATTGCCGCGCATGCCACCTTATCAGGCGAGCGGCTGGTTTTGGAGGGACTCGTGGCAAGTATCGACGGGAAAACCATCATTCGTGATCAGATTGCCGGCACAGGGCAGCAAGCCCATGCCCTTGGGGTACAGTTAGCTGAACGGCTGTTGACCAGAGGAGGAGACAAAATTCTCCGCGAGATTTACGGATCGGCATGAGCAGAATAGGGCAACGCACAGGAAAGGTCTATCTCGTCGGAGCCGGCCCTGGAGATCCAGGGCTCTTGACGCTCCGTGGACGAGATTGTCTCGAGCGGGCAGACGTCGTCCTCTACGACTATCTCGCCAATCCTGCCCTGCTCGCTCATGCTCCCGAGCATGCGGAACGGCTCTATGTCGGACGACGGGGAACGGGGAAATACCCGGAGCAAGCGTCCATCAATCAGCTGCTGATCGAGCGTGCACAAGCAGGGAACATGGTGGTACGCCTGAAAGGCGGGGATCCGTTTGTCTTCGGTCGCGGGGGAGAAGAAGCCGAGGCACTCGCAACGGCGGGAATCCCGTTTGAGGTGGTCCCTGGTGTCACCGCCGCAGTGGCAGTCCCGGCCTATGCCGGTATTCCTATTACCCACCGGACTTTGGCATCCACCGTAACGATCGTCACCGGGCATGAAGATCCCACAAAAGCGGCGACGATGTTGGACTGGCCAAGACTCGCGGCAACTCGTGGGACGCTCGTCTTTCTGATGGGCATGAAACATCTCTCCACGATCACCGCCCAGCTCATGCAAGAAGGGTTGTCTCCATCGACACCGGTCGCGATTACCCGCTGGGGGACCAGAGCCTGCCAACAGACGCTGGTCGGAACGTTGTCGGACATTGTGTCAAAGGCTCGGGCCATCGGAATGGAACCTCCCACTGTGATCGTGGTGGGTGAGGTTGTTCAACTCAGATCGACACTCAACTGGTTCGAGCGACGTCCACTGTTTGGCAAACGCGTGTTGATGACACGAGCCAAAGAGCAGGCCCACGAGCTGGCTACGCATCTCGCCAGTTATGGAGCAGACCCGGTCGAGGGGCCGACCATCAGCATTGTTCCCCCGCTCGATTGGACAGTTGTCGACCGCGCCATTTCTGAGATCGGCACCTACCATTGGCTGATCTTTACCAGTGTGAATGGCGTCGACCGCTTCATGAGTCGTCTCTGGGCGAAAGGGCTGGATGCACGGTGTCTGGCCGGACGACGCGTGTGCTGTATCGGACCCCGGACCGCTCAGGAGTTGGAGCGGTTTGGCGTTCGAGCCGATCTGGTTCCGGCTGAATATCAAGCGGAGGGAGTTTTGGCCGCACTGAATCAGCAGGAGATCAGCACATCTCGCATCCTGATCCCGCGAGCCGAAGTGGCGCGAGAGATCTTGCCGGAGCAGCTCCGTGCGCGTGGAGCCCATGTCGATGTCGTGCCGGTCTACCGAACGCTGGCTCCGGACCTGAAGGCTGAGGGATGGTGGCAAGAGCTCAGAGACCATCGTCTCGATGTCGTGACCTTTACAAGTTCTTCCACGGTTCGAAACTTTGTTGCTATGCTGGGAGGGGTGGATGCTGTGAGTCCGCTGTTGCGCTCAGTGACCATCGCCTGCATCGGTCCAATCACAGCCAAGACAGCAGAGGAATTCGGTCTCACGGTCTCAATCATGCCGAGCGAAAATACGATTCCTGCATTAGTGGATGCGATTGCTCACCATTATGAGAGCCGCGAGCACTGTGCCGCGGGTGTTGTATCGTAACCCAACGGCCCATGCCTGATGGGCCGGCTTTATAAGGAGGGAGCGTACTATGGTTCCTGTGAAGTCATTCATGATTCCCCGAGATAAGTTTGTGACAGTCCCACGCGACACCGACTCGCAGACCGCAGCGAGGATCATGCGCGATCGCGGGATCGGCAGTTTATTCGTGACGAATGACCGTGAGATCATCGGCATCATCACGGACACGGACATGATGCGCCGTGTCGTCGCAGCCGGGGCGGACGCGACCAAAACCACGGTTGAACAGATTATGTCGGCGCCCATCATGACGATCGAAGAAAATAAGACCTTGCTGGATGCGAATGATCTCATGGCCCAATCACACCTTCGTCATTTGGGTGTGACACGTGACGGCCAGTTGGTCGGAATCATCTCGGTCCGAGACTTGGTCGTCTTCTTAACCAATCTCCCTCGGAAATAAGGCTCCTCGCTATGGAGTTTCCGATCCATCGTTATGGAGCTCTCACACGGGACGATCAGCTGGCGGGAATGATCCCGGTTCCAGACCTTGTGGTCTTCCCGGCCCATCGTTCACAGCAATAAAGGACACGACATGGGGTTTCCAATTCATCGCCTTCGTCGACTCAGGCAGCAGGAACCGCTACGACGGATGGTGCGAGAAACGCATCTCTCGCCGGCGGATTTTATCGCTCCACTGTTCGTGACTGAAGGACAGGGTCGGCGTGAAGCCATCGAGTCGATGCCCGGTCAATGTCGACTGTCCATCGATCTGCTCGTCAAAGAGGCGGTTGAACTTTGTGCGGTCGGGATTCCAGCCATCATTTTATTCGGCATTCCGGCATACAAGGATGACCGTGGCAGCTCAGGCTTGGATCCAAACGGGATCGTGCAGCGAGCCGTCAAAGCCGTTAAGCAGCAGGTGCCGGAGTTAATGGTGATCACCGATGTGTGTATCGATGAGTACACCAGCCACGGCCATTGTGGCATCGTGCGGGATGGAAAGATTCTCAACGATGAGACCCTGGACTGCCTGACGACCATGGCACGCACCCACGCCGAGGCAGGAGCCGACATGGTGGCACCATCCGATATGATGGACGGGCGTGTGGCGGCGATTCGGAGAGAGTTGGATCGGACCGGCTTCTCTGATCTACCCATTATGGCGTACGCGGCGAAGTTCTCGTCCTGCTTCTACGCACCGTTTCGCGATGCAGCCTTCTCGACTCCTCACTTCGGCGACCGACAGTCCTATCAGATGGATCCGGCCAATGCGCGGGAAGCGATGCGCGAAATCGACCTCGATATCAAGGAAGGGGCCGACATCATCATGGTGAAGCCGGCGTTGCCGTACCTTGACATCATTGCTACCGCTCGTCGCCGTATCCTCCTTCCGCTGGCGGCTTATCAAGTGAGCGGAGAGTACAGCATGATCAAAGCGGCTGCGCAGGCGGGATGGCTCGATGAGTCGCGGGCGATGATGGAATCGCTCTTGGCCATCAAGCGGGCGGGGGCCGACCTGATTCTGACCTACTTTGCCAAAGACGCGGCTCAGCTGCTTCGTTCACCTCAATGAAAGTAACCCGCGGATATTCCAGCCAAACGGGTCGCCCCTATCCCGTGGGAACCATCGGGAATTTTGATGGACACCATCGTGGCCACCACGCCCTGTTACAGCGGGTAATCGAGGCGGCACGCAAGAAGGAGGGAACCGCAATGGTTCTCACATTCGATCCACATCCGGTGAAAATTCTGGCGCCTCAAGCCGACTTTCGGTTTCTGACCGACGAGCATGAAAAACTCGCTCACTTCGAGCAGGCAGGCATCGATGAGGTGGTGCTTGTGGAATTCACTCGAGCCTTTGCGTCGCTGACTCCGGAATTGTTCGCTGAGCAGGTACTTTCCAAGGGGCTTGGGCTTAAGGAGATTTTTGTCGGACAACATTTTGCGTTTGGACACAAGCGAGCCGGCACGATCGAGGACCTGGGGCGGCTCGGTGATCAGTTTGGCTTCATCGTCCATCCAACACCTCCGGTGACCCTCGACGGGGGAGTCGTCAGCTCAACGAGAATCAGACAGCTCATTGTGGCCGGACACGTCGCCCAGGCAATGAAGTTACTCGGCCGACCCTATGCCCTGAGCGGGATCGTCGCTCCTGGGGAGGGCAGGGGGCGGACATTAGGATGTCCGACCGCCAATCTGTCGCTTCCTCCACACCGTGTCACCCCTGCCGATGGAATTTATGCCTCGATCACGACCGTGGGAACTGATCGACATGATTCCGTCACCTATGTAGGGAGCAAACCGACCTTCCATGGAGAAGTACGAGGAGTGGAAGTCTCCATCCTCGATGGACAGTATGACCTCTACGGGCACATGATCACGGTCGAATTGATTGATCGTATCCGCGGCGACGCACAGTTCAATGGTGAAGAAGCGTTGAGCCGACAAATTGCCATTGATGTGGAATCAGCGAGAGCCGCCCTCCGTCGCTATCACGACACCTGTGGAGCGTGATGGATTCTTACAACCGGCTGCACGCAACTCCATGAACAGGACGGCTTGGCCTCCTCTCGTACGTCACGTCGTTCGAACGGTTCGATCCAGAAACCTCTTTCAACCAGGACAGCATCTAGTGGTCGCCATCTCGGGCGGTCCGGATTCTGTCGCATTATTGTCGATCCTGCATCATCTCCGGTCTCACTGGAAACTGACCCTGACGGCCATCCATTGTAACTATGGGTTGCGGGGCGCTGAATCCGATGAGGATCAACGGTTTGTAGAGGCGCTGTGCCTCAGTCTGGTCGTGCCTCTCCATGTGCGCAGGGCGCACATTCAAACTGACCGTCGAACTGCCTCTCTACAAGCCGAGGCTCGTGACATTCGATATCGTCTGATGCAGGAAATCAGAACGATGTCTGGAGCCGATCGCATTGCCGTCGGTCATACGGCAGATGACCAGGCAGAGACGGTCCTCTTATGGATGCTTCGAGGGGCAGGGTTGACCGGTCTTTCCGGCATGCCTACGGTCCGTGACGATGCGGTTGTACGACCGTTGTACGAGACAACGAGACGGGAGATCCTGACCTATCTGCGTACGGCGGGTGTATCCTATCGGGAAGATTCGAGCAATGCCAAGCCGCTCTACCTCAGAAACCGAATCAGACAAGAGGTCATTCCGCTCCTTACTCAATTGGTTCCATCAAGCAGCAAGGCTCTCTGCAGACTCGCCGACCTCTGTCGGGCCGATGATCACTATCTGGACCAAGAAGTGGCTGTCCGCACGGCGTCTGCTGTGAAGTGGGGCACAACCGGAGCATGGACGCTTGATCGCCGGACTCTTGCCGATCTCCCACTGCCCCTGCAACGGCGCTGTCTTCGACTGCTGCTGCGCCGATCTGACCCGCACCAGCGCGCCCCCAGTTTTCATAAGATCGAGCGAGTGAGACGTCTTGTCTCAAGTCCGGAGTCGGACTGTCGCGTGGCCATAAAGGGGGGGGCTATCGTCGTCACGATGCAGACGCTCCGCTTTATTCCATTTCCGGCAGGGCATCGGGAGGATCGACGGCACCGAGATGCTGATGCGCCTCACACCCCCATCTCAATCCCAGGAGAACTCATCTGGCCTGGAACAGGACAACGACTTCAGGTACAACTGCAGGAGTACGACCCTAGAGAACCCGTACCGGAGCAGGACCAGATCCTGGTGGATGCCGACCGAATCACTCACGCACTGACCATCCGAAGCTGGGTGCCGGGCGATCGCTTTTGCCCTCGTGGCATGGGTGGACATTCGAAGAAATTGCAGGATTTTTTTACGGATATGAAGATTCCGATGGCACGACGTGATCGTGTCCCTCTGGTTGTGGCTCCCGAAGGCATTCTCTGGATCGTTGGGTATCGGCAAGATGAACGCTGGGTGCCGACATCCTTGACGACACGCTGTTTGGTTATCACCGTCACTTCACCACCTCTCACGGAAGGAACCGACTGAGATGGAACGTATGTTTGGACGTCCGATCATCACTCAGGAGCAGATGCGGAATCGGATCCGCGAGTTAGGGCGACAGATCAGCACCGACTATGCCGGGAAGGACCTGGTGCTTGTCGGTGTACTGAAGGGAGCGTATGCGTTTTTTGCCGACCTGGCTCGAGCCGTTCGAATTCCCGTACGAATTGATTTCATCGTGGTGACGAGTTACGGGACAGGAGCCAAGACATCCGGGAAAGTGAAGTTGGTGACGGAGTTGACCGAACAGATCAAGAACAAAGACGTGCTGCTGGTCGAGGACATTGTCGATTCAGGATTGACGGTTCAATATCTCATGAAGACCTTGGCAAGGCGGAAACCGAAGAGTATCAATGTCTGTACATTGTTGAGTAAACCGGAGCGCCGTGTCGTCGATGTGCACGTGCAATACATCGGCTTCAAAATTCCTGATCAGTACGTCATTGGATATGGCCTGGATTATCAGCAGAAGTACCGGAACCTTCCGTATCTCGCGGTGCTCGATCAATCGAGTGAGCCGGAGCCGTAGCATTTTCTTACGAGCTGTTGTCAATATGGACAAGCGTGTGTTAACATCCCATCAATTCCTAAACGCTTTCCATCCAACGTTATCGCCAAGGAGAACTGGATGAATTCCCGGGTCAAGAACCTGCTTTTCTGGGTCGTCGTCGGCTTGTTCATGATTCTCCTGTTCAACTTATTCAGTGTTCCGACGCATGCGCCGGAAGAAGAAGTGATCTTCAGCGACTTCATGTCGAAGCTCGATAAAGGTGATTTTGAAAAAGTCATCATCAAGGGCAACCACATCAGCGGCGTGTTGAAAGACAAAACTCGCATCCGCACCTATTCAGCCGACTATCCCGATTTTGTGAAGGTCCTTCGGGAGAAAGAGGTGCAGATCGAGGTCAAACCACCGGACGAGAGTCCCTGGTACATCACGTTTCTGGTCACGTGGGGCCCGTTTATTCTGTTCCTCGGCCTCTGGTTTTTCCTCATGCGCCAGATGCAGATCGGGGGAAATAAGGCGCTGTCGTTTGGGAAAAGTCGGGCGCGGATGTTGACGGAAGAACGGAAGAAAGTCACATTCTCCGATGTTGCGGGTGTCGATGAGGCAAAAGAAGAGGTCCTTGAGATTATCGAGTTTTTGAAGGACCCCAGAAAGTTTCAGAAACTGGGCGGACGTATTCCGAAAGGTGTGCTGGTCGTTGGCCCCCCTGGAACAGGCAAGACACTCTTAGCCAAAGCGATCGCCGGAGAGGCGGGTGTGCCATTCTTCAGCATCAGCGGATCCGACTTCGTCGAGATGTTCGTCGGGGTCGGGGCTTCACGCGTACGCGATCTCTTTGAGCAGGGGAAAAAGCACGCCCCCTGCATCATTTTCATTGATGAGATTGATGCTGTTGGCCGTCTGCGCGGGGCAGGCCTGGGCGGGGGACATGACGAAAGGGAACAAACCCTCAATCAATTGCTCGTTGAAATGGATGGATTTGATACGACCGAAGGAGTGATTTTGGTCGCGGCCACCAATCGTCCTGACGTGCTCGATCCTGCCTTACTACGGCCGGGGCGCTTCGATCGCCAGGTCGTCGTCAATCGACCGGATCTCAAAGGCCGTTCGGAAATCCTGAAAGTTCACACGAAAAAGGTTCCCATCTCAGGGAATGTCGAGTTGGAAAAGATTGCTCGGGGAACCCCTGGGTTTTCCGGTGCCGACCTTGAGAATCTCGTGAACGAGGCCGCGCTGTGGGCCGCCCGTCAAAACAAGAAGGAAGTCGAAAACATCGACTTTGAGATGGCCAAAGACAAGGTCATGATGGGTGCGGAGCGGAAGAGCATGATTCTGACCGATGAGGAAAAACGTATCACGGCCTACCATGAAGCGGGCCACGCCTTGATGGCTAAACTGCTCCCTGGCACGGATCCTGTTCATAAAGTCACGATTATCCCGAGAGGCCGTGCACTCGGTGTGACGATGCAACTACCGACCGACGACCGTCATAACTATTCAAAGGAATTTCTCTATAACACCTTGGCGATTCTCATGGGTGGGCGAGTGGCCGAGGAACTGGTCTTTAAGCATGTCACGACTGGAGCAGGCAACGATCTGGAGCGTGCCACCGATCTGGCACGTAAGATGGTCTGCGAATGGGGCATGAGCGAAAAGTTAGGGCCGTTGACCTTTGGGCAGAAGGAAGACTCCGTATTTCTTGGCCGGGACTTCGCGACGAAACGGGATGTCAGCGATCAAGTGGCTCTCGAAATCGATCTCGAGATCAAACGTTTCGTTACGGAAAACTATGAACGCGCGCGTCGTGTCCTGACCGAACAGATGACAAGTCTCAAGGCCCTGGCGGAAGCCCTGCTCGAAAAAGAAGTATTGGACGCCCCGGAAATCGACCAGATTTTGTTGCAGTCTTCCTCCCAAACTGTTCCTGCCTGATCCATTCACATCACGGTTCCCTGAAGAAGGGAACCGTGATGGTACTGTCCAATACATACACGCTGAGCCTTTGCCTCGACGGACATGGCTCCCGTTCGCCGGACTCTCCGGCGTCCTGTTCGCACCTGGTGATGGTCTCGTTGCAGCAGATGTCCACACAAGCAGCTCCATCGGAACAATGGTTTTTGGCTAGAGGCCACAAGATTGAGTGCCGGACTCGCCCTCTCATCATGGGCGTCGTCAACGTGACGACCGATTCGTTTTACGATGGTGGACGCTATCTCAAACCTGAACGAGCCATCGCACACGCAATGGACCTTGTCGCCCAGGGTGCCGATTTGATCGATATCGGCGGGGAATCGACCAGGCCTGGTTCACATGTCGTCAGCGAGCAGGACGAGCTGGACCGTGTACGTCCCGTTGTTGAAGAACTGGCCCGCCTGATCTCTATTCCGATTTCCATCGATACCACAAAGTCACGCGTCGCCCAATGCGCGCTGGATCATGGTGCCTCGATCATTAATGATGTGAGTGCAATGAGACAGGATCCGGCCATGGCTTCCGTGATTGCAGGATCAGGCGCCGCCGTCGTCCTTATGCATATGCAAGGAACGCCTCAAACCATGCAGCTCGCACCGAGTTATGTGGATGTACGCAGCGAGGTCGTGCGGTTTCTTGAAGAGCGTATGCAACATGCCATGAATGCGGGGATTGCACGAACAAACATCGTGCTTGATCCAGGATTTGGTTTTGGTAAGCTGATGTTCCATAATCTCGAACTGCTTCGAGGGTTGTCCTCGTTGTTGACCCTGAATCGTCCACTGCTGGTTGGGCTGTCACGGAAGGCGTTTATCGGAACGATCCTCGATAAGTCGGTCGAACATCGCGAATGGGGGACGGCAGCCGCCGTCGCATTGGCTGTGGACCGAGGCGCTCGGATTATTCGTGTTCATGATGTCGCCATGATGATGGATGTCGTGAAGGTGGCGTCGGCAGCAAGCAGCGCTTGGCCATCGCAGAGAGAGGAAGAATGATGCGTAGATTATTCGGAACGGACGGTGTACGCGGAGTCGCCAACCTTGATCCGATGACGAGCGAGACAGCCATGCAGTTGGGGCGAGCCGCCGCGCATATTTTTATGCGCCGAGCGGGACGTCACCAGATCGTCATCGGTAAAGACACGAGAATTTCCGGCTATATGCTCGAATCCGCCCTGACGGCGGGAATCTGCTCCATGGGAGTCGATGTCCTTTTGGTCGGGCCGATGCCGACACCGGCCATTGCCTTTTTAACCAGGAGTCTGCGTGCCGATGCAGGCGTCGTCATCTCGGCGTCGCATAACCCCTACCAGGATAACGGCATCAAGTTTTTCTCGGGCGATGGCTTCAAACTTCCCGATGAAGTCGAATCCCGCATAGAAGAGCTCATCGTGTCCGATGAGATCAATCACCTGAGACCGACTGCCGACCTGATTGGAAAGGCCTATCGAATCGACGATGCTGACGGACGATACATTGAATTTGCCAAGCGATCATTGCCGAAAGATTTGGATTTCCAGGGGATCAAGCTTGTCGTGGACTGTGCCAACGGGGCCGGGTACAAAGTGGCTCCGACCGTCTTGAGAGAATTGGGCGCCACCGTGGAGGTGATCGGGAACAAACCGAACGGCATGAATATCAATCAGGCATGCGGGGCCGTCCATCCCGAGCTCTTGCAAGAGACCGTCCGTCTGCATAAGGCCGATCTGGGAATCGCGCTGGACGGAGATGCCGACCGGGCCATTTTTGTTTGCGAGCAGGGAACGGTCGTTGATGGGGACCACGTGATGGCGGCGCTCGGCCTCGATCTTCACCACCAGGGTCTTCTCGCCAACCGCACGTTGGTCGGTACGGTCATGAGTAATTTTGGCCTGGAGTTGTCGATGGCCAAGGCAGGCATCACACTGATCCGCACGCCGGTCGGAGATCGATACCTGCTCGAACGGATGTTGGCGGAGGGATATAACTTCGGCGGAGAACAGTCCGGGCATTTCATCTTTCTCGACCACAACACGACCGGAGATGGGCTGATCTCGGCCCTGCAAATCTTGTCGTTGATGAAGCGCAGCAAGAAACCGTTGTCCGAACTTGCCAAAGCAATGACCGCAGTGCCGCAAATTCTGGTCAATATCAAGGTCAAACAGAAACCGGTCTTGGAGTCGATTCCTGAGATTGACCGGGCGATTCAAGAAAACAACCGTCGTCTCAATGGAAGCGGTCGTGTGCTCATCCGGTACTCCGGAACCGAACCGTTGTTACGAATCATGGTCGAAGGCGAGCACGCGTCGGTCGTCAAAGACGTCGCCGACGAGCTTGCCCGAGTGGTGCAAGCCCATATCGGCTGAGCGTTTCTCCTGTGCATGAGGAACGCTCATGCTGCCATCCCTTGCCGTTGCCTTTCTCATCGGACTTGTGTGCGGAGCACAGGTTCAGTTTTTCCCTCTCTCGGTTCTGACCGCCCTCTTGGCGATAGCCCTCGCACTCTCGCTGGTTGAGCGAAACGGCTATCTCACGACACCATCCGCGCTGGTTCTCTACCTCACGGTGCTGTCTGGGCTTATCTACTGGTCCACGAGCACCGCGCCGGTATCCCACCGCCCAATACCGGTGGCCCACACCGTTGAGCAGACCGTTCTCACCGGCCGTGTCATTGTCCCGGTTCAACATGGCACCGGGCGCCAAACGATCATTCTTCGGACGGATGATGGAAACACGCGCCTACGCTTGGTCTGGCGCAATCCAGGACTCACCTTGCATCAGGGCGATCTGGTGGCCGTCCACGGCCGCTATCACCCTCCACGAGGAGGGTTGAATCCAGGTGGATTCGACTATGCAGGCTATCTTGAGCATCAAGGAATCGACCTCGTCGGGACCATCGTTGGAGCTCAGGCAGTCACCCTGTTGGAATCCGGAGCCGTGAGTCTTCGATGGCGTGGATGGAATCAGATCGATCATTGGCGAACCAGCATCCGGGACGCTGCGATTCGTAGCGTGCATCAACCGGCACTGGGAGTTGTACTCGGCATGATCATCGGGGAACGGGGCTATCTCGAGCAGGAGCTGCAAGATTGGTTTATGGCCACTGGCACAGTTCACTTGCTGTCGATCTCCGGATCGCATCTCGGTCTGGTTGCAGCAGTCGCTTATTGGATCGTGAGATTCTTGATCGTACGGATGCCGACCATGTTCATATTGACCATCACCAGAAGGCTGATCATTTCACGGCTTGCGATTCTGTTCATCTGGCCGGCGGTCGCACTGTACGCCCTCCTGGCTGGGGCTGAACTGGCAACCGTGCGATCACTCGTCATGATCACGATGGCGATGGTCGCCGTCTGGTTGGGACATGACCGGCATCTGAACCATACCATGGCGGTCGCTGTGCTCTTGATTGTGTGCCATGATCCCCGTGCGATCTTCGACATTTCCTTTCAGCTGTCGTTTCTCTCCGTCTTCGTCATGATCCGGATGATCGGATTCGTAGACGCATGGAACAAGGATCCCACTAAGAGTACGCAGGGATGGATGTCCCGCGCCACCCTCTCCGGAGCCAAGGCATTGTCATTCAGTGCGGTCCTCACCGTGACCACGCTCCCCTTGGTCGCATTCTATTTCAATCAGGTGCCATGGTTGGGCGTACTCACAAATCTTGGCGCCATCCCGTTCACCGGATTCATTCTCGTTCCCTTTGGGCTTGGTATGGCGATCTGGACCATGATGACCGGTGCCGAGGTACTGGCCTGGGGACCTGAATTGGAATATGTCTTTACGTGGCTGGTCACTGGGGTTCGGTGGTGTGCCACAATTCCAGGCGCCCAATGGGCTGTTGCCGCGCCGTCAATTCCAGCCATGATGCTGTTCTACGCCGGAGCCGTTGTCGCAAGCCTGCCGGTCCTTTCAACACGATGGCGGCTGGCAGGAACCGGATTGGCGCTCGCACTCATGGTGTGGTGGCTGGTGCCTCCAAATCATCGAGGCGACAGCGATCACTGGCGTGTCACCTTCCTTGATGTGGGCCAGGGAGACAGTGCCCTCGTTGAACTCCCTGATGGACAAACGGTCTTAATCGACGGCGGGGCGCGCCATGATCGGTTCGACATGGGACGAAGTGTCGTCGCGCCGTTTCTCTGGAACAGGGGCATTTCGCATATTGACTACGTGATCGGCACGCATCAACAGATGGACCATATCGGTGGGTTGATCTGGATCATCCAACATCTGTCCGTGGGACAGTTCTGGGACCAAGGGGTAGAGCGAGAGGAGCAATTCGTCACAGATCTCACCTCTGCCCTTCATTCACATGGCATCCCGAAACAATCCGCCATCCAAGGGCAAGAGGTCCTAGCCTCCGGTCCGTGCCATCTCGGGATTCTCAACCCACAGCAAGATGAGACGCCTGCTGATCCCAAGTCTTTTCACACCGGGACAGAGCTGAACAACCGTTCGATCGTGTCTCGATTAGACTGTGGCGCCCATTCCATTCTCTTCGCCGCGGATATTGAAACCGGCGGACTCCACCAGCTACCGGAGAATGGATACCAACCTGTCACAGTCCTGAAGGTGCCGCACCACGGAGCACGGAGCTCGTTGGACCAAGACTGGCTTCGGCGGATTCATCCTCAATATGCGATCATTTCTGTCGGGTCGACCAACTCCTATGGACATCCCGCTCCAGCCGTACTCGAGGCGTATCACAATCAGGGGATTACGGTCTATCGGACGGATCGTGATGGGGCGGTCTGGGTGCAAGGCCGGCTATCCAGTACCGAGCTGACGGTGACCAGTATGCGCGAACTCGTGATCCAACCCGTCGATGTGTTCACCTGCCCTTGGCGCTGTGAATACCAGAACTGGCATCGACTTGTCCTATCAAGTTCTTCACGTTAGAGATGAAATATAAAACGATCCACACAGAATCATTAGGAGTCTCACAATCTTCATGTAGTACTTACGGAACAGATGATCAAAGGAGGGGAGTGAGCACGAAACTTCCCGAGAGAGAAGTAGTCTGAGGTTCAGAGAAGTTTGGCAAGGGAGTTTGGATGGTTGCGCACTGGCTGTTTGAAGAGGGCTTGCACTTTAATCCCTTTCTCGCTACAACGTGATGTCATGGTTCCCACGGTTGAATGGAAAGACGGTGCGGTTCGCCTGCTCGACCAGAGCCGGCTGCCTGGAGCAGTCGAGTTCCTGGACTGTCGCGACTACCAAACTGTTGCAGAGGCGATCCGCACCTTGAAGGTTCGTGGAGCACCGGCGATCGGGGTGACCGCCGCAATGGGCGTGGCCTTGGGCGCACAGAGTCTCCAAACCACCGACGACGCAACATTTGCGCAAACCGTTCTCAAGATCTGCGATGAGCTAGCAGCAACCAGACCGACCGCCGTCAATCTCTTCTGGGCGATTGAGCGGATGAAACGGAAACTGGAGTCCCTGAAAGGGCACCCAGTCTCAGCGATCAAGGAGAGGCTGGTGTCTGAGTCTCAAGCCATACTGGATGAAGATATTACGCTGTGCAAGACCATGGGACGCCATGGAGCAGAGCTCATCCAGGACGGCCAAACGATCCTCACGCACTGCAACGCAGGCTCACTCGCCACGGCAGGATATGGAACGGCGCTGGGAGTCATTCGTGCGGCATGGGAACAGGGAAAGAAGATCAATGTGATTGCCGATGAAACTCGCCCCGTCCTGCAAGGCGCTCGCCTCACGGCCTGGGAACTCATGCAAGATCACATTCCCGTCACGTTGATTACAGACAACATGGCCGGGTCCCTCATGAGACAGGGGAAAATACAGCTCTGCGTCGTTGGAGCAGATCGCATTGCCGCCAACGGGGATGTGGCCAATAAAATAGGGACGTACTCGGTGGCCGTCTTGGCGAAGGCTCACGATATTCCATTCTACGTCGCGGCTCCCTATTCGACCATTGATCTCAACACGAAATCAGGAGAGGACATTCCCATCGAACAGCGCAATGCGTCAGAAGTCACCACAATCCACGGCAGCCATCCAGTCGCCCCCAAAGATGTGGCAGTTCATAACCCAGCCTTCGATGTCACCCCTGCTGAACTCATTACGGGGATCATTACCGAACGCGGGGTCTTCAAACCGCAGGAGATCCGCAGACATTTCGTAAGCTGACCACGGCATGAGTCAGCATCTACGAGATCTCGCAATGTGCATGACTGTTACTTTTTCCCGCAGGCTGCGTTCCACAATCCTTCATTGCTCGTTCCCGGCTCCACGGCTCTCCAGTAGCCTTCGCTTGCATGGCTTCCATCACTGATCACCTCACCGGTCCCCATATGGCCATAGCGGTCTGTGGATGTCAGCGTTTGAACCCGTCGTTCAGCACAGTCGACTAGCTTGGTGAGTGTCGTGGAATAGAAGCGGGTCGGTGTTCGCCCTCCTTGCATCGCTTTCCAATCGATCAAGACCGAGAGTAGAACTCCATGCCCCTCTCCGTGAATGGTATCGGGGTCAATGTACACCGTCTGCAACGGGTGCGATTGAAAGTGATCATCAAGAGCCACCCATTCGGCATAAACCGGGCCGTCAAAGAGGATCTGGAATATGATTGCCAGACAACATCTCGTTCGATACATGAACATAGGCCATCTTCTCCCCTATAGAAGTGACTATTTCAGTTGGATGGTCTTTCAAAAAATGAGACCGAATCTAGCAGTGTGTTGACAAACTGTCGTGTACGACGTGTGTCTGTCCCGACAGGACTCGCTGGGGATACTGATTGTGGGCCCCTCTTCGGCTGACGAGGGAGAGCGTCGTCTATTCATCGCATTGGCCCACTGCCCACGCCCACCACTCGGCAACCTCCGCTCCTAGACCGGCACCGGCAGGAGGGTCGCCAGCCGTTTCAGATTCAGCAACCATCCCATCAGATAGGCTTCATCTCGCACCTGTCCCAACCCTCGACGCTGAAAACGTCGGAATCCGTGCCAGCATGTCGCCTCCCCCCACAACTCTTCAATCTTCTTTCGGGCCCGTTGTGAGAGCTGATAGCCGAGAGTGCGACTCAGGCGGCGCACACGCTGATGGATGGGCTCCCGGCCTGTCGTCTTGGCCGCTACATGGGGCGTGATCCGTCGCCGCACAAGTGCCGTCAGAAATGATTTCGCAAAGTACCCCTTATCCGTACCGACCGTCTGAATCCGCACGGCATGCTTCTGATGAAATCGATCGAGTAACGTACGGCCGCCGTCCGTCTCGGAGGCCGGGCCTCGGAACCGCTCAACATTGATCCCCAGTAACAGTCGATGGCGGTTTTCCATGAGTCCATTGACGGTGTAGCCCACTATCGCCGCCGTCCCATTGCCCTTGTTCGCCAGCTTCGCATCGGGATCGGTCGTCGAGACATGGATGCGGTTGGACCGTCGTTCCCCACGAAAGGTGACGGTGGGATTGCCGGGATCTGACGCCTCCTCTCCGCTCTGATCGAGCGAGCGTATTCGCCACTTGTACTCGTCTGGTTTCAGAAACACTTCCATCGGCACAAAGCTCTTGTGAGAGGCATTGGCTTGCACCAGGGTGCCATCCAGTGTCGTATGGGGGGAGACCAGCTTCTGTTTGATCGCGAGCGCCACCGTCTCATCAAACAACCGCTCGAGCAGCCCGCTCTTCGTAAACCGCCGCTTCCGATTCTGTGAAAACGTGGAGTGGTCCCAGGGCATCTGATCTAAATCCAGGCCGACAAACCAGTGCAACACCAGATTGCCCGTCAGCTCGCGTACCAAAGCCCGCTCTGACGTGACGCCCAACAGATATCCCCCCACAAGCGCGAGAAACAACTGCTCCGGTGGAATCGACGGACGGCCCAGATCGGCGTACAGCGGGGCGCACAGTTGCCGAATGCGAGCGGTGTCGATCAACGGCCGAATCTTCCGCATCGGGTGATCAGCGGTGACAAACTGCTCCAGATTAATCTGGTAGAAGAGGGCCGGTTGCGGATCACATGTCCCCATCATTGGTGAAGTCCTCCGGATGAGGCCTCTTCCTATCACACCGGCAAGACGTTGGGGAGAGGGTTTGTCAACACACTGCTAGTCTGGTGCAGGAAATCCTCCATAGTCTCGCTATGACGACTGAGATGTGGTGAAAGGCTTGTCACGCTCAGATATGCAAGACCCGATTTCGTGCAGCTTCAGCATATTCGTACCGCCGACTTGCCCCGCCATCGTTCCGGACACAACGGCGAGGATATCTCCAGGCATACAGAGATGCTCTGTCGTGAGCCGTTGCTCCGCCTCTGCGATCCAGGCTTCCGGTGCTCCCCCTGGAGACAAGAGAAAGGGACTCACGCCCCAGTACAGCGCCATCTGCCGTCGAATCGCTTCGGACGGAGTGAATGCCACCAGCTGGGAGGCCGGTCGATGTTTGGAGATCAATCGTGCGGTCGTGCCCCCTTCTGTGAAGGCAACGATGGCTCGAGCTCTGACTGAGCTGGCTGCGGAGGCAGCAGCAGCTGAGATCGCCTCTGCGAGCGAGAAATTGTCCGCGCCAGGATCTGTCTTGACGGTCACACCAGGTTCGGTCGTGTCTTCCGCTGCGCGGATCAGACGATCCATGACCTGTACCGTTTCAACAGGATACGCCCCCACGGCCGTTTCAGCCGAGAGCATGACGGCATCGCTGCCGTCAAAGACGGCATTGGCGACATCCGAAGCTTCGGCTCTCGTCGGCCTTGTC
The DNA here is from genome assembly GCA_019636945.1 of Nitrospira sp. GTDB lineage: Bacteria > Nitrospirota > Nitrospiria > Nitrospirales > Nitrospiraceae > Nitrospira_D. Next base: position 12,335 of record JAHBWO010000003.1, on the reverse strand, counting down.
GCCTTGGTCATCGACTCCAACATCTGCGTGGCGGTAATCACCAACCGACGCCGACGATTGGCCTCGACGATAATGCGTTTCTGCAGAATCGGCACCGCTTCCGGCCCCATTTCCACGCCCAGATCACCGCGTGCGATCATCACGCCGTCCGCACAGACCAAAATATCCTCCAGGGCCGCAACCGCCTCGACTCGTTCGATCTTCGCAATGAGCGGAATGCGACGTCCATACGGTTGCAGGACAGCTCGCGCCGTCTCGATATCCTGTGCTCCTCGCACGAAGGAGAGCGCAATAGCGTCCACCTCCTGCTCGACACCAAATTTGATGTCCTGCTGGTCTTTTTCCGTCAGCGTGGGGGCACTGACCGCCGTGCCGGGAAGATTAATCCCTTTGTGCGAGGTAATCGTGCCTCCGATGAGGACGGAACAGTCGACGACGTCATCCTGGATGTGTTCGGCGACGAGCTCAATCAACCCGTCGTTGATCAGAATTCTCCCTCCGGCACGAAGGTCGCGCGTGAGATCCGGATATGAGATAGGAATTTCCCTAGAAAGGGAGGGGGGAACGGATTGTGTGTCCCGTTCAGAGCGCCATGCCCGGAGACGGATTGACTGACCGGCTGTGACGTGAATCCCCGCCGGTGGGACAAGACCTACTCGAATCCTCGGCCCTTGCAGATCCTGGATGATCGCCACTGCTGCGCCCTGCCTCGCAGCGGCCTGACGGATTGTGGTGATCGCTGCGGCATGCGAGTCGTAGGTTCCATGCGAGAAATTCAACCGGGCCGCGTTCATTCCGGCGGCGATCAGCCGATCGATGATCGCCGGTGGGGAACTCGCAGGTCCGATCGTGCAGATGATCTTGGCTTTTCGCATGATCACATGTGAGGAACCGTCGCTTCGACTCAGCTGGCCCCGGTCAGTAGATTACCACAGTCCCGCTGTTCCCACGCCATACAGGACCGAGCCGTCAGACAATCCTCGGCTTCGAAGCTCCTGCAAGATACGCATACCCTTGACGGATTCCTGTATTTTCCTTTTCTTTTGTTCAGTAGCCGCTACAATGACCTCATCGTACGTACTTCCAGTCAGACAGATCCCGATCCGTATTCTCACTCAGGAAACGGCAAACCACATGGCAACTCTGATTTCAGTCGCATCCGGCAAAGGCGGCGTCGGAAAGAGCGTGGTGTCAGCCAACCTTGCGTTGGCTCTTGCGAAAAACGGGCGACAGGTCATTCTGGCCGACCTCGACGTCGGCGGAGCCGATGCGCACATCATGTTCGGAGAATTGAATCCACCGGTCACCTTAACGGATTTCTTGAACAAACGGGTGAATCGACTGGAGGAGGTCGCCATTCCCATCACGCTGCATCCGAACCTTCGCCTGATTCCTGGAACAGGCGATACCTTGGCAACCGCCAATATGGCGTATGCACGTAAGAAGCGGCTGATGAAGCAGTTCCAGGAACTCACGGCGGATGTCGTGGTGATCGATATCGGAGCCGGTACGAGCTATCACGCACTCGACTTTTTCTTGATGGGCGACATCCATTTGGCTGTTGCGACTCCCGAACCAACCTCGGTATTAGACCTCTACCGATTCATTAAGTTAGCAGCGATCCGCCGCGTCTTATCCTGCTTTCTGGCGCGTAGCCAGATGTCGGATATTCTTTCGAACAGGGACTTCCACAGCGTAGAAGAAGTGATGACGGTTGCAGGTGCTACCGATACAGCAGGACGTGATGCAGCCGCTGCCGTGCTGCAATCATTCCGGCCCGGGCTGATCATCAACCGGGGATCAGACAGCTCCCGGGTCAATGTCCTCTACCTTCGGAAGATCCTCCATCAGTACGTCGGAGGGGACTTGATGCTCGTGGGAGAAGTGCCTGAGGACCCGTCCGTTCCTCAGGCCATTCGAAAGTTCTTGCCCGTAATTGAAGCGGCACCAACCTCGCTCGCCGCCAAGGGACTGCTGACGCTTGCCACGGCCGTCGAGCAACTGATTGCTGCCCACGTGGGGAGAACCAACGAGGAGATGAAACAACTCAAAGAGACGAAGACTGCTATTGTGTTCTCTAAGACAGAAGTGCCTCCGCTGCCGCCCGCGTCCACTCCGGTGCAATCGGAAGTTCCGATTGCCTCCTACGCGTCAACGACTCACAACATAGCGGAGCCTATCCGGCAGATCGACGGAAAGGTGAGCTCGCAAATAGAGAGAGCTGGCTAAAAACCTAGTTCCTTTTCGAGGTCGGCTTTCTTCTTGTCGAACTGCTTTTGTTCGGCCTCACTCTTCTGGTTGAACATGCCCTTCATGCTCTCGCCGGCTTTCTCTATGGCCCGTTGAGACACTTCACTGTTCTGCTTAATTTGCGCAGCCATGTCTTTTGCCTTAGGCGAACCGGCGAATTCGTAATACATCATGGCCTGCCCCTGCGTAAAACTCGGGTCGGGTCGCTTCATGATAGTGTCACCGCGTTGCTCAGCGCGGTCCCTTGCAGGTCTGTCGCCAGCAGGAAGATACTTCATCCAAAGTGCTGCACTCCGGAGTTTCTCGATGGACTGTGTGCTGGCTTTCCCGAGTTCGCCGATGTTCCCGGTCAGCCCTTGCGCGTCTCTCTCCTCGGCCTTCATCAGCCGATCGGCATTCATCGAGGCCATCTTCACAAGTTCTTGCCGAAATGCTGGTGGGGAACTATAGGGTTGTCGTGATCCGGTAGCTGGATCGACCGGCCCATATCGGCCATTATCGATATTCCAGGCCGCCTCGAACATGCGCAGATCATCCGGTTTGGCCTGAACAGCTTTGAGCAGAACACGATTGGCCTCATGATAGTCCCTGAGGGCTTCATAGTACCTGAAGGCCGTGGTCTGGCCAGTGGCTCGTACCGGGTCAGGGGAGTACAGGGCACCTTTTGCTTCGGCGGCCTGAGCTAAATCCCGTCCAAGCTTTGGGATGTTCGTCTTGGCTCTGGCAACTGCATTCTTGTCATACCGATCCATACAGTCATCGGCCATGATCTGCATATACGCAACAAAGAGGGCGGCGGGCTGACCAGCTTGTTCGGCTTTTTGGAGAGCAGCCGATTGGGACAAGGCAGCCTTCTTTTCGTCATCTCCCATACAGGGATCGTCGGCATGGACGGCTGGAGCCATCAGCACGATGAACAGCACGTGGGCAACGGCTACTTGCGTCAGACGCATCAGTGACAACCTCCCTTACTTCCCAAACAGTCCCTTCATCATCTTATTGACGTCAGGTATTTGCTCACCCAGGCTTTCTTTGGCTTGGTTTTCACGAGATTGTCTCTGCTGTCGTGCATTCTTCTTCAATTCTTCCATATTGGGCATGCCGCCCATCATGGCTCCCATGTCGTTCTTAGTGTAGCCGGCTGGAATCTCGAAGAGTGCAGGGTCCTGCTTTTCAAGCTTCACATTGGTCAATTCGCTGGTCATGCGCATCTTCTTATCGCCCTCTTTCGAGAGCATATCCATCTTGACGGTGATCCCCTCCTTTGTGGTCCAGAAAAAGCCGCCGAATTTTCCGGAGCCGTCCTTCTTCACGGCAACGATCTTGGATTTGGTGGTCCTCAGACCGTTGATGGTGTCCGGACCGACCTCGGTCTGCTCCACGATGTCGAACGCGTCCATTCCGGATGCATTGGAGGGGTCCATCGGCATTTCCATGTACATATTGCCCATCAACTGCCACACAACCTTCTTATCCTTCCGGATGATTGAGACCATGCCGTCCGAACCGCCCATCTCCATTCGATCTTTATCGACCGTGTGATAGATGCGTGACTTCATCGTCATACCGCCTTCAGTCTCCATCGTACTGTCGGCCGAGTAATCGACTTTCACCTCAGGAGGCGGCGCGGCAATCACAGCAAAGGGAACCAGCAGGGCGCACGTCAACAGACCGGCATCACGGAGTCGTCTCATGTGCATGTCCTCCTAAGGCAGAGCGTGTATGAATACATGGAGCCTATCGAGATCCGCACGAATGCGTCAATACGTAGAAATGCGACGAGTGGCGATCAGGGCGTGACCAGCGCGATCGGGAAGGTTGCGGTATAGCCGTTGTTCGTTTCTGATGGCTCCAGCATTAGCAGGCTGCGGAAAAACCCAGGTTACGTACGCTCGTAGCCCTCATCTGCTGCCCACAGGCACCCACACCGCTTTTCGTTAATGAGCGGGCTTCCTTCGTTGGAGGCGTGCAGAGCCCGGCAGCGCATTTGTTTAGGCCCGGGGCCCTCATACGGTGGCCTCTCGGAGATTGCGCATCCGCACAAGGTTATACACCGCCGCTGCGAAGGTGAAGAGCCAGCCGACTCGCGGTACGCCACGGAGCTTGACTTTGCGCACCAGGCCTACCGTCTTCAACCAACCGAAGACCTCTTCGATTCGTTTCCGCTTCTGTTGACTGACCGCATAGCCAGCGTGTCGCGTGGTCCGACCGTCAATCGCACTGGTTCGTCGCGTTATGTGCTGGGCGACATGCGGCGTCACCTGGCGTTCCCGCAGCGCCGCGACAAACGCCGCAGTGTCGTAGTTCTTATCGCCCCCCAAGGTGATACGCCCGGCAGGAGCTTGGGCATCCACCAAGGCCAGAGCTGCGTCCCGCTCCGCCGTCCCCGTTGCTGGGGTGACTGTCGCCTGAACGACCAACCCATTCCGGTTCTCCATGAGAACATGGCCCAGGAAGCAGAGCTTAGCCTCCTGCCCCGCAGCCTTTTTGTACAATCGCGCCTCCGGATCAGTCGTCGACACATGCGTAGCATTGGTCCGTCGCTCGCCTCGGAAGTTGACGCTGGGGTTGCCGGGATCATCCGAGGGCGAGCCTGGGGCGGGCTCTCCCGTCTTTTTGAAACTTTTCTGGCCTGCCCAGGCTTCGATCAGCGTGCCATCAACCGTGAAATGCTCATCGGACAAGAGACGCTGGGCCTTGGCTTGGGCCAGGACCTGCTCGAAGAATGCGGTGGCAACCTCACCCTCCAGTAAGCGATCGCGGTTCTTCGTGAACACGGTCACGTCCCAAATGGGCGCATCCAGGTCCAGCCCCACAAACCAGCGGAACAACAGGTTATAGTCCAGTTGTTCCATCAACATCCGTTCACTCCGAATGCTGTACAGCACCTGCAGCAATAGGGCCCGTAGGAGCTTCTCTGGAGCGATCGAGGGGCGACCGGTTGCGGCATAGAGCTTCGCCAGTTTGGACGACAACGCGGTCAGAGCGGTGTCCACAGACTTCCGAATGGGCCGCAGAGGATGTGTTACGGGGACTCGCGCCTCAGGCGAGAGATAACTGAAAAGACCGCCTTGCTGGGTATCCTGACCACGCATCGCAAGCCTCCTGGAGAGAACTGTAGAGAGTTTCACTGATCTACGCCAGAGAACAGGCCAACGCAAGAGTTTTTCCGCAGGCTGTTAGGTGCTCACCCCCGTCACGAAAGATAAAATCATGGTGATTGCGCACGCGGCGGCGACCATTCAACGAGTAGGGGAGTGCCCTGTGCACGTAGTCTGTCAGTGCATCGGGAAAGTATACCTGTGACGTGAACTCGTAGCTTCTTCGAATCATCGGCGCAGTGCGAATCTTGAAATGAATATGAACGGTCCTGATCGGATACCAGCCTGGGTAGATGGTTTGGAATCGTGCGATCCCCTGTGTATCGGTCATCTGATATCCGCGTAGAAACTTTTGTCCGGTTGTGTCAAAACCAGCATCGTGGACATCGGAATAGACTCCCTTCGCATCACAATGCCAGATGTCCACTAGAGTATCAGATAGGGGCTGACAGGTGCCCGCATGACTGCGAGACACATGAAAGGTGAGAGTTAACGGCGTACCAGCTGCGACCGTCCCGTTGGCTGGATCAGTGCGAATATCAGATCGGTGCAAACGTTCCTCGATGAAATAGGGCCCCTCGGTCTGTGCAGGTCTGACAAGACACGGGGGATGGAACGTATCGGAAGCGGCTTGAGTCGAGGTTCGTGCTCCTGCCATCAGCCAGATGACGCCGCTCGCCCCCGCCCAGGCAAGGGCTTCACGGCGAGAGTAGTGTGGTTGGGTAGAAAGACGCTCCTCGCTCATTGGCTCAGCTTTCTCCCCCTGCATCCGTCGCTACCTACCTCTCAGCCGTGGGTGGACGGCTCGCGGCGGCGGAGGTGATGACGGCCCGGGTGAAAAACCTCGGGAGGGCCCATAGAATCCACGGCCGCCATAATACCCGCCAAACGGTCCTCCCCAATATCCACCGTACGCACCGCCATAGGGGTAGAGCCCGCTGTATCCGTATGGTGGATAATAGGCTCCGTAGTATGGACTCCGATCCCTTCGTCTCTGGGACGCAATACTGTTCCAATCGATGATATGTTTCACTTCAAGAACAGGATAGGTATAGTCGCTTTCATCAAGTGCTCTGGTGATCTCGCCTTTCACGATGCCGATCACGGTAATGGGCGTCCCTTGTGGGAGGCTGGCTGGATCAAGAAACGCCGTTCGGACTGCGAGGAACCGACCCTCGGATCGAAGACGATCCTCTGACAAGGGACCGTCTTTCTCTGTCGGGAGTTGCAAGACCTCCACTTCCGTTTCAGCCTCTGTCCGTTTCGCGCGAATGACAGTCCCACCGACCATCACGGTTCGCCCGACGTATTCGCTGGGAGCTCGTTTTAAGTCTGCAAACAGGACGCTGGTATCGATCTCCTGTTCCAATCCAAGGGGAACTCCGAGCAACTCCGTATCGCGTTGGACTTGATGTACAGATTCAGCACAGGCCGAACACATGAGCGCCCCACCAACCAGAGACGCGAGCATCGTCATGCGAGACATGGTCGTTCTCCTCTAGAAATGATAGGACAGGCCACCAAGAACATGCTGAGCTCTGTAATTGCCACTAAAACCGCCGAGGTCACCGAATGCTTGATCAAACTTCAATGTTGCCCCTCCATACTTATACTCCCCAAAAACCGCGATCTTGGGCGTGACGAATGCACGAAGACCAGCCAGGACATTCCAGGCCGCGGCCAGGTCAGAATCACTCCGCACGGTCGGTGTGTCTCCAATGTGAGCGATGGCGGCTCCGATGCCGGCACCGACGTACGGCTGAAATGTTCGGCCTGGGTATCGTGCAATAACATTGGCACCGACCGTAGTGACCCGCATGTGAATCCCTGGATCTGAGTCCAGCTGCTTGATGTGTGGGGTCGTATGGAGAACTTCGCCCTCAATCCCGATCCAACTATGACCGGGGAAATATCCCACTTTGGCCCCATACGTAATCGAGTTTTGAAGATCAAAGTCAACAAATGGGCCAGGCACCCCGGCCTGGCTGCCTGTTCCCGCAATACTGTTGATTCGATCCGCAAAGTTTACTCCCGCCGTTCCGGCAACGTACATTTCAGCCGAGACCGGAAGCGCCAATACGTTGATACCGGCAAACCCAATTGCAAAGAGGCTAATGAGAGTCATTCTATGATTTGCCATCCTCGACCTCCGTTGAATCATCATACCAGAAGTTTCGTCCACACAAGGTCCCCGCTCAACACAAGGGCTGGGTCCCCTATCATCATGTTCTAACTATTCGGCTTCCATCGTGATAAAACCTCATGAATTCTAAAACCTACAAGACCTCTGCACGATGATCGAATCCCTCGCGATCACCAGCAGATTCCCACTTGGACTCTGCATGCCACCTATGGTACATCACGTACGTGGCACAACCATGGGAATCAAATTCGCGCACGTCGCATTGAACGGAGGTACCGATTATGGGATTGATGGATCAAATGGGACAAGTTGTTGGCGGTCTTCTGGGTGGGCAGAGCGCGCAGAACCCGCTGCTGCAAGCCGTCACCAGTTTACTGGGCAACAACAGCAACCTGGGTGGACTGGCTGGGCTGGTTCAGGCCTTTCAGAAAAACGGATTGGGTGAGATTGTAAATTCCTGGGTGAGCACAGGCCAGAATATGCCGGTGTCGCCGCAACAGATTGAGCAAGGGTTAGGAAGCGATGTACTCATGCAACTGGCAAGCAAGGCCGGATTGTCTCCGCAAGATGCGAGCTCACAGTTATCCAACCTTCTTCCCAACCTGATCGACAAACTGACTCCGAATGGTAAGATCGAGGCCGATCCATTGGCGCAGCTCCTTAAGTTGGTCCAGGGGAAATAACGGGCAGATCCTAGATTGTCCCGATGGTCGGAACACGGCCTGATTATCGGAACATACAACCTTGTCTTCTCTATTAGGCTTTGGAGCCCTCTACATTAAAACCTGAACCACGATCACCGAAACCGGCTGTCGTATGGACAGCAATTGCGTTGATCTGCTTGTCGGTGATCTGGGCCCTTCGAACCCCATCTCCACGAGTCATGCCGAGCGAGACCATAGGAGGACCTCTTACACCGGACAAAGTCCCGTTGGTGACAGGGGAGGAGCCTTTCGGCGTCCTGTTCACACAGGCTGGCTGCGCGGTCTGCCACGTCATCCCTGGCATTCCTGGAGCCAACGGCCACGTTGGACCGCCCTTGATACTTGGCACAACTGGCACACAACGACTTACGGATCCGGCCTACCAGGGAGAGGCCAGGACGGTCCATGAGTATATCGTGGAATCGGTGCTGGACCCTCAGCGATTTGTGGTGCAGGGATACCCTGAACACACCATGCCAACCTGGTATGGCTCCAAACTCAGTGCATTAGCCCTTGAACAGATCGCGGTGTACCTTGAACAGCAAACTGCCGAACACTAGCAAAAGGTAGGATACCGGAACGGCATCCTGGATCATTCGTCAGCAAGCTTATAGAGGGCGTGAGAGGGGAGTCAGAATTCCTATCGTTTTCGGAAGGGGGTGACGTTCCCGGAGGGACCGCCCTGGATTTTGAAGGCATCCGCACCTGGACCTGTTCCTGGCTGCTTATCAAGCAGTGCGTTCACAGCCTCATCACCTTTGAGTCCTTCAAGCTTGATCTTCAAGCGAAGATTGTTCGCACTATCGGCATTGATCAGGGCCTGCTCCAATGAAATCTTGTTCGCCTTATACAGCTGAAACAAGACATAGTCGAAGGTCTGACACCCTTCATCTGTTCCTTGCTCCATAGCTTCCTTCAAGGTATCGATCTCGGCCTTCTTGATCAAGTCCTTGACACGCGGTGTGTCCATCATGATTTCTAACGCCGGCACCCGTTTCCCATCCAACGACGGGATCAGCCGTTGCGAAACAACCGCCCGCAAATTCAAGGAAAGTTGCAAATAGATCTGGGCATGACGTTCGACCGGAAAAAAATTCATGATTCGTTCGATCGCTTGATTGGCGTTGTTGGAGTGCAGTGTCGCAATGCACAGGTGGCCGGTCTCGGCAAAGGTGATCGCAGCTTCCATCGTCTCCGTATCCCGCACCTCGCCGATCAGAATGACATCCGGAGCCTGCCGGAGCGTATTTTTGAGCGCGTTCTGGAACGTCAAAGTATCAAACCCGACCTCACGCTGTGTGATGAGTGATTGTTTATGCTGGTGGACGAACTCAATCGGATCCTCGACGGTAATGATATGGCCCGGGTAAATGGTATTGCGGTGGTCGATCATCGCCGCCAACGTCGTCGATTTTCCGGAACCGGTCGCACCGACAACCAGTACTAAGCCGCGTTTGGTCATCGCAATATCTTTGATGATCGGAGGAAGTTGGAGCTGCTCGACCGTCTGGATTTCCGCCTTGATGTGCCGAAACACCAGACCGACATTGCCCTTCTGTCTGAAGATGTTGACGCGGAACCGTCCGAGTTCCTTGTAATACAACGCCAGGTTCATCTCCATTTTTTCTTCGAATTCGCTCCGCTGTTGCCCGCGCATGAGCGCCAAGGCCAGCGCTTCAAGCTGCTCATTTGTAAACGGCGGTGCCTCCGTCTGCTGGGTTGCGCCATGAACCCGATAAATCGGCGGAGCGTCGATGGTCAAATACAAGTCCGACGCTTCGCGTTCCACCATGACTTTTAAGAGACTTCGAACATCCATGCTCATACTCCGCCGTCGCTGTGGTCTTACGCCGCTCCAGCCACCGACGCCCCGAACAGATTCGGATTCATGCTACGCGACTGTGCCTCTGCCTTATGCACGACTCCACGTGTCGCAAGATCAACCAAGGCCATGTCCATCGTTTGCATCCCGTCTTTTTGACTCGCCTGCATGATGCCCGGGATTTGATGTAACTTCGCTTCACGAATCAGGTTCCGTACAGCCGTCGTCGCCACCATGATTTCTAACGCGGCGACCCGCCCTCCTGTTTTCTTCTTCAGGAGGGTCTGAGTGAGCACCGCTTCCAAGGCTTCAGAAAGCTGTGTCCTGATCTGCGCCTGCTGCGCTGGCGGGAACGCGTCGATGATGCGATCGATCGTCTTTGGCGCACTTGACGTGTGAAGGGTGCCAAAAACTAAGTGTCCGGTTTCTGCGGCGGTCAACGCCAGTTGAATGGTCTCCAAGTCCCGCATTTCTCCCACCAGCACAATGTCCGGATCTTCACGTAGCGCTGACTTCAGGGCATTGGCGAAGGACAGGGTGTGCACACCGAGTTCGCGTTGATTGACCAGACACTTCTTGGATTTGTGGACAAACTCGATCGGATCTTCAATGGTAATGATATGACCTTCAAACGTATTGTTCAGATAGTCCACCATCGCGGCCAGCGTCGTCGACTTACCGGATCCTGTCGGTCCGGTCACCAAAATCAAGCCTTTCTCCTTGTCACAGAGTTGCCTGAGAATCGGCGGCATGCCGAGCTTCTCCAACGGAAGAATCGTCGTTGGAATATTTCGGAACACAGCGCCGAGCCCTCGCTGCTGGACAAATACGTTGACTCGGAACCGTGCGATGTCCCCAAGCTCAAAGGAAAAGTCACATTCTCGTTTTTCCTCGAAGGACTTCCGTTGAGCGTCGTTCATCATGTCGTAGATCAACGCGTGTGTTTCATCGGGTGTCAGCGGGGGATGGTCAAGTTTTTTGAGATCACCATGAATGCGGATCATCGGGGGCTCGCCCGCACTGATATGACAATCGGACGCGCCTTCCTTGACCGAGAACGTCAGCAGCTTGGAAATATCCATTCGATGTGACCCCTGGTAAATGGGTTATAGCGAGGATGGAAACACCCTGTGCATCATGCCACAGCACTGCCTGAAAGCAAGAAAATAGCCGGAAGGCGCCGCACGGCGTGGAGCGAGTTAGAGGAGGGCAGTTTCACGACCGGCGAGCATCACGGCCTGCAGGGCTTCATCAAGTTGCTCCGTGGTGTGCGCGGCAGTCACTGTGAACCGGATCCGGCTCGTACCGTCGGGCACTGTGGGCGGTCGAATGGCAGGAGCATACACCCCGTGGGCGAGAAGACGATCAGCGAACGCGGAGGCATGCGCTGCATCGCCGATGAGAACCGGGAGAATGGGACTGACGGTTGGTGTCAGACGAAAACCTTGCTTCTTAAGCCCGTCGGACAAATATTGGCGATTCGCCCAAAGCCGATCTCGTCGGTCCGGCTCCCGCTCAATAATGGTGATGGCAGCTGAGGCGGCCGCCGCGATGGCAGGAGGAAGCGCCGTGGTAAAAATAAAGGATCGGGCCCTGTTGAGTAAATACTGCACAAACTCATTGGATCCAACGACATACGCTCCATAACTGCCGAGCGCTTTGCTGAGTGTTCCCATATGAAAGGGGATTCGCCGCTCCAGACCGAAGTGCTCGATCGTGCCACGACCAGTGGCTCCCATGATGCCGGTTCCATGGGCATCATCCACGTACAACATCGCGTCGTATCGTTCGGCCAGCTCCACCAGATCGGCCAACGGCGCCACATCGCCATCCATACTGAAGAGGCCTTCCGTGATGATCAGGGTGCGACGATTGCTGGCCCGCCGTCGCAGGAGTGCTTCGAGATGCGCACAATCACCGTGCCGAAAGACCCGGAAATCGGCCTGACTCAATCGGCAGCCATCAATCAGACTGGCATGGCACAACCGGTCGGCAAAAATAAGATCACCCCGGCCGATAAGATTTGGAATCACACCTATATTGACAAGGTATCCAGCCCCGAATACCAACGATGCCTCTGCCCCTTTAAACTTCGCCAGCGCATTCTCAAGAGCGGCATGGGGAGGAAGCGTACCGCTGACCAGCCTCGACGCGCCGGCTCCCGTCCCATATCGTTCCGTCGCCTCGATGGCGGCCTGAATCACCTGGGGATGTGTGGAGAGACCAAGATAATCATTGGACGAAAGCAAGATCACCGCACGCCCGGCATGGTTCACAATCGGTCCTGTGGCGGACTCCAATGGAAACAGCGAGCG